>CAJUEX010000006.1 GCA_910585715.1 uncultured Lachnospiraceae bacterium
TTAAGACCGCCGAAAAAAATCAAATTAATTTACACACTTTACTTGACAAACCCTCTGGCTTCCCCAACCCTCTCACAAACTCAACAAGCCCGGCAATATTCCCCCTGTCACAATGATATTCCGGAGTATCATACGCCCTTAAAAGTCCTTCCTCGTCTTCACTGCGGTTTTTCATGGATTTGAGTCTAACCTTTAACAAACTCATCATAAGCTTGTGGCCAGCTGATAATTTCTGATAATCAAATCCGCCTCTCAAATAGAAAGTATGGATTTTTTCCAACATACTTTCAGAAAAATTCTGCGTCCACACTTGTTCCATGTCGGAAGCCCTGCCCGGATTAGAGCCTGTTGCCCATACGATAATATTTTTTGTCTCCAGACTGTGGAAATTATCTTTTATAAGCTTTATTCCGTTAATGCCCAAGGCATACAGGCCGCCTCCGTAAATAATCGTATCATAATCCTTCAACATATCTGCAGAAATACTTGACCCCTCCCTGATATCGCAGGCCAGCTCCTCCGCTATCATCTCTGCATATGTTTTTGTATATCCGTATTTTGATTTGTATAAAACCAGTATCTTACTCATAATCTTTCTCCTTGTCAGGTATTTTTCATTTTTGCCGAATTCGGTTCTGCTGAATTTTTTTGGCTGCATTTTTTGTATTTTATCAGCATAAATTCAGTATCCGGTGTTCTCAGCTGCAGCTTTTTTTTCCAGATTATCTATGCCTGCATACAATTTAGATAAAAGATGAAACAAAACCGCAATTTCGTCATCCGTATAAACTTCAAATAAATAGGAAAGCTTTCCCTGATATTCTGAAAAATCATTTCGGTAAAATTCATTTACCTTTTCAGTAGGCAAAATGCACATAGCCCTCGTATCATAAGGGCTTTGCTCCAAAGTTACAAATCCCTTTTTCATTAACACATCCGCCAGCTTTTTAATATTTTGTCTGGAGCATCCCAGTAAATTTCCTAACTGTGTAAAGGTCAGCGGCTCGTCAGACTGCCTGATGATTGAAAGCAGCATAAACTGTTTTAATGATACTTTTGGAATAAATTTATCAAATACGGTCTGCAGTTTATTCCCGGCAATAAACAGCGTGCTGAAAATTGCCTTTTCCTGATTTGCAGTAGTACCGGAAAAACGGGTAACTAAATCGTTTATCTCCATGACATCCTCCACATTGGTAACTTGTTGCACAAATTATAGCAACAAGTTACCAATGTGTCAAGGAAAAAAATCAGAATAGGTAAAAGAAAAGCGGATAAAGGGAGTGTAAGTCCTTTTCCCGTTTTTTTCATCATATACCAACTTGACAGTATTCAACAATTGGAATATGATAAAAATCACATAAGGAAAATAAAAGGAGAAATTGTCTAATGTTAAAACACGGAATTTTAGGATTGATTAATTATCATGATTTAACCGGATATGAGATTATGGAGGCATTCAGGGATTCTTTAAATTTTTTCTGGAGCGCCCAGACCAGTCAGATTTATCGGGAGCTGCAGGGCCTGGAAAAGCAGGGCTGGGTCAGCAAGAGCATGGTCATACAACAGGGAAAGCCCAATAAAAATGTTTATTCCATAACGGCAGAGGGAAAGGAAGAGCTGCTTCGCTGGCTGTCAGATGATAACACCGGAGTGTATTCAAAGGCTCCTGTATTAATGAAGGTTTTCTTTTTGGGGGAGCAAAGCAGGGAAGAGAATATAAAGTATTTTAAGGGGCTAAAGGAGCAATGTGAAGAATTTTTGAAAAGTCTGGAGTCTGTACCGGAATATATTAAAAATTATGAAAGCTATGTGGAAGACCGTGAGAAGACCCTTTACTGGCAGATGACAGTGGATTATGGGCGCAGGAATATGCAGATGTATATGGACTGGGCGGAAAGCTGTATTAAAAGACTGGAGGAGATAAGATGAAGATATTGGTAATAAACGGAAGTCCTAAAGGGAATAAAAGCAATACTTATCAGTTGACCAATGCATTTTTGCAGGGAATGGAAACGGGACTTGAGAAGGCTGATAAAGGGGAAAAGGCAGAGATAGAAAGAATAGATGTGAATCGGCTGGATATACACCCCTGTCTTGGATGCTTTTCCTGCTGGAATAAGACACCTGGAAATTGCTGTATTCAGGATGATATGCAGGATGTAATCACAAAGCTTCTTTGGGCGGACGTGACTATATGGAGCTTTCCTCTCTACTACTATACTGTACCGGGAGGGTTGAAAAATCTGATTGACCGCCAGCTTCCCATGGTGCTTCCTTTTATGGCGGAACGTGAGGACGGAGTGGGAAACGGGAGCCATCCTGCCAGATATGATATGAGCGGAAAGCGAACTGTCGTTATATCAACATGCGGATTTTATACAGCCCGGGGAAATTATGACGGGGTTTGCAGCCTGTTTGATCATATGTGTGGCAGGGACCGGTATACTACCCTTTTTTGCGGACAGGGTGAGCTTTTCCGGGTGCCTGAGTTGGCAGGAAGGACAGGAGAGTATCTGGAACATGTGAGAAAGGCCGGGCAGGAATATGTAAGCGGTGGTATTCAGAAGGTTACCAGAGCAGAATTGGAGAAGCTGTTATATCCAAAGGAAGTTTTTGAAGCCATGGCAGATGCCGACTGGGGTATTGACAAAGACAGCGGAGAAAAGCAGACGGATGCCCTTATTTTTACAAAGCAGATGGCAGCCCTCTATGTAAAGGATGCTTATCCGGGCAGGGATCAGGTGCTGGAAATGTACTATACGGACTTGGATGAATGCTATCAGATTCTTTTGGGAAAAGAGGGGAGCAGGGTTTTTACGGATGGTTCCGGGAACGCTACAACAAGGATAGAAACCCCCATTTCTGTGTGGCGTTCCATTGCTGCAGGAGAAATCCGGGGGGATGAAGCTTTAATGAAAGGCATGTATAAGGTAAAGGGAGATTTCAATCTCATGCTGAAATGGGATGCTTATTTTGGAGGAAGCGGGACAGGAGGAAACGGGCAGGCAGGCAAGGACGGCATGGAAGGGCAGGAAAACTGCCATGGCATACATATTCCCCCAAAGGAAACAAATATGACTATTATGCTGCTGCCGTGGATTGTACTTTGGGCAGCCGTAGCCATTCATGGATTCATAGGCAGTCTGTTTAGCATTTCTGCCTGTGTATTGGTTCCGATATTGTTTTATAAAAATAAAAAGACGGTGTATGATCTGGCAACGGGAGCTTTGGTAACCGGATTTTCCATAGCAGTCCTTTTAGGTGCGCAGGAGCGCATAGTGATTCCTTTATCATATCTGGCTTTCGGGATTATGTGGACAGTGACCTGTTTCGGAAAAATACCTTTAACAGCTCATTATTCCATGAATGACTATAGCGGGGAAAGCGCTCTGCAGAATCCGCTTTTTCTTAAGACGAACCGGATTCTGACCTTCACGTGGGGAATTTTGTACCTGCTTACACCAATATGGACGTATTTTATTATGGGAACGAAAATTTCCAGTCTGGTTGGCATTATAAATTCCATACTGCCTGTTTTTATGGGAATTTTCACCGGGTGGTTTCAGAAGTGGTATCCGGCTAAGGTGGCAAGAGGGGAATAAAGGATTTTTAGAAAAACAGATTCTGTTTTAAAAGCTGACATACCGTTGTCGGGTTTTGTATAATATAATTTCTATGAAAAGAAAAAGCCAACTTCAACGGAGTGTAAAACAAATGAAAAGTGAAAGACCAAATCTGGAAAAGGGATTAGATGGAAAAACATTTTGCAGTTATTATTATTTAAAGGAGGAATTATCAGATTTTTGCAGGAAAAACGGATTACCTGTCTCTGGCGGGAAAATAGAGCTTACGGATAGAATTGCCTGCTTTCTGGATACCGGTGATGTATTGCCGGCTGCTAAAAATAAGAAATCAAAAGCGGGGTATGATGTGGGAATTATTAATGAAAGTACAACAATAGAACCGGATTTTGTCTGTACGCAAAAGCACAGAGCCTTTTTTGAAGAGAAAATCGGTAAGGGATTTTCCTTTTATGTTGCCTTTCAAAAGTGGCTGAAAAGCGATGCCGGAAAGACTTACGGGGAAGCGATTACAGCCTACTATCAGATTTTGGAGGAAAAGAAAAAAGGAAAGACAACAATTGACAGGCAGTTCGAATACAATACTTACATTCGGGATTTTTTTGAAGATAATAAAGGAAAATCTCTGGAAGAGGCAATAAAATGCTGGAAGTATAAGAAAAGCCTGCAGGGGCATAACCGTTATGAGAAATCGGATCTTATAGCATTAGTATAAAATACAAAAAAGGAGGATTGAGTTGATATGTTGACAATTGTTTTAGGCTCTGTTATTTTTTGGGGCATGGTGATTATGTTTTCAGTGCTGTCAATGAGCGTTCCCTGGTTTCGCCGCCCTTATGATCCTGAAAAATGGGAACAAGAAACTCCTGCACAAAGATTCATGCGGATGTTTATTCCGGGTGCCTTAGGGTACATTATTTGGCTGTTTTTATATGTTATTGGCGGGATTTGAAAATAGGTCTGGCTCATGTAAGAGACTTTTGGAAATTTGACATTTGAGTAAAAAAGCAGGATTTAAGTATGGGGGTAAAATGCATAAGTTGCAAATAAGATATTTGAAAGAGATAATACAATAGGTGATTTTATAATAATAAATATTAGGTTGGAAGGCCCTGGAAATTTTTCTGGGGTTTTTATGTGTTATTGGGAGTATTTAGACGTATTATGCAGAAATATAAAGATATAATTGCTATTATGCCGATAATTTAATATAATAGAAAAGAATGAGGCGTAATAATTTACTTGCAGAAAGAAGTGGTGGGCGGATGGAGCTTATCGATAATGTAAATAAGACTTTAAAAGGTGATTTGATTGAAGAAATAAAAAAAGATAGCAAGGTTTCTATTGCAGCGGCATGCTTTTCCATATATGCATTTGCAGAACTTAAAAAACAGTTAAAAAACCTGGATGAATTAAGATTTATATTTACATCACCTACCTTTGTGAAGGAGAAAGCAAAGAAGGAGAAAAGAGAATTTTACATACCCAGGCAACAGAGGGAGCATGCTCTGTACGGTTCGGAGTTTGAAATCAGACTTCGCAATGAAATGACCCAAAAATCAATTGCAAAAGAATGTGCTGACTGGATAAAGAAAAAGGCTGTTTTTAAGTCTAATGTTACTAATGAAAATATGATGGGCTTTATGAATGTAGATGATAAAAGTTATATGCCACTCAATGGATTTACTACAGTTGATTTAGGCTGTGAGAGAGGAAATAATGCTTATTACATGGTTCAGAAGTCAGATGCACCAATGAGTCGGGCATATTTGACACTGTTTGAGCAGATATGGAATGATGAGAATAAGTTACAGGAAGTTACGGATGATGTTATTGAAAGTATTACTACTGTATATAATGAAAATTCTCCAGATTATATTTACTTTGTGACCTTATATAATATTTTTAATGAATTTTTGGAAGATGTATCGGAAGATGTTCTTCCCAATGAAGCTACAGGATTTAAGGAGAGCAGAATTTGGGGAATGTTATATCATTTCCAGAAGGATGCTGCTTTGGCAATTATCAATAAGCTGGAAAAATATAATGGCTGCATTCTTGCGGATTCCGTAGGCCTTGGTAAAACTTTTACAGCGTTATCAGTCATAAAATATTATGAAAACAGAAATAAGTCCGTTTTAGTACTTTGTCCGAAGAAATTGGCAAATAATTGGAATACATATAAGGATAATTATGTGAATAATCCAATAGCGGCTGACAGGATGAGATATGATGTTCTGTTTCATACGGATTTAAACAGAACGAAAGGCACTTCTAACGGACTGAATTTGGACAGGCTAAATTGGAAAAATTATGATTTTGTGGTAATTGATGAATCTCATAATTTTCGTAACGGTGGAAAGATATCCGGGGAAGATGAAAAGGAAAACCGATATTTAAAGCTTTTAAATAAGGTTATAAGACCAGGCGTAAAGACTAAGGTGTTGATGTTGTCGGCTACGCCTGTAAATAATAGATTTGTTGATCTTAAGAACCAGATTGCTCTTGCATACAAAGGAGAAAGCCAGATACTGGATGAAAAACTCAATACGAAAAAAAGTATTGAGGATATTTTTAAACAGGCACAGACAGTATTCAATATGTGGAGCAGGCTGGAGCCGGAAGAACGTACTACAGGTAAGCTGCTCCGTATGTTGGATTTTGATTTTTTTGAAGTATTGGATAGTGTAACTATTGCGCGTTCCAGAAAACATATACAAAAGTATTATGATACTTCTGATATTGGTACATTTCCAAAGAGGAATGTGCCTATATCAAAAAGACCCGGACTTACGGATTTGAATACGGCAATCGGTTATAATGAGATATTCGAGCAGTTGAATCTATTGCAGCTATGTATTTATACTCCTACGGATTATATTTTATCCAGCAAACTGGAGAAATATATTGAAAAATACGATTCTGGCAAAGATAAGGGAAGATTAACACAGTCTGGACGTGAGTTGGGCATCAAAAGGCTTATGTCAATTAACTTGATGAAGCGAATGGAAAGTTCTGTGTATTCTTTTCGTCTGACGTTGGAAAGAATTAGAATTCTAATCAGTGAAACTATTCAGGAGATTAAGAATTTTGAAAAGGGATTATGGAGTAACAGTTTGGAATTAGATGACTTATCCGATGCGAGGGAATTTGATGAAGATGACCAGAATGATGATATATTTGCTATTGGCCGCAAGGTTAAAATTGACCTTGCAGATATGGATTATACATCGTGGAAAAGAGAGCTGGAAAAGGATAATGAAATATTGGAACTTTTACTCTGCATGATTGCTGATATTACACCGGAGCATGACAGTAAATTGCAGGAACTCTTTCAGGTTATTGATAATAAAATAGAACATCCCATTAATGTTGATAATAAAAAGATAATTATATTTACAGCTTTTGCTGATACAGCAAATTATCTATACAATACTGTCAGCGTTTATGTAAAGAATAAATTTGATTTAAACACAGCTATTGTGACAGGTGCAGTGGAAGGGAAGACGACAATCAAAGGTCTGCGGGCAGATTTGAATACTGTGCTTACCTGCTTTTCTCCTATATCAAAGGGAAAGGATTTGCTGCTGCCAAATCAGCAGGCAGATATTGATATTCTGATTGCAACAGATTGTATTTCAGAAGGTCAGAATCTGCAGGACTGTGATTATCTGATAAATTATGACATACATTGGAATCCGGTACGGATTATACAAAGGTTTGGACGTATAGACCGTATTGGCAGCAAAAATGAATGTGTTCAACTGGTTAATTTTTGGCCTGATATTACTTTGGATGAATATATCAATTTAAAAGCCAGAGTTGAGACGAAAATGAAAATTGTAGATATGACGGCTACTGGCGATGACAACATATTAAGTCCTGAGGAAAAGGGAGAACTGGAATATCGAAAGCAGCAGTTAAAACGGCTTCAGGAAGAAGTTGTGGATATTGAGGAAATGTCTTCCGGTATTTCTATTATGGATTTGGGATTAAATGAATTTAGATTAGATTTGCTGGAATATGTGAAAATACATCCGGAAATAGAATGTGCGCCACATGGCATGAATGCAATAGTAGCAGCTATGGATGAGCTGCCTCCCGGAGTAATTTATGTTCTTCGTAATATAAAAAATGAGGTTAATATTAATAGTCAGAACAGACTGCATCCATTCTATATGGTTTATATGTCGGAGAATGGGAAAGTAGTTATAGACCATTTATCTCCCAAGGAAATGTTGGATTCTTTCAGATTGCTTTGCAAGGGAAAAAAGGAACCTGACAAGGCACTGTGTGCAGAATTTAGTGAAGAAACGGATAATGGAAAAAGGATGATAAAATATTCGGAACTTTTAAGCACTGCTATTGCCTCTATAATTGAATTAAAAGATGAAAATGAAATGGAGAGCTTCTTAAGTGGTAAGCAAATGAGCTTTTTGTCTGAGACTATAGGAGGATTAGATGATTTTGAACTAATCAGTTTTCTTGTTATTAAATAAAGCATGGGGGTGGTAATGTGCTTGATTTGCCAAAGCCAACAGAGATAAGAAGGCCTGTACATAAAAAATTGATTTATAATAAGTTTACAGCGGAACTTAGTGGTGGGAGAAAAAGTATTTTTGATGCTGATATCAGCAGAATTATTATTACTAACGAGCTTTCTCCCATGTCTGTAAATATGAGAGAAGGTCAGCAGGTAAAATCAATTTTTGTCTTGCAGGTTGAATTAAAGAAAAAAGAATATAATGAGAAAAATATAGTGCTTATATCAAAGTTGTTTGGGCAGAAGTTGTTAATTGTGTTAAAATATGCAGATGAAATACAGCTAGCTGTCTATCAGACCAGATTGCTGCATTCTGAATGGATGCCAGCTGGTAATGTGAATATAAACCTGAACGGACTTGATTTGGATGGGGTATGGGAAGGTTTGGTTATGCAAGTGTCAGGAATTGTAGTATGTGATGGCAACAGTTTAAATGAGCAGATTGCAATTGAACAGGAAACGGCTAAGCTGCGGAAGCAGATAGAAGATTTGGAAAAGAAAGCTCGTAAAGAAATACAATCAAAGAAAAAGTTTGAGATGTTTCAGAGGTTGAAGGAGTATCAGAAGAGGCTGGAGGGAATGTGATGACTATTTATAAAAAAAGTTTCATCATAACAGCAAGTTTTTCAGTGATTTCTATTGTAATAGCAATAATATTGAATTACGGAGTGGGAGAAGAATTTTGGTGTAATGTATGTCTTGGTATTTTTGGAAGTTCTTTGTTGACAGCTGTTACTTCAATTGTTGGATATTTTGTAGAGCGGAGAAGTGTAACAGAAGGGTTCTATACAGAAACATTGAAATTACTTAAGCAATTAAATAAATATCGGCATGACTTGACATTGGATGATAAAATTGATTTTTATTTGCTTTTATCCGACTATGATATAACCATATGGAATATGTATATTGGAAAGATGGATTTCTTTAATAATTCGCAACGAAAATATGTATATGAGACAATATATAATCCATTATCAGAAGTGAAGAAAATGGCCTCATTTCATGCGTGGCATTTTAGAATGTATAAAAATGGCATAGGTAGAAATGAAGCAGTCATGCAGACTTTTGTTAATGAAATAGAGCCATATATTTTAGAAATTACAAAACACAAGGTTCCAACAAAAGATAATAAAGAGTTTATGGCAACCAGTATTGAAAACAAGATTGTTGGAGAAATATTAGCTGAATTGGATGGTCAATACTATGTAATGATGTATGGGAAGAAGAAAGCCAATAGGATGAGGGAGAAGCAGAATGGATAAATTAGATATGCATACAAAGAATATTGCAGATGAGAATTATGCAGCACTGACAAAATTGTTTCCTAATGCATTAACAGAAAAGATAACAGGTTATGATGAAAAAGGAAATGCGATTGTTGAAAGGGCTATTGATGTTGATGTGCTTAGACAGGAAATATCTTGCAGTGTAGTTGAGGGGAGAGAAGAGAGATATCAATTTACGTGGCCGGATAAGAAGAAAGCAATGTTATTGGCTAATGCTCCTATTTCGGCAACACTTAGACCGTGTAGGGAGGAAAGTGTTGATTTTGATAATACAGAAAATTTGTATATTGAAGGTGATAACTTGGATGTGTTGAAGTTATTGCAAGAAACTTATCTCGGGAAAATTAAAATGATATATATTGATCCGCCATATAATACTGGAAATGATTTTGTGTATGATGATGATTTTCAAGAGGACATGCTAGAATATCTGGAGAGGAGTGCTCAGTTTGATCAAGAAGGAAATCGTTTGTTTCATAATACAGAGAGTAATGGGCGATTCCATACCGATTGGCTTAATATGTTATATTCTAGAATTAAGTTGGCAAGAAATTTATTATCCGAGGATGGTGTTATTTTTATCAGTATAGATGATAATGAGGCAACTAATTTAAGTAAATTATGTGATGAAGTGTTTGGCGAAGCTAATTTTATTACAGAATTAGTGTGGGAAAAGAAAAAAAAAGGTGCTTTTTTGAGTAAACATTTTATCAGCATGAAAGAATACATATATGTATATGTTAAAGATGTAAAAAAGTTTCATGGGTTGGTAGGTGAGATTAATACTGAAGATAGTACATATCCATGTATAAAAACAACTAATGCAAGAGGAGTACGTATACTAAGAAAAGGGACACCAAGTAAGCATAAAGAATCAAATTATACTATAAGAACAAACACTAGAATAAGTTCGGGAAATATGGAATTAATTTATCTAAATGATGCAGTAGTAGAAAATGGTATCTTACAAAATGATGTTTCAATTGATAGCAATTGGATATACAGTCAAGCCACATTAGATGATTTTTCCCAAAAAGGTTTAATTTATATTACACAAGATAATTATATTCGCAGGATTGTGAACGAAGAAAGAATTAAAATGTTAAAAGATTTACTTACTAGAGTAGGCAGTGATGGAAAATCTTTAAAGAATTTTGAGTATGATACTAATTTAAATAATGGTGGCTGGGGAACAAATGAGGATGCAAATGATGAGCTTCACCAAATATTGGGACAACAATATTTATTTAATTTTTCAAAACCAAGTAGATTAATTGGAAAACTTTTGCAGTCCGTTTTTGATAAAGATTGCATAGTTATGGATTTTTTTTCAGGTTCAGGGACAACAGCACAATCTGTTATGCAATTAAATGCAGCCGATAATGGAAAAAGAAAATTTATTATGATACAAGCTCCTGAAAAAACAGAAGAAAGTAGTGTGGCATATAATTCTGGATATAAAACAATATGCGAGTTGGGAAAAGAAAGAATAAGACGTATAGGGGTAACACTTGCTTCTTCTAAAGTAGATAATGGATTTCGAGTATTAAAATTAGATAGTTCTAATATGAAAGACATTTATTATAATCCCAAAGAGCTAGAACAGCAATCAATATTTAATTCCATAGACAACATCAAAGAAGACCGAACCCCGGAAGACCTTTTATTTCAAGTAATGCTTGATTTAGGGGTGCTGTTATCCAGTAAAATAGAAGAAAAAGAAATTGCCGGGAAGAAAGTATTCAATGTAGCTGATGGCTTTCTGATTGCATGTTTTGATAAAGATATTACTGAAGAAACCGTAAAGGCAGTTGCAATGGAAAAGCCATATTATGCTGTATTCAGAGATTGCTGTATGGCAAATGACAGTGTAGCAACTAACTTTGAACAGATATTTGCGGCATATAGTCCTGATACGGTAAGGAAGGTGTTATAATGAATAAAATGTATGAAGCCTCTGAATTGGGAGATATGTTGATTTATCAGAATGAGAAAGGTGATACCAAAATAGATGTTTTTTTTCAGGAAAATGATGTTTGGATGAATCAGGCATCCATTGCCGAGTTATATAATACAACACCGCAGAATATAACTATACATATTAAAAAAATATATGCGGATGGCGAATTAGAAGAGGATTCAACTTGTAAGCAATACTTACAAGTTCAAACTGAGGGTACAAGGAAGATAAAAAGAAATAAGAAATATTACAATTTTCGCATGATTTTGGCAATTGGTTATAGGGTTCGCTCAAATGTGGGCACTCATTTTAGAAATTGGGTTTCAGAAGTATTAGAAGAATACACGAAAAAGGGCTTCGCAATGAATGACGAGCGTTTAAGGAACCCAAAGCAGTTTGGCGAGGATTATTTTGATGAACTATTAGAAAGAATTCGTGATATTCGGGCTTCTGAAAAGCGATTTTATCAAAAAATATGTGAAATATATAAAACTTCTATTGATTATAGCAGCAGTGATGAAGAAGCAAAGTTATTTTTCAAGACAGTTCAGAATAAAATCCATTATGGAGTCCATGGTCATACTGCAGCAGAATTGATTATGCAGAGAGTAGATGCAACCAAGGACAATATGGGTTTAACCACGTTTGAAGGAGCCAAGGTTCGTAAAAAAGATGTTGATATAGCCAAGAACTACCTAAATGAAGAAGAGATGTCGGAACTTAATAGAGTTGTTACTATGTATCTTGATTTTGCAGAAGATCAGGCAAGACGACATATCCCCATGTATATGAAAGACTGGGAAGAAAAATTAAATGCTTTTTTGAATATGACAGGAAGAGAGGTTCTTTCAGGGTCTGGGTACATATCAGCGGAGCAGGCAAAAAAATATGCCCATAAACAGTATGAGATTTATAATGAGAATAGAATACATGTACAGGAAGGTGCTACTATTGATGAGTTAGTGCAAAATGTCAAAGACATAAAATCAGAGAAAAAATAGGAGATGTACACATTGAAATTCAACTTTAAGATACAGCAATATCAAACAGATGCAGTAGCAAGTGTGGTTCGGGTATTTAAAGGACAACCTTATTCCAATCCAATAAGTTATCGCAGGGATATTGGCAATATTAAGAAAGTAAAACAACACTCTCAGATATCTTTTATGATGAATGAAGAACAACAGACTATGGAATTTACCGATGATTTTGATGATTCGGGTTTTAAAAATGAGGGCATTAAACTTAGCTTTGACATGTTGCTTTCAAATATTAAGGAAGTACAACAGGAAAATAATCTGATGATTTCTGATACATTGGTAGATAATCTTGGAGCATGTTCTTTAGATGTGGAAATGGAAACAGGAACTGGCAAGACTTATGTATATATTAAGACTATGTACGAGCTAAATAAATATTATGGATGGACAAAATTTATTGTAGTTGTCCCATCTATTGCTGTCAGAGAAGGAGTAAAGAAGTCCTTTGAAATAACTCAGGATCATTTTATGGAACAATATGGTAAAAAGGTCAGGTATTTTGTATATAACAGCAATAATCTGAATCAATTGGATTCCTTTTCCAGCAATTCGGGAATTAATGTCATGATTATTAACATGCAGGCTTTTAACACTTCCATGAAGGAAGGTGGAAAAAGTAAAGAAGCGCGTATTATTTATGATAAGAGAGACGAGTTTTGCAGCAGAAGGCCAATAGATGTAATTAAGGCGAATAATCCTATCATTATTTTAGATGAACCACAGAAAATGGGAGGAGATGCCACGCAAAAGGCACTGAAGAAGTTCAATCCTCTGTTTTGCCTGAATTATTCAGCGACCCATAAAGAGCACCATAATCTTGTATATGCTTTGGATGCTGTAGACGCATATAACCAAAGACTGGTTAAAAAGATAGAAGTTAAGGGATTTCAAGTTAAAAACTTTCGTGGTACAGATAAGTATCTGTATTTAGAAGAGATAATTGTATCGCCAAAGCATCCGCCAAGGGCCAGGATTGAATTTGAAATTGCCTATCAAAAATCTATTAACAGGGAATCTAAAATATTGGGCGTAGATGACAATCTGTATGAACGCTCTAAGAAGATGGAGCAATATAAAGGCTATCGTATTTCTGAAATTGACCCCATTGCGGGAACGGTTACCTTTACGAATGGGGAAGTAATTCATTCCGGGGATGTAGTGGGGGATATATCTGAAAAGGATATGAGAAGAATTCAAATCAGGGAAACCATTAAGTCTCATTTGGAAAAAGAAGAGGAATTATATAATAAAGGAATCAAAGCCCTATCCTTATTTTTTATTGATGAGGTTGCTAAATATCGCCAATATGATGAAGATGGGGAAGAACTGCTTGGTGAATATGGTAAGATATTTGAGCAGGAATATAAGGATGTTGTCAATGACTATATTACTGTTAATGACACTCCTTACCAAAGATATCTTAAAAGGATAGATGCATATGCCACTCATATGGGATACTTCAGTATTGACAAGAAAGGACATGCTGTAAATAGTGCAATTAAGAGGGGGACTGATTTTTCAGATGATATTTCTGCATATGATTTGATTCTAAAGAATAAGGAGCGTTTGCTTAGTCTGGAGGAACCTGTCAGATTTCTGTTTTCGCATTCAGCATTGAGAGAAGGATGGGATAATCCAAATGTATTTCAAATATGTACGTTGAAGCATAGCGACAGTACTACTATGAAACGCCAGGAAGTAGGGCGAGGCTTAAGGCTTTGCGTAAATCAGGACGGATTCCGCATGGATGAGCAAAGCCTTGGAAGGGCTATGGTTCATAAAGTCAATAAGCTGACTGTTATTGCAAGTGAAAGCTATAAAGAATTTGTTACAGATCTCCAAAAACAGATTAAGGGCGCCTTGTATGAGCGACCAAGACAGGCATCCAGGGATTACTTTGTAGATAAAACCATTCAGGTGAATGGTTGTACTGAAAAGATTACGGAACAGCAGGCTACAATGATTTATCAGTATCTGATTAAAAATGATTATGTGACATTAGATGGAAAAGACCACATTACCGAACAGTATCATATTGACTTGGAAAATAATAGTTTTGCAGCATTGCCAGAGCGGTTAAGGGCATATGAAGAAGGAATCCATAAACTGATACAAAGCATATTTGATGAAAAGATATTGGATGAAATGTTGGCAAATAAGAATAATACACAAGTGAAAGAAAATAGCCTGAATGATAATTTTTACAAAAAAGAATTTCAGACATTATGGAAATACATAAACCATAAATATGCCTATACCGTATCATTTGACAGTCAGGAGTTAATCAGGAAATCCATAAATGCCATAGATAATGAACTTTATGTATCTATGCTTCAGTACACGTCTTCCGTATCAGAGCAAAAAGAATCTATGACGATAGAAGCGATTAAATCCGGCGATTCATTTAAAGAAGCAAAGTCCAGTACAAATGTATTGAGGCATTTGCAAACAAGTCAGATAAGGTATGATTTGATAGGCAAAATTACAGAAGGAACTATTCTTACAAGAAAGACAGTTGCAACTATATTAAAGGGCATTCGCCACGATAAGTTTTTAATGTATGAAAATAATCCGGAGGAGTTTATTACAAAGGTTACCCGGCTGATAAAAGAGCAGAAGGCAGATATGATAGTGGAGCATATATCATATGACCAATTAGAGGAAAAGTATGACAGTACTATTTTTAATACTAAAAGTTCTGCTGATATTAATAAGGCATTTAGGGCAAAGAAGCATATACAGGATTATGTAATTACAGATGGATTAGCAGAAAAAAGTGTAGAGCGCAAATTTGCAGAAGAACTGGAAGGTGCTGATGAAGTGTGCGTATATGCCAAGCTGCCAAGGGGATTTGCAATACCTACGCCTGTGGGGAATTATAGCCCTGATTGGGCAATTGCATTTTATGTGGGAACTGTAAAACATATTTTTTTCATTGCCGAAACGAAAGGTACTTTAGAGAGCCTGCAGCTTAGACCAATTGAAAAGGCAAAAATCTCATGTGCAAAAAAGTTGTTTAATGAAATATCTACGGATAATGTTGTATATCATGATGTGGACAGTTATCAAAGATTGTTAGATATTATGCCTAATATAGAGAAGAAGGTAAAATAAGGTGATAGTTCTATGCGTATGTATATTGGTATAACGGATAAAGATTGGTTTGAAATAGTAAAAAAGGAAAAATGCGAAGAAGTTAATTTTTGGAAACCTGGAAATGCTAATTTTAAAGTATTAAAAGAAAATGATATCTTTTTATTCAAACTTCATGCTCCATATGATTATATCGTAGGAGGCGGATATTTTGTGCATTTTTCATTTTTACCGATACATTTAGCATGGCAGGCATTTGGTATAAAAAATGGCATCCATTCATTAAACGAATTTAACAATAGAATAATTAAATACAGAAACAAAAATGGGATGCCTATGGATAATCCCCAAATTGGATGTATTATTTTGGCAGAACCATTTTATTTTGCAGATGAGGATTGGATTTCAGTACCAGAAGACTGGAAAAGCTCAATCGTTCAGGGAAAACAATACTCTATAGATACAGCTATTGGAATGAAATTATATAAGCAGATAGAAGAAAGGATTAATAGAAATGTTGTAAATAGAAGATTAGAAAGTCATATTGAGCGATATACAGAAGGCATTACCAAACATAGATTAGGACAAGGTGCGTTTAGGGTGGCGGTAATAGAGGCTTATCAAAGAAGATGTGCTATTAAAAGACACTACCTGTTTTGGAGGCAGCTCATATTAGGCCATATGCAGAGAGGGGGCCGAATTCTGTCAATAATGGATTATTGCTAAAATCGGACTTTCATACGTTGTTTGATAACGGATATATAACTATTGATACGAAATATCAGATAGATGTAAGTCATAGGTTGCATGTAGATTATGGCAATGGAAAAGATTATTATAAATATCATGGTAAAAGGCTTATGATATTACCTGAACAAGCTTCACAATTACCCTCAAAGGAGTATTTACAATGGCATAATGAGAATGTTTTTGATAAACCTTATTTCAAATCTTGCACCGAAAAATTAAACAAAGCAAATCACACAATTGACATCTCTCCTCTAAAGGAATAAGATAAACATATTAACTGTAAACCAAAAGTCCAAAAAGGTTAACTAATCAAAGAAAAACTTGTCAGAGCCAATACAGAAACTACAAAGGAGAGAACCAAAATGAGCCTTATATCAGACCTGAAAGAAAAAATATATTCCGGAGCAAAAATCACCCGAAAAGAAGCAATCAGCCTGCTAAAAGAACCTCTGGAAGAATTAACCCGTACAGCAAACGAAATACGCTCTGAATTTTGCGGCAATACCTTTGATATGTGCACCATCATCAACGGAAAATGCGGAAAATGTTCCGAAGACTGTAAATACTGCGCCCAAAGTGCACACTACCATACCGCATGTGAAGAGACCTACCCCTTATTATCCACGGAAGAGCTCTTAAAGCACGCAAAGCATAATGAGGAACGGGGAGTATTGCGTTACTCCATTGTAACTTCAGGAAAGCGCCTGTCGGATGGGGAAATTGAGCAGGTATGCGAAAGCATTCGTGAAATAAAAAGAAAGACTGATATTCAAATATGTGTTTCCTTTGGCCTGCTAAACGAAGAGCAGTTCAGAAAAATAAAGGAAGCAGGAGCTTCCCGGGTCCACTGCAATCTGGAAGCCTCCAAAAACTTTTTCCCGCAAGTGTGCACCACCCATACCTATGAAGAAAAAATAGAAACCATAAAAGCGGCACAACGAGCCGGACTGTCCGTCTGCTCCGGTGGAATCATGGGTCTTGGGGAAACAATGGAAGACCGCGTTGACATGGCAATTGCCATAAGAGAATTAGGAGTAAAGTCCATTCCGGTGAACCTGCTGAATCCCATTCCCGGCACCCCATATGAAAACAACCGGGTATTGCCCAATGACGAACTTTGCAGAATCATAGCCATTTATCGCTTCCTTATCCCGGACGCCTTCATTCGCCTTGCCGGAGGAAGAGGAATCGTGGGAGACCAGGGAAAAAAGTGCTTCCAAAGCGGCGCCAATGCAGCCATCTCCGGCGACATGCTTACCACAGCAGGCATTACAGTAGAAACGGATATGAAATTATTGCAAGACTTGAATTTTGAAGTAAGACTTTCAGAGAAGTAAATAAAACAACACTCAAAGCTTTTTCCATATGCTGCCCGTTCCCACGTCCTCCCTTCAAAACCCCCTCCCGCACCCCTTACCAAATCATTTTAAAGATACCAGTTCAGCTCTCAGCTTTCCGGCACAGAGCTGAACTGGTATTTTTAAAGCTCCAAATAATATTTCCCGCTTGACAATGTCGTTATGCGACCGTATAATGAATTATACAAATGCATAACGAATAAAATTCAATATTTTACTTACAAAAAACTACAATAAAGGCCCAGTCAGCATGAACCAATCTCGCCATAAGCTGGACCATATTACAGGAGGTACGATAAAATGAGCAATGTTCAAAAAAAACTGGGAGAAGCAGAACTGGAAATTATGCAGGTAATCTGGAGCAGCCAAAACCCGGTTACTTCAAATTACATCTTAAAAGAATTGCAGGGAAAGAGAAAATGGCAGCTATCCACCCTGATGACATCCTTATCCAGACTTTCTGATAAAGGCTTTGTCATCTGTGACCGTTCCACCGGCACCAACCTTTATTCCTTTCTCATCTCAGAAAATGATTATAAAGCAAAGGAAAGCAAAAATTTTCTCGAAAAACTGTACAATAATTCCATACAGAATCTGGTTGCCACCTTATATGGAAACAAGGTAATCAAGGCCTCGGATATCCAGGAACTGCGAGGCTTTCTGGATAAAATGGAAGAAGAGCTTTCAGAGGAGGAAAAATTATGACCACAAATTTATTTCTTTCTGTTTTTGAGCTTTCCATATCCATGAGCCCTATTGTCATTGTACTTATTTTATTTGATTCCTTTTTAAATAAGCGGTATGTGGCAAAATGGAAATATTGGGTTTGGATTTTTCTGGCATTGCGGTTAAGCATTCCTCTGGATGGGAGCAATATGCAGTCTTTTTTGGACATATGCACAAAGGCAATAGAGTCTGTTACATATCCGGGAGAAGAGAAACGGAGTGATATCCCTTTGCAGGAGCATGTGGCTCAGCGGCGCATTATTGTTGAAGTGCCGGCGCAGATGACCGAACCTGTCATGACGCAGTCTGAGAAAAGAAGCCAATCTGTTACGTGGCTGGACATTGCTGCTTTTATCTGGTTTGGAGGGGGACTGCTTTTTATAGGTTTCCATATGCTTACCTACAGGCACTATAAAAAACGGATTGTAAAAGAAGGAACTTTTTTAGAAGACAGCCATATTTTGCAGCAGCTGTCCTGCCTGCTGGAAGAATTGCAGATAAAATATAAAATACCTGTGATGGAATATACAAAAGCTGCCAGTCCCATGATAATAGGTTTTGTAAAGCCCGTTTTGGTTCTTCCAAAGGAACAGTATAACGGGGAAGAACTGTTCTTTATTCTTAAGCATGAATTGATTCACCTGAAACGGCATGATGTTTATTTTAAGCTGCTGCTCATGGTGGCTAACGCAGTGCACTGGTTTAATCCCCTTATATGGATTATGCAAAAAGAAGCCTGTGTGGATATGGAGCTTTCCTGTGATGAAAAGGTAATACAGGGGACAGAGTATATGGTCCGAAAAGCATATACGGAAACCCTGTTTTCCATGGTTCACAGAAAATATGTTAAAACCGCTGTTTTGTCCACACAATTTTATGGAGGGAAACAAATTATGAAAAAACGTTTTCGAAATATTCTGACCGGTCCCAAAAAGAAAGGCGGATTTCCTGTATTAGTATTTGTTGTTCTTTTGACAATCAGTATGGGAACCATGGTAGGATGTTCTATAAACACAATGGACCAACTTGCAGAGGGAAGTGTGGCAGACGACATAGATGTGCCGGAACCGGTTTTGAATAAAGCAAAGGAACTGGTTGCCGCGCAGTATTTAAATGCACAGGAAAAATTTGCGGATTATCAATATAGCAACTGGAGAATCGAGTCGTTGTCACAATGTTACACATATGAGGATTTTGAAAATATGGTATTGCAGGTATACCGGCTGAATTATGAATTTTTCTCCGATAAACCCCAAAGCATATTTTTGGCAGGAGGCATGACCGTTACTGAAGACGGATGGGTGGTGCCGGACTATCCGGGCAGCAGATATTTGATTTTCAGACAGGATGGGGAAGCACTTTCTTTTCTAATCTGTTTGTTCGAAAATGATTGTCTTCCGGGAGATGAAATATTTACAAATGATTTAAAGCAACAATTGGTAAATCTGGGAGTTCTCATGGACACCGGGGAGAAAACAAAGGAAGAAAATACAAGGACTCTTACATTTTCCGTAGAAGGAGAAACGGAGCAGCGGCAGGCCACCCTTGCAACAGGGGGCGGGTATTCCCTTTATCTGCCGGATGGAGAATGGCAGCAGTCCGGCTCTGACACATGGACAGCAACGGCAAATGAGCAGGTGCAGCTCTGGGTAGAATATTTTGCAAATAAATCAGTCAGCCGGGTGGAGAAAGAACTGGCAGAGGATGGATATGGGACAGTAAACTATGAGATGCAAAAGCAGGAAGGAGAAATGATATATATAGTGCTTCTGAAAGAATCCGGAAATGATGTGTGGGGGATATTCTATTGTTTTCCGGTTGATGCGGAGGAAGGGTTTGGAAAAAGGCTTTCTGTTATAGCAGATACGTTTGCGGTTTCTGAACCTGCAGATGGCAGGCAAATCCCAGAGGGTGAATCAGATGGTTCTGGAAAGGGAGCCGACAGCATGGAGCTGGAAAAAATTGTAGGGGAGTTTGCAACAGCATACTTCAGTAGGGATGTGGAGAAGCTTGGCAGTTTCCTGACAAGTTCCTATGAAGGAGATGTTACTGCATATGAAGGTACAGGCATTATCAGCGATATGTCCGTGAAAGGTCTGGATGATATGGAAGAGCAAAAGCCCGGAAGCCGGCAACCGGTTTCCCTGGAGTTTCGGGACAGCGAGCACAGCGATACTTTATGCTATTTGTCCTTTATATTTGTGAAAGAAGAGGATGGATGGAAAATTGAGTTTTATGGATTAGAACTTTAAAGGAAAAGCATTTGAATACATGATGTCTTTTTGGCGGCATGCCGTCCTCTTTATTAAGAGGCGGTATGCTATTATTTGTTTTTGACAGTATGTTTGCTGCTTATATATTTATAGTGGCTTCAAAAATATATAAAAAATATAAAATAAACAGTATATAACAGTTGACAACAGTTATATGCTGTTATATACTGTTTACAGGCGAAGGGAGAAACGTATGAAGATAATATTAAATAATTCATCTATGATTCCCATTTATGAGCAAATCATAGACCAGATGAAAGCAATGATAATTAATGGCGAATTACAGGAAAACGACATACTTCCCTCTGTCCGTTCCTTATCCAGAGATTTGAAAATAAGCGCCCTTACCGTAAAGAAGGCATATGACAATTTAGAGGAAGAGGGATTTACCGTGACAGTCCACGGGAAGGGAACTTATGTAGCAGCTGCCAATAAAGAACTGATGATAGAGGAACAAAAAAAAGAAGTGGAAGCCGATTTTGAAGTGGCCGTTCAAAAGGGCAGAAGATACGGATTGAGTGAGGAAGAAATAAGGGAATTATTTGAGCTTGTTTTGGAGGAATAGGTTATGTTAAAAATTGAGAACTTACAAAAGAATTATGACAGGTTCCATTTAGACTGTTCACTGGAAGTCAGACCGGGGTGTATTACAGGCCTGATTGGACAGAACGGGGCGGGAAAGAGCACTACCTTTAAGGCTGCCCTGGGACTGATCTCGGCAGATGGAGGAACCATTCGGATATTTGGGAAAAATGTGAAGGACTTAAGCAAAAAGGATAAAGAAAAACTGGGAGTGGTCTTATCGGATTCCGGATTCAGCGGTTATCTTTCCATTAAGGATATTGTTCCCGTTATGGAAAATCTGTATGAGAATTTTGAAAAGGCATACTTTCTGGAGCAATGTGAGCATTTTGGACTGCCCGTAGACAAAAAGATGAAAGAATTTTCTACCGGAATGAAGGCAAAGCTGAAAACACTTGCAGCTATTACCCATGGCGCGGCATTGCTGATACTGGATGAACCTACTGCCGGGCTTGATGTGGTGGCAAGAGATGAACTTTTGCATCTGTTAAGGGAATATATGGAAAAGGATGAACAAAACTCCATATTGATAAGCTCCCATATTTCCTCTGATTTGGAAGGGCTTTGTGATGATTTATATATGATACATGACGGTCATGTAGTTCTGCATGAAGAGACAGATGTACTGCTCAGTGATTATGCTGTTTTAAAAGTAAAGGAAAATCAACTGGCAGAGCTTGATAAGCAGTATGTGCTGAAGGCTAAAAAGGAAGCTTTTGGTTATAGCTGCCTAACTAATCAAAAGCAGTTTTATATGGATAACTATCCGGGAATAGTGATTGAAAAAGGAAGCATTGACGAGTTGATTATGATAATGATCAGGGGGATGGAATTATGAAAGGTTTATTTGTAAAGGATTTAAAACTGATGTCCGGGCAAAAGAAATTTCTGCTTCTTGCATTTTTTCTTGCAGGTGTGCTTTTGTCGACAAACAGTGCGGTATTTGTAAGCAATTATCTGACGATTCTCTGTTCCATACTTGTGGTAAGCACGATAAGTTATGATGAGTTTGACAATGGAAATGCCTTTTTGTTTACCCTGCCTGTCAGCAGGAAGGAATATGTAAGGGAAAAGTATTTATTTGGGTTTGGTGTCAGCATTGGCGTATGGTTTCTTACAGTCTTGTTGATTGGCGCTTACTTAGGACTGACTACAGAAAATTATAATTGGATTGAAGGGAGTGTTACATCCGTTTCCGGTATTTTTACATCCGGTTATCTGCTTTCTTTTCTCATTCCGGTACAATTAAAATTTGGCGCTGAAAAGGGAAGGCTGGTTTTGCTATGTGTTTCCGGCATAATAGGGGGAATCTGCTTTGGAGCGGTGGAAATTGCAAAGAAACTGGATATTGATATAGAACAGTTTGTACGCCGGCTGAAGGCTTTTCCGCCGGTGGGATTGGCGGCAGGCGTGATTGGAGCATTTTTGATTATGGTAGGGATTTCCTATCTGATTAGTGTTAGGGTTATGGAGAATAAGGAATTTTAGAGATATAAGCTGAAAGATACTATTTCAAACATAGTATCTTTTTTGCTTATTATGTTGTCTCCGTCTAATTCCGGTATCACTATATCAGGGCATGTTTCCGGCAGCCCGGCTGCTTTATTTCTTTTTCTCAATCTTATAGCAGCATATTTTAGGTGTCTCAAAGTCCAACAGGGGAATCCTCACAAGAGAGCCAGCCTCCAGATAAGGCGCCGCCAGGCTTTCAGGCAGAAAGCTGACTCCGCCTGAGTGGAGTAAATAGGGAATCAGCTTGGTGCTGTTGTCAATTTCAAATGGAAACTGATAGTGGGGCGGAAATAATTCCCGGATAAAGCTGCCCACTTCCTGTAGGGCAAAATTACAAAACAAATATCTGGTTTGGGGCAAATCTTCCTTTTTCATGCCATTTTTCCAAAGGTTATCAGCAGGTATGGTTACAAGAACCAACTCATCAACGGCAAAAATCTCACAGTGCCAGCCCTTCTTGTATAAGGGTATATAACAATATGCCACATCCAGAACACCATCCTGCAATAGCCGGAGCAGCTCGTTAGAATGTCCAATTGTGATTTTCAGGGCGCTTTGAGGGGCGGCTGATATCCATTTTTCCATGTGCCCCTGCAGGTGGCATTCATAAATTGTATTGGTAGTGCCCACATGCAGGGAGCTTTCATATTGCTTTATAGAATGAATGTCCTGCAGGGCGGCATTTTCAATATCAATGATTCTCTGGGCATACCGGCGGAAGGTGTGCCCTTCTGCTGTTAAGGCTACACTCCGCTTGCTTCTGGTAAACAAAGGCTTTCCAAGCTCTGCTTCCAAATCCGCAATCCGGTTAGTCACTGTGGACTGTGCCACGAACAGCTGCTCAGCAGTCTGGGTAAAGTTTTTTAATTTGGCTAATAAAAGAAAGGTTTTTAGTGTTTGTGTGTCCATATATCTCCTATAATCAGAAAGGTGAATAATTAAAATCAGATAAATTCATTTCACTAATATAATACCACAAGGGTATAATAGGAACAACAAAAAACAACAGGAGGATAAAAGAATGAATATAAGATATGAAGAAGCGGACTGGGATTGTAAAGATTTTCTTTTATTAAGCAATGAACTGGATGAATATCTGAATGGAGCAATCGGCGGAGAGGAAAAGAGAGAAAAGTACAAAGGCTTTAACCACCTTGATACAATGGACTATGTGATAATCGCTTATGAAGAAAACCAGCCTGTTGGCTGCGGAGCATTGCGGAAATATTCAGAAGAAAGTATAGAAGTGAAGAGGGTATTTGTTCGGGAAGCTTTTAGAAAAAAAGGAGTGGCAGCAGCAATTCTGGAAAGGCTTATAAGCAGGGCAAGAGAACAGGGATATGAAAATATCATACTGGAAACGGGGGAGTTTCTTCCTGCTTCTGTAAGGCTGTATACACGTTTTGGATTTGAAAAAATTCAAAATTACGGGGCATATGTAAATATGGAGGAATCTCTTTGCATGGGATTATCCCTGACAGAGATATTTTATTCTGAAAACAGGAAATTCCTTTCGGATGAATTAAGTGATTTGTACAAATCAGTGGGGTGGATATCTGCCGGTTATGCAGAAAGAATGACAAGGGCATTCCAAAATGCAGGAACGGTTATCAGTGCATGGGACGGCAGTAAGCTTATAGGATTAGCAGATGTTTTGGATGATGGAGAGCTGACAGCATATATTCATTATCTGCTTATAAGACCGGAATATCAAAGACGTGGAATAGGCAGAAGATTGTTGGAGCTTGTAAAAGAGAAATATAAGGATTATTTGTATTTACTTGTTATCAGTGAAGAAAAGAAAAACGTAGAATTTTATGAAAGGTGCGGCTTTAAAAAAGAAGAACAGGCAACAGTATTGAAGATTTTAACATTGTAAAAATTTTAAAATGCTCTTGCAAAATAGAAATTAAAGTGATATCATTATGATATCAAAAAGAAAGAAGGGATTACATATGAATGAAAAAATTATTAAAGGCAGGAAAAATGGCATGCTGGTTCTGCTGCTTTCCATTGTTATATATGCAGCAGTCATTGTAGGAACAATAACAGGCGGCATGATAGCTGAAGAGACTGGAAATCCGGTGCTTGTGATTATCTGCCTTGTTGTTATGTGTACCGCATGGATGCTCTGGATGGGACTTAAGGTGTTAAGACCTCAGGAAGCATTAGTACTTACCCTGTTTGGAAAATATGTGGGCACTTTGAAGGAGCCGGGATTCTATTTTGTAAACCCGTTTTGTACCGCGGTGAATCCGGCAGCAAAGACCAAACTGAACCAGAGCGGCGATGTGAAAAGCGGCAGCAATGGGGCAAATGCGGCGGAAGCGGCAGAGGCTGCTAACCGGAAGATTTCCTTAAAAATCATGACATTAAACAATAACCGTCAGAAAATCAACGACTGTCTGGGAAATCCTGTAGAAATCGGAATTGCGGTTACATGGCGGATTGTTGATACTGCCAAGGCTGTATTCAACGTGGATAATTATAAGGAATTTTTGTCCCTTCAATGTGACAGCGCATTGAGGAACATCGTGCGAATCTATCCCTATGACGTTGCGCCCAATGTGGATACTACCGGGGACGGCATTGCAGACGAAGGAAGCCTTCGGGGCTCCAGCGATACAGTAGCGGAAAGAATCCGTGATGAAATACAAAAGCGGGTAAACGAAGCAGGCATTGAAGTGGTGGAGGCACGCATCACCTACCTTGCATATGCGCCGGAGATTGCGGCTGTCATGTTGCAGCGTCAACAGGCATCAGCCATTATAGACGCCAGAAAGATGATTGTGGACGGAGCCGTGGGCATGGTTGAAATGGCTCTGGAACGCTTAAGCGAGAATGAGGTGGTAACACTGGATGAGGAACGCAAGGCTGCAATGGTATCAAATCTTCTGGTTGTACTTTGTGGAAACCACGACGCACAGCCGGTTGTAAATTCAGGAAGCCTGTACTAACCGGAAATGGCAGATAATACAAAAAAACAGGTGCCGCTTCGGCTTTCTCCAAAGCTCTATGATGCGATTGCAGCCTGGGCGGAAGACGATTTCCGCTCCGTGAACGGGCAGATTGAATATCTCCTGTCAGAATGCGTCAGACAGAGGAAGAAAAACGGCAAATACGTTTCGGATGAGATAGATGTGCCGCCGGAACTGGATATTCATTGAGGAAAGGATTTTAAGTATAAAAATTTTGGCTTGAATATCGGTATATTACAAAATTTTATAGTGCAGATATGTTTTTAATTTATAGCAAGGGGCCTTCCGGCGGATTTCTATATGATTTCGGCGGAAGGTCTTTTGATGTAATTTTGATGTAAATATTAAACAAGTTTTTAATATGATGGTTTGTAACAATTCATCATTGGTCTTTTGGATGGAAGGATGTTGTCATGCTCTTTCGTCCTTCCATTCAAAACCCGCAGGCTGAATTGTTACAATAGTCAACATATCTCTTTTAATATGGTTGCTTTACCTTTTCAATTCCTGTAAAATGAAAAGCAAATACCAATAACAGATACCGTACCGGCGGCAAAAGGGTACATAAGGAGAAAACCATGAAGAAAACAAGTATATTCAAGCAGCTGTTATTTCCCATGATAGCAATTGTATGCGCATTGGCAGTATGCCTGACGGGGGTGATTGCAGCTATTTTCATGAAGTCCTACGAAAGTGAAATTTATGGCAGGAGTCAGGACAAGTCCCAGCTTGTGGCGGGGGATATTGCCACCTTTTTAGACGGTGCATATGGAGTTACGGAGGAGCTGTCAGTAAATCCCAGCATTCTCACTATGGAAACAGAGACACAGACTCCCATACTGGAAGACTGCGTAAAGCGTAACCCGTATCTGGAGTTGCTTTATATTCAGGGAAAGGATGGAATGCAGACGGGACGTTCTTCCGGTGAGCTGGCAGACCGTTCCACACGCTGGTGGTTCATTCAGACTATGGAGGAGCAGAAGCCTTTTGTTTCAAAGTCATACTATTCCGTCAATACCGGAATGCCTTGTGCTTCCATATTTTTTCCCATGTATCAAAAATCGGAGATGGTGGGTATTTTTGCAGTGGATTTAAAACTGGATTACTTGCAAAGCCTTATAGAGGAATTTTCAGATGTGGAGCATGGGGAATATTCCTTTGTCATTGACGGAGAGGGCGTGGTGGTTGCCCATCCGGACAGCATTCAGATAGAGGAGCTGTACAATTATAAGCTGCTGACAAAAACCGTGTCCAGCAAAGACGAAGCCGGACAGCCTTTGGTAGATGCAGACGGCAATATTGTTACAGAAGAACAGAAAATAACCATATCGGAGGATTATCAAAAAATTATTTCCGATGTTATGGCAGGAAAAACCGGAAGCCGCAAGATGAAAAATGATGGAAAGTCTTATTTTGTAAGCTATGCGTCCATTCCGCTTAAGGGAGAATCGGATTCATGGTCCGTTATCACCCTTCATAAGGAAGCTTCAGCCATGGCGGCAGTATACCAGATTATGGAAATTGCCGTAGTGCTGGCGGTACTGATTATCCTGATTGCAATCTGGGTAATTGCCATGCTGGCAAGGAAATTAACAAGACCAATCGTATCTATAACGGAATTAATAGGAAATGCTTCCGAGGGAGATTTTACGGTGCAGGCAGCAGAAGACAGCAACAATGAAATCGGCACCCTTTCAAGAAGCTTTAATAAAATGACTAGAAAGATATCCTCCATCCTGACGAAAATCACTGCCATGACAGGGGAAGTGGTGCACAGCTCCGGACAGCTTAAAAGCATAGAGGAGGATGTGGATTCCATCAGCCGTGCCGTCAGGGAAATATCAGATGGCACAGAGGCACAGAAGGAAGAAGTCAATCAGGTTGTCATGCGGGAAAATGAGTTAGAGGAGAAGTTCGGCCAGCTGCAGGAAAAAAGCAGCCTTTTGCTGACGGATGCCCAGAATACCATTCTTTCAGGAGAAAACGGAATGCAAAGCGTCATGGAGTTGAAAAAGCAAAATGAAGCTACCGCAAAAGGAATGGCGGAATCCTTTGCAAAAATTGTCACCTTAGAAGAGCAGTCCCAGAGAATTTCGGGAATTTTAAATACCATCAATGAAATATCATCCCAGACGGGACTTCTTGCACTAAATGCTTCCATTGAGGCGGCACGTGCGGGAGAGCATGGCAGAGGCTTTGCCGTAGTGGCGGAGTCCATTGGAAATCTGGCGGCTGATTCCACCGCCGCAACTGCTGATATAGAGAAAATCATTGTGGAGTTGTGCCGGGATATTTCAGAGACGGTGACTAATATAGAAGCCATCCGCGCGGGCGTGGACGGACAGACACAGGCTGTAAATAAGGTGCAGGAGACCTTTGCTGATTTCGGGAAGCTGGCAGAAAAGACGAAAGAATCTGTTAACAGTATGGAGGCGCTTGTAAAAGAAATGTATCAATGCGACCAGGCTGTGGTAGGTGCTGTCGAGAAAATACGTGATATTTCCGCCAATGCAGCAGAGCTTACGGAAGAGGTTGCCGATTCCTTAGAGGAGCAGTTGAATGGTATTCGGAGCGTGGCAAAGCGTGTAGATGATTTGTCAATGGTTTCTGTGGAGATGGAGCAGGAGATGACTAAGTTCAAACTGTAAAAATTAGCGTTTTGTTTCTGCCGGCAGTGGAAGAAAGAGAAGCAGCAGCCTTTTCAACTTATATATCTTTTACTTTTTGCTCTGCTTATATTGATTGCATTTCTTGTCAATAGAAAAGAAGCCTTTCAATTGATTGGTTTTGGCGGAAAGAAGCTGAAAGTAGATTGCATAATTTCCATATGTATTGTTGCCGTGGTTTTTTTAATCAGTGTTTTTAGTGGAAAAGATACGGCTTTTGAACTGTTAAAGATATCTCTTTATTTTCTGTTTTATATTGGTGCCGTAGAGGAAATTATTTTCAGGGGCTTTATACAAAATTGTTTGTTTGGATTGAAGGCTGGAAGGACAGCTGTATTTATAATAGGAGCAGTGTTTTTTCGCTTATGCATCTGCCCTTTCAGATGTATGTACATCATAATGTGTCGCTTACATATATTGTACAGGCATTCCCGCAATTGATTTATACCTTTCTTTTTCATTTATTTACGTGTTTTCTTGCATATAAGAGAGGAAATATTTTGATTCCCATTGCCCTGCATTATACTTTAAATTATATGGAAGAGAATTTATTTATCAATATACTTTTTGGTGCGTGTTATATTGTTGTGATAATAGGATATATAAAATATTTGTGCTCTGCAAAAAAAGAAGAGAAAGAGGAAAAATGACTATGAAAGAAAAATCTGCCCATGGTCTCAATTCCAATCAATTAAAACTTATTGCGATTCCTGTGGAGAAACTGCCGTCTGGCCGGTTATTTGCCCAGGGCATACTGCAATAGCAAATTATCAATGCTTTCAAATTCTATAAATTCAATGTCCTCAATTGTTATCGTGATTTTTTCTGATAACTGAGCATTTGACACATCAATACAGGTGAGCGATATATATTCACGATTGCTTTTGTGGATTATTTCTTCTATGTAACCAGCTTCCGGTTCCTCCATGTCTGCCGCTTCCACTGTGACTATTATATGATGGGCTTTGGCATATTGTAAGGCTTGTGAAATTAGGGATTCCTCTGTGTTCAAAGAAATATGTTTTAAGGAGAACCAATTGGAATAGGAATGCTTTTGGGCAAATTCCATATATTTGCTGATTTTGTCAAGGTATTCCGTATCATATTGTAATTGGGTAATAAGGCTTTTTTTCATGACACCATAACCGGCTGTTTTTCCCTGTACATCAATGTCTTCAAAGACTACGCAATCCTCATTTTGGCAAAAGACCCTGCCGACGCTGAAGCTTTCTGTGCTTTTTGTATAGATTTCCATAATACAGGATTCTTTTATGAACATTGGAGACACCTGCCTTTCTTATTTTTATTAGTTTTCTGTTGTTTTTAATCATCAAGCAGGCGAAAATCTTTTAGCCGCCTATTTTATAAATTTGAATTTCCACTCCTATACTAATGATGTTGTCCAATAGCTTACCACAATAATAAAACATATCACGCTCGGAACAAAAAATAGAAATCTTACAAACTTCTGCTTTGCTTTTATGAATACAAAGCTTAAAACATTTGCAATCAAAAGCGGAATGAATCCAAACGTCAATGTCATGCCTGCACTATCCCATGCTTCGGCAGGTAACATTGCATTAGGATTTCCTTGCTTGTTTTACTGAAATGAATTCATACAAGGCAGACAGTCTTGCCAATTATAAGAAAACCTTGTAATTAAGAAGTCATAATTTTTAAGGTTTTGATGACAAAGATCCCATGATGATATAAATGCAAAACTTGCAATGGGTGCGGTATATGTTCCTATGCTTTATATGGATGCAAATTATATCGCATCGGATGCTTGTTGCGAGAAGATAGGATATGTTATTATTAGGGGCAACTGTGTATAAAAGGTTAAGCAGGAAAGATACAATAGATATGCAAAGGAAGTGATTTCATTGAAAGTAAGGGAAGAATATACCTGCCCGTTAGAGCTGGTGCATGACATGATTAAGGGAAAATGGAAATCGATTATTTTGTGGCGGCTGCGGTTAGGCGCAACTACTTTAGCCAAGCTGGAGAAGGATATAGACGGTATTACTCAGAAAATGCTTTTGGAACAGTTGAAGGAGCTAATGGAATACGGGTTTGTGGAAAAAAGGAGCTTTGAAGGCTATCCCCTTCATGTGGAATATTCCCTGACTGCGGATAGAGGGTTGCAGATTTTGGAAGCCCTTAAAATCATGCAGCGTATAGGGATTGACTATTTGAAAGCCAATGGTCTTGAGCATATTTTAATTGAAAAAGGTGTGGGGCTGTAGCAGTTCAGCCAGCGCTTTTCCCTACAGGCACCGGAACGGACTTCCCCTAGAGAATGTTTCTGCGTCGCCACGCTCCCGCTCCAATAAAAACGCAGCAGTGCTAAGCTCGAAAATACCTCGCTAAGCGACACCCACAAAAAAGTGGGTAATTTACTACCGGAAAGCTGCTGTTTATAATGTCTCCATAAAAACACATTGGAGGATATAGAAATGAAAGTAACAAGCAAAGGTATTATCAACGGCAGGATTCAGCCGCAATATGGAGGACGGGGAACTCAGTTTAATGAAAGCAACATACCCACATTTTCTCTGCCTTTTAAAGTGGAAAATGCTCCAAAAGGAACAGTGTCCCTTGCCATTGTACTAGAGGATAAGGATGCTTATCCCGTAACAGGCGGCTTTGCATGGATACACTGGCTGGCTGCAAATATTACAAGGTTCGAGATAAAGGATAACGAAAGCCAGGAGGCAAAGGATTTCGTACAGGGTACAAATAGCTGGACCAGCATACAGGGAGGAGAGCAGTCTGCGGAGCTTTGCTGTTATTACGGAGGAATGACGCCGCCGGACAGGCCTCATGTATATGAGCTTCATGTGTTTGCATTGGATGGGATGTTGAAGCTGGAAAAGGGATTTTTGCTGAATGAGCTGTTTCATGAGATGGAGGGACATGTTTTGGAGGAGGTTACGTTGAAAGGGGTATATGATAACTGATAAGGTTAGTGTAGGGTAACAATAACGATAGCATTTTTGAGGAGGAAAGCAGCTTGCTGATTTCCTCCTCTTTCCCAATAAGGAGCCAATTACAGCGAATGTCTGTTTGATAATTTCTATTACAGTATTGCCGGAAATTATTATAAAAAATTAATTAAAATTGCAAGAACAATAATACCGCACATAAGCACTAGCCAGAAGCTGTTTATAACAGTTGCAATAATACTTACGATGTTTCGGCTGTCACGGTTTTTAACGCAAATGACAGAAAGTATCAACCCCAATAAAACAGAGAAGATATTCACTCCCGCCCAGGCAGAGCGTACACTGTCTGTCAAAGTCATATGAAATAAAACCGGAACCATTGTTGCCAACGGCAAAATGCTAATCATCAACGCTGCTATACTTAAGTTCTTTTTTCTTCTATTTTCCATAGCCTACCTCATTTCTTTTTTTCCAAAACGTATTACTGAAACTGTAAGTACCAATACAAAAATCAGAATTGCACATAGCAAAAACGGAAACAGTTTAAAACCGTGGCTAACGCCCCCTGCTGTAAAGTCATGCAGAGAGCAGGAAACCAGATAACCGCTATAGCAATAAGGGTAAATAATCCAAAGGGGTGTATTTGCCACTAATACGCCGGGGATGACAAGAAGCAGATTGAAACCCACGGATAGCAATGGTTTTTCAAACAGTACCGTAATCGCCCACATGGTGGCCGTACCGGGAAGCATGGTAAGGAATAAGCCGGCGCACCACTTCAATAAATACATAATTGGCAGTGCTTCGGTAATTCCTGTATTATTGACTGCAATCAATCCGGTTACCACAAAGACAAGAAGAAATACAACCATTTCCGCAAGCAGGTAAAATAACAATACGCAAAATTTTGCGGCTGAAAGGGCATAGCGGCTGACAGGCAGTGCTAACATTTTCAAAATTCCGTTGTTTCCCGTTTCCCGTCCTGAAATCATTACACAAACAACAATCATGCTGAAGGGAAGCAGGTAATAAGCGTAAACCAATGCGCTCTGAATGAACATTGCCGCCCATGCGTTTGTATATTCCGGCGAAAAATACCTTTGCAGGTTTGCCACCCCGGAAGCCACCACTAACAGCGGGGCTATGAAAATCAGAGGTATTATTTTACCTCGTTTTACTTTCATAAATTCAATTTTGAGTAACTCTAAAAAGTTCATGATGAACACCTCCTTATTCGTAACGCAGATTTTTAGCAGACCATAATCCGGAAAAAAGGAAAATGGCTGTTTCAACCAGTGAGAAAATAACAACTGTCATATCCGGCTGTGCGCTCATTGCAACAGCGGGCTTTAGCATAACCACAAAAGGGTGCAGGCAAAGCCATGTACTATTTGGCGCAGCCAATGCCATACCACTTAAAAATCCCGCAACCCCCATACCAAGAGGCACCCACATATTGGGAAAACGGGAAGATACAAAAATCATAAAAGATAATACGGGCATTGATGTTATAAAGGAATATCCGGCAAAGGATAGCAGTTTCCCAGGCTCAAATGTGCCTTGTGGTAAATCCGTCAGGCCAATCTTTATAAGTGCCAGGTTTTGAAAACCTATTGCAATGAAGAGCATGATGGTTAAAACCAGAAATTTGCAAAAGTACATGACGGGAATGCTCATAGGAAGCATATACATTTTTTTAACGGCATTTCCCATAAATTCCATATTGTAAATCATACAGGCGGCGACTATGATACCGAACATATTCAGAATCATAAGCATGCCATACAACTGCGTAAGCAGCACGTCCATGGGAGCTAATGGAAGAGCTAAAAGGGCGTCTTTTTGCACAAGAAAAAAGACAAGGGCATATGCTGCCCCCAAAATGCCAACTGCAAGCATTAACGGAATAACACCTGTACGTTTTTCTTTCTTAAGCTCGATTGCAAATGTCCTCATAGTTTTGCCCTCTGCTTTCTGACTGCATTGTCTTTGTCAACCATAGACAGGAACATATCTTCCAGATTATCCCCGGCAAATCCAGACTGTAATGCATTCTGACGTAATTCATCCAGACTGCCTTCAAACAGCAGCCGGCCATGATTGAGTATTCCTATGTGGTCTGCCATCAGCTCAATTTCAGCCAGCATATGGGAAGAAATAAGAATCGTACAATCATAAAGACCGGGCAGTGATTTAATCAAATTTCGGATTTCATGTATGCCAGACGGGTCAAGTCCGTTTGTAGGCTCATCCAAAATCAAGATAGGCGGCCTGCCAAGCATTGCTCCGGCAAGTCCTAACCGTTGCTTCATACCCAGTGAGTATTTTTTGGCAAGACGCCCGCCAAATTCCGAAAGCCCCACAAGCTCCAATGCGTCTGCGACGGCATTTTGAGGAAGCCCCAAAATACGGCGAATAATGTCAAGGTTTTCTTCGCCTGTGAGATTTGGATAAAAAGAGGGTGATTCGATAAAGGAACCAGCCTCTTTCAAAATAGAAAGGCGGTCATTTGGAAATTGCTTTCCCTGGATTGTGAAGCTGCCTTTTGTGGGTGCTGTCAATCCTAAAAGCATTTTCATAGTAGTGGATTTTCCTGCACCGTTCGGACCAAGAAATCCATAAATGCTGCCTTTTGGAATATGCAGTGAAACGCCATCCACAGCAACAAAAGATTTGTACTTTTTCGTCAACTGCTCTGTTGCAATTATGTTGTTCATATAAACATCTCCTTTAATTGTTTAAATGATACAGATAATTACCAGGCACCCGGTACCCGCAATTTTACACTGCAGGATAGACAAATCATGGCAGGGTACGTTTTTGCCATATGCGGTTCGCAGTGGTACATAAGGTGCCAAAGCAAAATACGGCGTCTATTAAGTAGCGATAGCCGGAAAAATATCCTGCTTGCAATATTGTCTATTCTATAGAGTGGAATTGTGTCAGCAGGGTGTTTGGTAATTGTCTGTTTAAATAATACCAGCGTAACCTTGTGCTAACATTCTCTTTACCTTACATCTACCTTACATTTTCAGATAGCCTGAAAAAAATGAACGAGGATATGATAAAATAATGGGGAAAGCACGAATTATGCTTGTATGAAAGAGTATGCCGCAGGTTGCTGTTAAATTGCAGGAGCAATATATAGGAGTATAGTAAATAGAGTCATAAGAAATAGAAGCATAAGAAATAGAGACATAAGAAATAGAGACATAAGAAATAGAGACATAAGAAATAGAGCATAAGAAATAGAGACACAAGAAATAGAGGGGCAGAAAATAAAGACACACATTAAGCAGTGTTTAATAAGAAAATCATCGAGATAGAAGTCTGGAGGGTATGTTGCAGCTGTGAAAGGAGAACGTATTATGAGCGACGATTATTTATTGAATAAACGTATACTGCTGGTTGATGATGAGCAGGAGCTTTTAGATATGGTTTTGTCTATTCTGATTGAAGACGGATTTCAAAATGTCAAAACTGCAAAAAGTGTAAAAGAGGCCATAGAGGAAGCAGAAAAATTCTGTCCGGAATTAGCAATACTTGATGTAATGCTTCCAGATGGTAACGGCTTTGAATTAATGGAACAGTTAAGGAAAGTAAGCGGCGACTACCCTGTTTTGTTTCTTACTGCTTGTGGTGAAGATAATGACAAATTCAAAGGATTTAGGTTAGGGGCTGATGATTATATGATAAAGCCTTTTTTGCCAAAAGAGCTTTTGTTCCGTGTCATGGCAATTTTACGGAGAAGCTACAAGGACGAAGACCCTCTTGTACAGTTACAAGATAGTCAGATTGATTTTTCATGCGCGGAGGTTATAAAAAATGACGAGCATATTCCCTTAACGGCAAAAGAATATGATTTGCTGTCTGCCCTGTATCGCAATGCAGGGCGTATTGTAACGATTGACGCATTGTGTGAAGCAGCCTGGGGCAATAATCCCTTTGGATATGAAAATTCCTTAATGGCGCATATACGCCGTATCAGGGAAAAAATAGAATTAAATCCCTCGCAGCCTGTTTCGCTGGTTACAGTCAAGGGATTAGGCTATAAGTTAATAGTAAAGGGGAATTAGTATGAAAAGTATTCCAAAACTAATACGCCGCTTTGTGGGAATCATGCTGTTAAGTATCATACTTCTTGTTATTTTGAATGTTGCTTTTTACGCCATTGCATTTGTAAGAAATACGCCGGAATTTTCCCCGTGGGATATGGCAGAAAAAACGGCAGCGGCATTGCAGTCAACAGATAAAGGCTTTCTCCTGCCTGAAGATATAGCGGCTAAATTAAAAGAACAAAATGCCTGGGCTGTTCTTATTGATAATGATACGAAACAGGTTGTATGGCAGACGGATAATTTACCTGCCAATATCCCTATGCGATATACATTGTCCGATATAGCAAAACTAACCCGCGGCTATGTGGACGGCTATCCAGCTTTTACGGGAGAAGCTCCAAATGGATTGTTAGTATTAGGCTATCCAAGAAACAGCTTTTGGAAGCATACAAGGGCAAGCTGGGACTATGACTTTATTGCCAATTTACCTAAGAACACACTGATGCTTCTGGCTGTCAATATTGCCTTGATTTTCCTCATATATGCCGTTGCCAACTCAAAATTGTTGCGTTCCATTGAACCAATAATCAATGGAATACAGGATTTGTCAAGGGGCGGTCCTGTCTGCCTGAAAGAAAAAGGCGTGCTTTCTGAATTAGCGGAAAACATCAATAAAACATCTGATATTTTACAAAAGCAGACATGGGAGCTGCGAAAAAAGGAAACCGCAAGGGCAAACTGGATAGCGGGTGTTTCCCATGATGTCAGAACGCCGTTAGCAATGGTTATGGGCTACGCCGGGCAGTTGGAAGGCTCCCGAAATCTGTCCGAAGACCAGCGCAAAAAAGCCGCTGCCATTGTAAAGCAAAGCAAGCGAATGAAAGACCTGATTAACGACCTGAATCTTGCTTCTAAACTGGAATATGATATGCAGCCGCTAACGCTGAAACAGGAAAATGCAATTTCCATTGTCCGGCAGGTTGTTGTGGATTTTATGAACATGGATATTGACGACAGATATCCCATTGAATGGAAGACCGCTGATTCCATACCTGCCTGCTATATTACCGTGGATAGAGAGCTGTTGAAACGGGCAATTTCAAATCTTATTCAGAACAGCATAAACCATAATGAAAAGGGATGCGGGATTTATGTGTCCGTTGAAGCTGATAATAATAATTGCAGGATTTGTATTGAGGACAGTGGTATAGGAGCTTCTGATGAACAGATAGACAGGTTAAATAATACGCCTCATTATATGGTCTGTGATACCAATACTACCGAGCAGCGCCATGGTTTAGGGCTGCTTATTGTGAAGCAGATTATAGACGGGCATGGTGGAAAGGTTTTTATAGACCATAGCGAATATGGTGGGTTTAAGGTGGTGCTGGTTATACCGAAATAAACTTGTTTTGATGAGAATTCAGTCTAAAGTTTTTTGAAGGGTAATAGTAGTAGTTTGGACTATGGTTTTTGGGGATGAGGACGTGGGAACTGGCAGAACATGGGATAGTCTTCGAGGCCTTGGCAAAGACGCAGCGGTACTAATGCACCAAAATACGGTGCATAAGTGCCGGCGACTTTGCCAAGGCCTCGAAGACTATCCCATGTTCTGCCAGTTCCCACTGTGTATCGAAGGTTGTTATAGATAAACGTAAATTATAAGTGAGAAGCTTTATAAAATTATGTTCTGCTAAATTGCCCGTTTGGAAAGTGGAGGGCTGAATGGTTATTTGTTTGATATTTATGGGTTTTATTTTCATGGGGTTTAATTTTTATGGTTGAATATTTAAAAAATAATTCTTGACTCTAACGTTAGGTTATGTCTTATGCTGATTTTACACGGGAGGGAAATGTCATGAAAACAGTAAAAGAAGTAAGCAAGTTAACGGGAGTGAGTATACGCACTCTGCACTATTATGATTCCATTGGGCTTTTACATCCCGCTAAGGTTACGGAATCAGGCTATAGGCTGTATGACGATACTGCCTTGGAGAGATTGCAGCATATTTTGTTGTTTCGTGAATTACAGTTTCCGCTAAAAGAAATCAAAGGGATTTTGGACAGTCCCCAATTTGACCGCAATAAGGCATTGGAGCAGCAGATTACATTATTGCAGTTAAAAAAGGAGCATTTGGAAAACCTCATAGACCTGGCCCGTGGAATAAAAATGATAGGAGTGAAGAAATTGGATTTTTCAGCATTTGATACGAAAAAACTGGATGAATATGCAAAACAGGCAAAGGAATCCTATGGACAGACAGAGGAATATAAAGAGTTTGAGGAAAAGAGTAAAGACTGGACAAAAGAAGACGTTGCCAATATCAATAGGGAACTTATGGAGATTTTTGTGGAGTTTGGAAAGATGAGGGATAAGAAGGCAGCGGATGAAGCAGTGCAGGAGCAGGTGGAAAGGCTGCGGGGGTATATTACGGAGCATTTTTATAATTGCTCTGTGAAGGTCTTAAGAGGGCTTGGAAAGATGTATGCCGGGGGTGGCAGTATGACGGAGAATATTGATAAGGCAGCTGGGAAAGGGACGGCGGAGTTTGTTGGGGAGGCGATTGAGGTATATTGTAGGTAAGGGTAAAGGGAAAAGAAAATAGAGAAGAGGAAAGAGGGGGTGAAGGAAACCTTTTGCTGAATTGGATTAAGGCTAAGTATCAAAGGAAGATGTGGTCTGTAATCTGATTTGGTGGGAGGTTTTTTGTGAGGTGGGGAATGAAAAATGACATAAATTAAATGAAAAGGCTAGTAAAAGTGTTGTAAAGTAATTATAGTTAAATATAGTTGTGAGTGGATGAGAATAATTGAAAGTTATTTATTGCATATAATAATAAATACATATATGTATGGTCAAATATTATCCGGAAAACATGTAATGGAAGCAATAACAAATGCAATAATGAAGAAAAAAATACAAGCTATACGAAAAATATCTTTTTATAACTTTAATGATAAAGCATAGGTATATGCTCAGATAAGAGCTTTTACTCTAATAATTATTTAAATCTATTCTGTGAATGTTTAGCTAATTAACTAGTGCGCTGACCTGTTGATATTTAGCAATACTACCACCTCGTTAAGAGGCAGTAGTAAATGTGGGATACAACGAGCTAAGCTTCGTTCTGGCATCGCTGGTTCTAAAATGCCAGTTGACCTTCGCTGCCAGTGTATTCCGTTCCGTTTCCCATGCGGATAGTTCCCTGCGTAATAGCCCTATTTCAGCGATGCGGCGGCTGAGGCATTGCCTGGTCATTACATTCAGCTCTATTTCAGCGATGTCCAGCCAGCTCCCATGCTTTGGTGTATAGTGTATTTCCAACTTTTTCGTGATACGCCTTGCTTCCTCCGGCGGATACCGTTTGTACAGGGAGGCCGGTTTGTGCGTGTTCAGATTATCCATCACAAGGACAATCTTCTCAGCATCAGGGTACATGGTGTCCACCAGATACTTGATTTCTTCCGCCCAGTCAACGGCTGTGCGGTGTTCCCGTACACTCACATGGTGGACCCCTCCGAGTGCTTCCACAAAGGCAAAGATGCTGACAGTGCCATTGCGGACATCCTCCATGCAGGCTATGAACTCCGGGTCTTCTTTTGCGGGGATGCACCAGTATTCGTTTTTGTGAGGTCAAAGTTTGTTTTTTTTAAAGTATTGCGGATTGCCTCCCTGCCTACCGGGGTTTCCAGGATTACTTTGGATTCTTCCTCAAGCAGGCGGATTGTCCACCGCGAATGCCCCTCCGGTACGGGGCCGCAGGCAAGCTCAATCAGCCTGGCTTCTGTGCGTCCGTCAACCTTGCGCCTTGCATTATCTGAATTTATGCTCCTTTTAAATTCAGTGACAGCATCAATGCCGCCACTCATATATTTTGTCACAGTGTTGGTGACAGTTGCCATGCAGACACCATTGGATTTTGCACTTTGTTCATGGGTTAAGGCTTTCCCGTGCGTTTCGTCCAGATCGAGAATAATCTGGCATCTGCTGCGGATAGTTTTTGAAGTTTCTTTCTTACGGATAACAGATTTCAACTTTTTTAATTCATTTTCCGTAAGATGGATACTGTACTTTTTTGGTCTTGCCATAGGAATCACCGCCGTTTCTTTTATTATACATCAGAACAACTGTGATTACCAGAATTATTTGGTTAAATATCAACAGGTCAGTACACTGGATTTTTGCGTAGCTGACACTGGCGCCGAAACTGGAATGAATACAAAATCTATTTCAAAATTTCACATAAAGATATATGCAGTTAGAATAAAAAAGAATATGTTGAGCAAATGTCGAAGATATTGAGAAGGAAAAGATAAATAGAAAATTTTGAAAAAACATATGAGGAAACCGGGCTGTTCAATAAAAATGTTGACACAGTTACAATTAACAAAGCTTTTTGGTTTTTGAATTTAAAAAGTACCAAAGAGTATGCCAGGGAATGCTTAAAAGACAGATAAAGTTATTCAACTTAATGAGCGAATTATATTAATTTGTGGTATTTTTTTCATGCATGGGATGAGCAGTAAAAGGACTTGGGGATGTAGGAGATATAAGTTTCCATACATTTAACGCAGGGGTATCAAGGTCTGTTTGAAAAGGATGTTTATTTGAGATAGACATATGATGCAATCTGATAACCAATCGAAGTTTAAAAGACAGTTGTTGAAGACTCTGTTCATAGCACCGATTCTTTCCGTACAGATATTCTTACATATTTTTGGGGAAATGGTGATACAGTCTTTATCAAGGATAAGGCCAATTTTCTTGAAAGATGTACCTTTGTTAAGTTCTGTCTTCTAAAGTCATATGTTTGTTTTTGTTCATAGTATTTTTTTTCATCAATGAATGTCGGGAGAAGCGGTAATATTTGCTAAATTAAGTAATAGAAGATTTAGTAATACTGCATTCCATATTTAAAATATGTTGAATTCGGAAAGATTAAATTCCATCCTAAGAAAAATTTGGTTTTGCAATAAGAATAAAACTTATAAATGACGAAAAGTTATTGACGTGCTGAGAAATGTGTGGTAAGCTACATATAAATTAAGTAAAATGGCTGTTGGTGAAATGGAGCGAAATTTTATAATGATATTTGAAACATGTGAGAATATTTTGTGAAAGGATAATGATAGTGCTTATGAGGATACGGAATTAATGAAAATGATATCAAGAGATTTGGGACAGATGTAAGTTGTAGAAAAGTTTTTTGAGAGACGGATAAATTGAAGTTGAATTTATAAGGAGAAAATCATGAGGTTGATTATTTTACCACATGCAGGCAGCGGGGCGTCATATTACTTTAGATGGGTTAAAAATTTCGAAAAAGAATTAAAAGTATCTGTTGTGCAGTATCCAATGAGAGAGCAGAAGTATAAGGAACCAATGCCAGGCACGATACAAGAACTTGCTGAGAAAATATTTGAAGAGCATAAGGAGTGGTTTAAGGAACCTTTTGCTATTTGGGGACATAGTTTTGGTAGTACTTTAGGCTATGAGATTTTAAAGCTTGTTCAGGAAAAACTTAAAAGGAGTCCTGTTGTATTTTTTAGCTCGGGTGCATCTGCCCCTTGTGATGAATCAGAACAACTGCCTGAAAAGATATCAACTGATAAGATTGTGTTGTTGGACACATTGAAAAAAATAGGTGGAATAGCTCAAGAGATGTATGAAAATCAGGATTTCATGGATTATTTTTTGCCTATCATTTCAATGGATATAAATTTACTGAAAAAATATCAGGATGATGCTTTCATAAAAATTCCATGCCCGTTGGTTTTGCTTGAAGGTGATGATGATATGTTTGATTTTTCAAACTGGGACAAATATCAGGATGAATTTGAATTAGAAGTCAGATTCTTCAAAGGAAGTCATTTCTTTTTTGAAGAGAATGTGGGAGAGTTTGTATCTCATATTCATAACTGTATTAAAAAATATGAAATGCATAGTCAGTCAGATTCTTGGGGGATTTATGGAGTTGTTAGAAATTAGGAATGTCGAAAAAAGCTTTGGGAAACATAAGGTGTTAAAAGGGCTTTCCTTTGATATAGAGAAGGGTGATATATATGGCTTTTTAGGACCTAATGGGGCTGGAAAAAGTACTACTATAAATATAATGTCGACGATTTTAAAAGCTGATAAGGGCGATATTTTGTACAAAGGGAAAAAAGTAAACGATAATTGGGATGATTATAAAAATGCTTTGGGTGTCGTTCCACAAAATATTGCATTATATGAAAATATTACTGCCTTTGGTAATTTAGATTTTTTTTCACAATTCTATATAAGGAATAAGAGTGAAAGGCGATGTCGATGCGAGGAAGTATTAAATTTAGTTGGATTAGAGAAGCATAGGAATGAAATTCCAGGGCATTTCTCAGGTGGAATGAAAAGGCGATTGAATTTAGCATGTTCCATAATTCACAAGCCGAAAATTTTAATTTTGGATGAACCTACAGTTGGAGTGGATCCGCAGTCTAGAAACAAAATAATGGAGCTTCTGCGTAAACTTAATGATATGGGAACCACAATTATTTATACATCACACTATATGGAAGAAGTAGAGGGCATTTGTAATAAGGTTGCAATAATTGATGATGGAAAAATTATTAAAAAGGGTCTTATAAATGAAATTCTTTCGAGGAATAGGGATATATACATAATTAAGTGCAAAAAGTTTGATGATGCTGTTGTTAAAAAGCTATGCGAAATGGAAGAAGTATTTGATGTGAAAGTATCTGACCATATTAAGATTGAAATCAGGACAAAAGAAACAACTTTCAGAAGTATCATGATGCTATTTATAGAAAATAATATTGAAATAACAGAAATCCGCAAGGAAAATGAAAATTTGGAAAGAATTTTTTTGAATCTGACAGGAAAAAAACTTCGAGACTAGTGAGAGTACATATGGGGAAATTACTATATTTTCAATTTATAAAAATCTGCAAAAATAAAAATATAATTTTTCAATTTATGATTCTTCCTATTTTATTAATTTCCGTAATAAGTTATTTACTATCTGAAAATTTCCAAAGCTATGGAGAATCTGTCAGTTATTATTTTTTCCCAGTTATGCTTTTTATGTATGTAGGATACGGAGTAAACAGTTCTTTTTCGTTTTTGGATTTGGCAAATATTGAAGGTAATAGACGACTGTTTTTTATGCCTGTAAAAAAAGAATGGATAATTATCTCTCATGTTTTTTCTCAAACAATGTTTGGTGTATTCTCCTTATTTGTAAATTATCTCGTTTCATATATTTTATTTCGCAATTATTATAGCAACTTTGTATTTTCTTTTTTTGCACTGTCTATACTGATATTTTTGTCAAATGCTTTAGGGATATGGATTACAATTTTTATCACCAATACGATTGTAATAGAAGAAATATTTACTGTTATACAAATAGTTCTCGCATTGCTGGGGGGGGGGTTCTACTCGCTGGAAAGAATAGCTAATATACCAAGATTCATAGTGTATTTGTCACCGCTTAAGTGGCTTCTAGATGTGATTAACGTATATACATATACAGGAAAGATAAGGGGGATAGTGTTTTTGATTTTTGGAATGATGTGTATTAGCATCATTGCATTAGCGTCTGTTTACAAAAGATTTGACCCCTATAAATACATTTAGAAGGACACGGAGATAATGAAGGTTATTACATTGGTAAAAATCAATTTTATGCAATTTTTTCGGAACTATTTCATTTTAGGGAGTCTGATAATTGGAATTCCTATAATGTTATGGCTTGGATTTGTTTTTAGTAATGATGGGAACATATTGAAGTTCAGAGTAGGAATTGATATAAAAGATAGTTCGCAAAGGGAATATGTGATTCAAAATCTTGGTGGCACAGGAAGGTTTGAATGCCTTGTCTTGGACAGTGAAGAAATTAGCGCAGATGAAAATGCGGATACCGAATATGTGGCAACTGTCACAGCAGGTGGCGCTAATGAGCTATTTGTTACGGGAAAAGGAACTAATACCTATGTAGAAGAAATCGAATACATATTAGGTCTGAGGAGTACGAATAATCATTACATTAGTGCGTTACAAAAAACAACTGGATTTTTGATAGTTTTTATACTGATGATTTCAAAACTGCTTCAGGGATCACATTTTGTGGAACGGGAGAATGGTATCTTATGCAGGCTGTTCAGTGGAAACATAACATGGAAACAGTACATTTTTTCACAATTACTGGCTAATTTCCTAGAGGTTTTTTCATCGGTAGTTCTGATGACGGTTATATGCTCCGTGCTATTTCATAATATATTCACTTGGAATTTGGGGGTAATTGTTGGAATAGAATTTGTGATATGTATTTTTGCAGCAAGCTTTTCAAACTGTATATTTTATTCTTTCGATGACAAGATTACAATTGAATTTGTGTCTAGCCTTGTTATATTGGTATCGTCCATTTTGGGCGGATGTCTTATCGACATGAAAGATCAAAATATAGCCATGCGTGCTTTTAGAGATATTCTACCTCAAAAAAGTATATTGAACATTTTGAAATTAAATGATGTTAAGTCATATTTCTATATTTCAATTTGGATCGTTGCGTTATTGATTATCGGGTATTTAAGAGGAAAGAGGATTAAATAAAAATGGAATTTCAAACATTACAAGAAGTTATTTTAAAGTGGAAGGATACGGGAGATAAAGGAATTGACTTTGTAACTACAGAAAAGGAAAGAGAATTTGTTTCTTATAAAGATGTATACCAGGAGGCTTGGGGATATCTTGGAGCGTTAAATGAAAAAGGATTGAAGGAAAACGATAAACTTATTTTTCAATTAGAAGACAATAAAAAGTTTGTTATAATGTTTTGGGCATGCATCTTGGGCAGGATAATACCTGTGCCGTTGGCTACAGTAAATTCAGAAGAATACATGAAAAAAATGTATAAAATAGGAAAAATCCTGAATAGTGCATATGCTTTATTCGAGGCAAATACAAAAGATCTGTTCATGGGCATATCAAACAGAAACCCTGATGTGTATAGTGAGCTGCAAAAAAATATCACATTTTTGGATTTCGAGCAACTTACAAAAGGAGATGGAGAAATAAAGAAGTGCAACCCTAAAGATATAGCATTTATTCAGTTTACTTCTGGATCAACCGGAAGTCCAAAGGGAGTAATGCTGAAGCATAGAAATCTTGTTGCAAATATAGATGCGATTTTATCTAAGGCTGAAGTTACGGATAAAGACAGTAGCCTTAGTTGGATGCCACTGAGTCATGATATGGGCTTAATTGGTTTTCATTTATCACCTTTTGCAAAGGGAATAAATCATTATATTATTCCAACGCGTTCCTTTGTATTAAATCCTTTAATGTGGCTTAGAATTGCAACTGAGTATAAGGCAACCGTTCTATCTTCCCCCAATTTTGGATATATATACTACTTAAAAGCATATAGACGTAATAAGGAAGGGTATACACTTGATTTAAGTAACATACGAGTTATCTTTAATGGGGCAGAGCCTATTTCTGTAGATACATGCAACGAGTTCTTGGAAGAAATGTCTATCTTTGGATTAAGAAAAAATGCAATGTTTACCGTATATGGATTAGCAGAAGCATGTTTAGCGGTGGCATTTCCTAATGTGGATGATGAACTTAGATATGTTCAGGTAGACAGAAGACATTTAGGCAATGGAGAAAATGTAGTGTTAGAGGATGGTCCTCTGTCTTTAAAATGTGTTATTGAAGGAAAAGCTGTAAAGCACTGTGAGATAGAAATAAGAGACGAATATGGAGCCGCATTGCCAGAAGACATTGTTGGATATATTTGCATCAAAGGAAAAAATGTTACAGAAGGTTTTATTAATGATAGCGAAAAAACAAAAGAAGTCATTGATGAGAACGGATGGTTAAATACAGGAGATTTAGGATTTTTACACAACGATGAATTGATAGTTACAGGAAGAGCGAAGGACATAATATTTGTAAATGGAGCAAATTATTATTCATCTGATCTTGAGAATATTATTGTAAAAATTGATGGTATTAAATCAGGAAAAATTGCTGTATGTGCATGCCAAACAGATGAAAGGGCAGATGATGATGTAGTTATTTTTCTTGCCCAAAAGATGAAGAAGGATATTTTGTTGGACAAGATTGAGCAAATAAAAACAATTTTGTGGATTGAAGCAGGTATCCCAGTGAATCATATCATACCTGTAAAAATAATTCCTAAAACAACAAGCGGGAAAATCCAGCATTATAAGCTGGCTGAGCAGTATAGGAATCATGAATTTGATAATGTGATTGCTGATATAGAAGAAATAAAGGATGAACAACAAAAAAGAAAATCTGCAGGCGATTCTTATACAGAAACAGAGAAGACATTAGTTCAGATGTATAAGGAAATATTCCAGATTAAGGATATAAATATTGATGAGAATATTACTCATTACGGAGCAAATTCATTGTTGCTTACGCAGATATACGCAAGGGTGAATGAGGCCTTCTCAAAAGATATTTCCATTTCTAATATATATGAGTGCTATACGATTCGAAAAATGGCGAAGTTCATTGATGAACAGAAAAAATGTATTCCGTATTCTGCTCAGATTGGTAGCGAAAACGTAGATAGTATTCACAAGCATAGATATCAGTTTAATAAAGCTATCGGAAATATATTGGATAATTTGGAAGGAAAGAAATATCCAAAGTATTTGTATTTGCTTGCGTGCTATTACGAAAATTGGATGGAACGTTTGAGTGATAATGATGAAATAAAAGTGTTTATTTCATTTGATGAATGGGATTACTTTGCTCAGATCTGCATAAAGAACAGAGAGTATGAAGATCTGGAAGGGTTTATGGAACAATTGGAAAAGAGCGTTAGAGAGTGCTCTGGTCATATGGAATTTTCACGACTGGATGATGAGTTAAAAGTGAAAAACGAAGGTGCCATTTATTTGGGATTTGGATGCTGGAATAAAAAGATTACTGGAGAAATAAAGGATTTCTTTGATCACTTTATGTACTTTGATTCAGATACAATAGAAGGAAGATCGTATTCAACTTATTTTAATCAGAAAAGAAGTTTGGAAATTATGGATAGTATAGTTGATTTGGCATTGCAGATATGAGGCTGAGGAAAAGGTATGGAAAAGTATGCAGTTATATTCCCGGGGCAAGGGGTACAGTTTTCGGGAATGGGAAAAAACATATATGAAAAATACGGAAAAATCCGCGAAATCTATAAGCTTGCTGGGAAGATATTGGATGTAGATATAAAAAATATCTGCTTTAATGGAACACAGGAGGAACTACGGCTGACCCAGAATGCACAGCCAGCTATATTGCTAACCAGTTATGCTTCTTATCTAGCAATGATTGAAGAAATTCAATGCAAACCAACTATCATGATGGGACATAGTTTGGGAGAAATTACAGCATTATTGGCAGCCGGAATCATGAAATTTGAAGATGCACTTGGTTTGGTAAAGGCAAGAGCCATAGCTATGGACAGGGCAGTAGAAATGATGCCTGGAGCTATGTGCGCAGTAATGACACCTGATATAGAAAAGATTGAAATTGTTTGCAAGAAAATCAAGAAGAGCGGAGATTATGTAGAAATTGCAAACTATAATACCTTGTACCAAACAGTAATTTCTGGCACAGAAACAGCTATCATAAAAGCTTCCGAAATATTTAATACGTACAATATCAGATGTGTAAGGCTGAATGTTCAAGGAGCCTTTCACAGTAAGCTTATGGAATCGGCGGTTGAAGAGTTGGTTGCGACAGCAAATCAAATCTCATTTAAAGAAAGTGATATTGACGTAATTTCAAATGTGAATACAGAGTATTACTCTGAAATAGAAAATATTCCTGATAATATTGGCAAACAGATTATCAGCCCTGTTTGTTGGACACATGGCCTTGAGAAAATAAAGCTGGAAGGAATAACGAATATCATAGATGTTGGCCCTGGAAATGTTGTAGCCAATATGGTCAGAAAACAGGAATGGTTCAAAAACGTCATGTCTGTAAAAGAGAATGAGGCGGAAATCATAAGGCTATTTCGTGAACATAAAAAAAAGAACCTGGTAAAGAAATGTCTAGCATTGGCTGTGTGTACTCCAAATTTTAATAGTGATGCAGCAGAATATCAATCTGGGGTTATTCTTCCCTATAAAAAATTGTCTGAATTAAATGAAAAACTATTAAAAGAAAATAGGAGTGCAAACAAGCAGGAGGAGGCTGAGGCAGTCAAGCTTATAAGTACTATTTTTGATACTAAAAAGATTACAAATGATGAAAGAAATAGAAGAATGTCTGAAATAGAAGAATGCATAAACTATTAAAGAGAGTGTGAATGAATAATGATAAAGGGATTTAAAAGCAGTAAGGGAAATAAGGATTTTGTAGTAAAAATTGACAATGAAGAAGATATAGCCATAGTTGGTATGAATATAGAATTGAATGGGATTGATAATCAGGATGCTTATTGGGATGCATTATTAGGGGGAAAAGAGCTTAGCAGTCATTTAAGCAGAGAAAGAAAAGAAATTGTATGTGATTATGATCAATCTGTTAATACAGATGAGATTATTGGAAACTATTTGGACAAAATAGATGAATTTGACCCCGCATACTTTGGAATAGCACCAAGAGAAGCTGAACTCATGAACCCTGTACAAAGAAGAATTCTTCATTCCGTAAGAGGATTGTTTGATAATTCAGGGTACAAAAAAGAAGATGTGTATGGTAAGAATATTGGTGTATTTTTAGGAATGATATCTGATGTTGGGCAAAATAAGTACCGGGAGATCATTCAAAAGAATGGAGAGTCTGAAAGCTTGCAATTTGCAGCCATGGGTAATTTAGGCTCTGTCTGTGCAGGCAGAGTGTCTTATTTTTGGAATTTTACCGGGCCTTGTATTTCTATAGATACGGCATGTTCATCGTCTTTGGTTGCTGTACAGGCAGCATGCAACGCTATTAAGAGAGGGGAATGTTCCGGTGCGGTTGTTGCAAGTGCCAATATTGATATCATCCCGGGTATAAATGACGTGACCTTAGGATTTGAATCCAAATCAAGTCACACACGACCTTTTTCAGAAAATGCTGATGGAACATCATATGGAGAAGGTGTTATTTCAGTTTATTTAAAGCCTCTCTCCAAAGCTGTAAGTGATAAAGACTCTATATATGCAGTTATAAAAGGTGGTGCAGTTAATCAGGATGGACGTTCAATAGGATTAACTGTGCCTAATTCCAGTGCACAGTCAAGAGTAATTAGAAAAGCATGGGAGAATTCCGGCATAAAACCTGAAAACATTACTTATATAGAAGCACATGGAACAGGAACTTTGATAGGGGATCCAATTGAAGTAAGCGGAATAAATACAGCCTTTCAACAATATTGTGATTTAAAAAAGGTATGTTCCATCGGCTCGGTAAAGGGAAATATAGGTCATTTATATGCTGCAGCTGGACTGGCGGGCCTTGTAAAATGTGCTTTGATATCCAAAAAGAGAATAGTTCCGCCACTTATCAATTATGAAGTGGGTAATAAAAAGATTGATTTTGACAATAGTTATGTTTTTGTGTCTAAAGAGCCAATTAAATGTAATAATGAAAAAATTATATGTGGTATTAGCTCATTTGGCTTAAGTGGAACAAATTGTCATGTCATTTTGGAGGAATATCAGAACTCAGAAGTTGAAGAAAATGCAAGATACCCATTTGTTATTACTGGAAATAGTAAGAACAAGCTGCAACTTGAAGCGAAAAAAATATCTGAATATTTAAAGGATAACAGGGATATTTCATATCAGGATGTTTGCTTTACCTCCTGTGTGGGAAGAAACCATTTGGAATTTGGGAAAATTGCATGGGTGTCTTCTGTTAAGGAAATTGAAGAATTTTTGCTGCATATTTTAGAAGATGAAATTGATGAGACAGGCTGTTCGTCAGAAGAAATTGCAATATGCGAGAAGTTTTTAAAGAATGAAAATGTTGAATGGGACAAAGTATTTGCAAATGTCAATGTGAAGAGAATATATATGCCTGGACATGTATATGACTCAAACAAATATTGGGTGGGTGGTCTGGACCATGAATCTAATATTTCTGTATGTACAAATAAATGGGTTGAGAGCAAATGTGAGGGAGATGTCAATACTTCAAAAAATCGAATGGTTGTCAGATTTGATAATGCTGAGCTGCTGGATATTTTCTGTCAGAAACAGGATCAGGTTAATATATTAGACTTATCATCAGTAGATAAAGTAGAGGACTGTACTGAGAAGATAATAAATACTGCAGAAGGTAAAAATGTATCTGAAGTGATTCTTTACTATGATAAAACCAACCTATGTGAGAATTCTCAAGATGAATGTGTAAAAAGTAGAAATATCACTTTGCAATTATTGTTTGCTCTATGTAAAAGTTATCATCAGAAATATTGTGTTTTTGATGTAGTACTAATGTATAGAGAGCCTGCCACTGAGGAGAATGTGACTGAGTTGGAACCTTTACTCGAAGCAATTACGGGCTTTTCCAAGTCAGTAAACAAGGAATTCGGAAGGATAGCTATTAGAACAATTGCTTTTAATGATAGGACAGCAGAAGAAATAATAAATAAAGAATTGAATAGAAAGGAAAAAGAAGAAGTTGTTCTTTATCTGAATGGAATCAGATATATTAGGGAACTTAATGTAGTTGAGTTAAATCGGGAACAGGAAAGAAATTTTCAGGTAATGGATGATGATGCTTATGTTATTTCAGGTGGATATGGTGGAATTGGACTTGAAATAGCAAGAAAGCTGTCAGAAAAAGCAAAATGTAATCTGTTTTTGCAGGTTCGAAAAAATGTTGAGGAATATTCTGCAGAAAAGCAGGAAATGATTATGAAAGTAATCAATGAGATAAAGGACAATGGTTCACAGATTAATGTTGTATGTGGAGACATTTCCGATGAGAATACTTTAAAAGATTTCACCAAAGTATCTAGGGAAAATAATGTTAAGATAAAATGCATATTCCATTGTGCTGGAAATCCCGGAAAGGGATTTCTTAAAGATAAATCAACAGATGAATTTAATAATGTGATTTTTCCTAAAGTGGCCGGAACATGGAATCTGATACAGTTTAAGGAAAGAGAAAAAGTACCATACCTTGTTTGCTTTTCTTCCGAAGCATCTGTATTGGCTTTACCAGGGCAAAGTGACTATACTGCAGCCAATTGCTACATGAATGGTTGCAGCAAAAAGTATGAGAATGTTATTACTATCTGCTGGCCTGCATGGAAAGAAGTTGGGATGGCTAAAAACAATGGCTTTAAAGAGAGTATATTGTTTAAGCATATTTCAGTAAAGGATGGAATAGATACTTTATTTAGCATACTTGAAAGAAAAGTGGACCTTGCTATTGTAGGTGAGTTTACAGGTGGATCATTTATTTCCGGGTTATCCAAACTAAGAATGTCGAAGGAAGTAAGTGAAAGAATACAAAATGAAGACTTGGAGACTAACCAAGGGAAGGGATTTCTCGTTAATTTGGCAGGAAAGGAAGATAATTCATACACCGAAAATGAGAAGAAAATAGCAGGTGTGTGGGGAGAAGTTTTAGGATTACATACCATAAATATAAATGATAATTTTTATATGTTGGGTGGTGATTCCATACAAGCTGTCAAGATTGTAAAAGTATGTCTGGAAAGATATGGAATGTCTCTGTCTATCAGCGATATGATGCAGGTGCCTACCGTGTATGAGATAGCAAAGGCACTTGATAATAAAGAAGAGACAATCGTTGAAAAAACAGAAATTGATGTTCAAGGAGACAATCATTTAATGGCTTCAGATTCACAGAAAAGAATCTATTTGGCAACAATCATGAATGGGGAAGACACGGTTGCTTACAATCTTCCTAAGCTACTTAAAATATCAAGAAATATTGATGGGAAAAGGCTTGAGGCTGCTTTTAATGTTATAATCCAAAGACATGAAATACTAAGAACGACCCTCGCAAGTGAGAGTGGCGATTTGGTTCAGGTAATTCATCCTGAATTAGCGATAAAAATCAAAGAGTCTTCCATTAAAAAAGATGAATTAAATGAATATATCAATCAGTGTATCAGACCATTTGATTTGAGTACCTTGCCATTGATCAGATCTGAAATTATCAGAACAGAATGCGATACGTACATATTTACCGATATGCATCATATTATCGTGGATGGAATGTCTGCAGTAATAATGGTGAAAGAGCTTTTGTCCTTGTACCACGGTATGGAATTGCCAAAACTCAAATATCAATATAAGGATTATGTGACTTGGTATGACAAATCAAAAGCAGACAATTATTTTGATGAGGCCAGGAAATATTGGAAGCAAAAATTGCATGGAGATTTGGTGCCAATCAGCCTTAGCCATGTAAGTGGAACAAAGCTGACAAATGTAGGAAAAGAATTGATATTTGAGTTACCTGAGAATATCAAAAATAAGATAGAAAAGTTTGCAATTGCTCATGGTGGAACAACCAATATGATAATGCTTATGGCCTTATTCATTTTGATATACAGATATGCAAACCAGGAAGATGTTACAGTTGGAACTCCAGTATCAGGAAGAAAAAATGAACTTTTTGATGATAATATTGGTTCATTTATCAACATAATACCTTTAAGGATTAAAATAAATGAAGGAAATTCCATAGGGGATACATTTGAAGAAATCAAAAAAAACGTAATAGATGCGATAGAATATCAGGAACTTTCGCTGGAAGATATTTCCGAGGCAGTATATGGCAAAGGTAAAAAGAGCAATTTCTTTCACATTTTATATTCATATTTAAATATTGAATCTCATACATATAAGGTTCATGAGATTGAGATTGAGCAGGAATCCATTTTTACTAAGGAGGCAAAATACGAGCTTTCTTTAGAGGTAATTCAAAGGGGCTATGGATTATTTTTAAGATGGGAGTACATGGCAGATTTGTTTTCGGACGAGAAAATCCATCAGATTAATAATGTTTATCTGCAAATACTTGAGAATATTGATTCAGCAGAAAATGTAAATGATATAGAAGTTTGTGGAACGGATCAGTTAGAGGCTTATAATGGCATTTACAATAATACAGAAAAAGATATTGATCATAAATTAAGTATTGTGGATTTATTTGAAAGAAAGGTTACAGAGAATCCGGAGCAAGAGGCTGTTATCTGCGAAGATGTTGCAATCAGTTACCATGAGTTAAACCGTAAGGCAAATCAGTATGCTCGACTTTTTGAAAAATCAGGAATTACCGAAGGGAAAAATGTACTTATCTTATTGGGAAGATCACATAGACTAATAGAGTGTCTTTGGGGATGTTTGAAGTTAGGTGCAACCTATATTCCCATGGATCCGGAATATCCAATTGAGCGTATACAGTACATTATTGATGATACCTGTGTCGATTTGATTGTTACAGATCGTGCAATGGACAAAGAATTAAATGTTCGGTGTCAGGTAGTAAAAGTGGACGGTCAGGAGGAAGAATTATCAGATTCAGATATTCATAAAACGATCGATCCTAACTTGGATGCATACAGAATTTATACATCAGGCTCAACAGGAAATCCTAAGGGAGTCAGAATTCCGTATAAAGCATTTATCAATTTTGTTTTGGCTATGATGGATGAAATTCCGCTAGATGAATGTAATAACATTTTAAATGTTACTACGATTTCTTTCGATATTTTTGTTTTAGAGACTTTTGTTCCTTTGGCATGTGGAAAGACAATTGTGCTTGCTACTGAAAATGATCAGCTTGATATGAATAAGCTTGGAAAGATCATCGTGGATAAAAAGGTGGATCTGATTCAAATGACACCTTCAAGGGCAAATATGCTGATAAAGTATTGTCCTGATTCAAGTGTACTTAATAATGTAAAAGTTATGCTTTTGGGTGGGGAAATGGTTCCGAAGCAGTTGGTTGATCAGATAAAGGGGATGTCAGACACAAAGATATTCAATGTATATGGCCCCACTGAAACTACAGTATGGTCCTCTATTGGAGAGCTGACAAATAAAGATAGTGTCGATGTGGGACATTTCTTGAGAAATACTCAGGGATTTATTTTCAATAAGCATAATAAGTTGCAGCCACTGGGAGGTATTGGAGAACTTTGCATTGCAGGAGAAGGATTGTCAAATGGATATGTAAACAGAGATGATAGCACTGCGGAAAAATTTATAGACAATCCATATTGTGCTGGAAATAAAGTCTATAAGACAGGTGATTTGGCATATTTTGATGATAATGCTATTCATGTTCTTGGAAGAATTGACTCTCAGGTAAAAGTTCGTGGATACAGAATAGAGTTAGAAGAGATAGAGAATACAATAGGCAAATTTGACAAGATTCAGGAAGCTGCAGTTAAGGTTCAAGATGATGGTCAGGGTGTATATTTGGTTGGCTTTTATGTTTCTGATGAAGAAGTTATACATGATGATATTCGAAACTTTTTGCTGAAAAAGCTCCCAGAATATATGGTTCCAGCATATATAAAAAAACTGGATAAAATTCCCTATACTCCAAACGGAAAAATAGATAGAAAGAAACTGCCTGACTACATTAAAGATAACAAGGTGGTTATCAGTAAAAATTCATATGGCGGAAATGTTGTTGAGAAACAAATAATTACCATTTGGGAAGCATGTCTTGGACATAATAATTTTGAATTAGATGATAACTATTTTGAAGTAGGTGGGGATTCATATTCCATTATTAAAATGCAGTCCATGATAAATGATATCTATCCGGATATATTTTCTGTGGTTGATCTGTTTCAGTATTCAACAATAAAGGATATCAGCCAATACATCATCAATAAAGAAGGAATTGAAATAGAGAGTGATCTGGATGAGCAAATAACCCAAAATGCTGCAAAAGAAATTGCAGTCGTTGGTATAGCGGCCAAATTGCCAAAAGCAGATAATGTCACAGAATTTTGGGAGATGTTATGCGAAGGAACAGATTTCATTGATGACCTTGATGAACAAAGAAAGCTGGATGTCAATGAGTATATTTCGTATGTACAAACAATTGAGAATCGTGAAATAAGTAGCAATGAAATAATGAAGGGAGCTTATCTGACGGATATAGATAAGTTTGATTATCAGTACTTTAAGATTTCCCGGAAGGAAGCCAGTCTGATGGATCCGAATCAAAGACTCTTATTGCAGGTAATCAATAATGCCATAGAGGATGCTGGATATGGAGACAAAGGAATTAAAGGCACAAAAACAGGAGTATACGTTGGAAACAGCGATGACTTTGGGGTGAACTATAAGAGGATGCTTGAATCTAGCACGGATTATCATTCGGGAAGCTTATTAACGGGTAATATCAAGTCTGTTCTGGCAGGCCGCATTTCATACTTATTTGATCTAAAAGGTCCGAGTATTGTTGTTGATACTGCTTGTTCCTCTTCACTGGTAGCAATAGACAGGGCGTGCCAGGATATTCGGGATGGCAGGTGTGAACAGGCAATCGTTGGATCCAGCAACCTAATCCTGATACCTCTTAAAAATGAGCAAAAAATAGGAATCGAATCATCTGATGCACAAACTAAGACCTTTGACGACAGCTCAGATGGTACAGGTGTTGGTGAAGGAGTTATAGCGGTTGTTCTAAAGCCATTAGAGAAAGCAGTAGAAGAGAAAGATAATATTTATGCAGTAATAAAAGGAAGTGCAATAAACCAAGATGGAAGAACAGTTGGACTTACAGCTCCAAATGCTACATCACAGACATCTGTTATTGTGGATGCATGCAGAAATGCCGGAATTTCTCTGGAGTCTATTGAATATTTTGAAGCACATGGAACAGGTACAAAGTTGGGAGATCCAATCGAAATTCAGGGCATAACAAATGCATTCAGAAAATATACAGACAGGAAACAGTTCTGTGCAATAGGAGCCTTGAAAACCAATATAGGTCATCTGGATAATTGTGCCGGAATAGCAGGTTTCTTAAAAACTGTGTTGATGCTATATTATAAGACAATGCCGCCTATGCTGCATTTTTCAGCACCAAATAGAAGAATAGAATTTATTAATTCACCTCTTTACGTAAATGATATTTTAAGGAAATGGGAAACAAAGGAGGAGAAAAGAAGAGCTGCAGTGAATGCATTTGGTTTAAGCGGAACGAATTGTTGCGTGATTTTGGAAGAAGCGCCTGAGAGAGTACAGGAAAGTAGTAGTGGTCAACTAGAGTTATTTACTTTGTCTGCATATGATGAAAGTTCTTTGCTTGATGTTGTTGAAAGCTATATTGATTATCTAGTAAACAATGATAATTATAGTTTACAGGATATCTGCTATACAGCTAACATTGGAAGAAAGGATCTAAACTCAAGATTAGCATTTGTTGTAGAAACAAAAGAGGAATTACTGGAAGCATTAAAAAAATATTATGAGGAAAAGATAAAGGTAGAAGCATGTTAACAGATAGTAATAGTAAACTGGTTGAATTGAAAGAAGCATATCTTCAAGGAGAGGAAATAGATTGGGATAGCTTTTATAAGGGAAGAAATCTCTATAAAGTTCCGATTCCAACCTATCCTTTTAAGAAGAAAAGATGCTGGTTTGTGTACAAAAACAATATAGACAGCACATTCGAGCAACTTAGAAAAAATATTGAGCTTTATACAAAAAATGAAGCATATAATGCTGGCAATATGCAAACTCTTATGGAGAAGCTGAATGATTATGCAACGATATATTTGAAAAAGTTATTTAATAAGCATCATTTTTTTGAAAAACCTGGAGAAGAGGTTGAATTAAAAAGTGTAAAAGCAGAAATAGGCGTAGTGGATGAGGAAGAGCGACTTTTTTTGGCGATATTAAATATTTTGGAACAGATGAATCTGATAGAGATTCGAAACGATGTCATCTATACATTAGATAATGTTCAGATGGATAAATGGAATTTATCTGAAAAGGAATTATTACAAAAAAGGTCTGAAAGTATTGAAGAATGGTCTGATACAAAAACATACCTCGAATTGTTGGATGAATGCCTGATAAATATGGAAAACATTCTTAATGGTTCTGTATTGGGCACAAGCGTTGTCTTTAATGAATCAAAGCCTGACTTGGTAAAGAACATCTATAAAAATAATAAATACATAGATTTTTACCATGAACTGATATCATATTCTATCCACAAGGATGTTAGCTTGCTTAGGCATAATGGATCAGATAATAAGAAAATCAGGATATTAGAGGTTGGATCTGGTACAGGTGGTGCAAGTTCAGGAATATTACAAAGCATACAAAAATTTAACAGCATAGAGTATTATTATACGGACATATCAAAGTCTTTAGTGGATTATGGCAGAAATACTTATGGAAATTATAAGTTTGTAAAATTTCAAAAGTTCAATATTGAGCAGAATATTAAGGCACAAGGAATTGAGCTTGGCGTTTTTGATATAGTTATTGCATATGATGTTCTCCATGCAACCCGGAATATTGAAAAAACACTGATGCAGATCAAGCGCTTGCTTAGAAAGAATGGAAAAGTTTTCATTCTTGAACCAACTCAGAGGCAGAACTATTCTACATTGACATTTGGAACGTTATCAGGATGGTGGGCGTATGAAGATGGAGATGTAAGAATTGCGCATTCTCCTTTGCTTTCCACTGCAGGTTGGTCTGAATTATTGGCCAAGTCCGGGTACAGCAATTCATATTTCTATAGTAATGAAAAAAGCTTTGAGACGATGATTGTATCTGAAAGTGATGGACATTTCACTTCTGAAGAAATTAAGAAACCTATAGAAAATAGAAAGAATGCTGAGTCGAATAGTGTAGAAGATATTATTTTAGATGTTTGGAAAGAATGCCTTGGAGAAGAAAATGTTGGAGTAAATGATAATTATTTTGAGCTTGGTGGAGATTCTATTATAGCTTTAAATGTTTTGAAAGAAATTAATGAACGACTTCAGGTTGGACTTAATGTTTCAGAGCTACTCCAATATCAAACGGTTTCAGAATTAGCGTCATATATTGAGGAGACATATTCCAAGAAAAGTAAACTTACTTTGGAAGCAGACGGCTCCCTGTTTGAAAAATACTGCTTTGAAAAAAATCGTCATATGAGCATGTATATTGCATCACCAGCTCAGAAAAGAATTTATATAGTTACTAAACAAAACAAAGATTCTATAATCAATAATCTTCCGAAGGCATATATTATCAAAGGAAGTATTGATAAGAAAAAAATAGGCGATGTATTCAGACAAATTGTTGACAGACATGAGGCACTAAGAACGAACCTGACTAATTGTGATAATGATATTGTTCAGATAATCCATAAAGACAACAATTTTGTTATGGAATATGAGGAAAATGAAGCAGCGGATATTAGTGAATGCTTGGATGCATTTGTGAAGCCGTTCGACTTGGAAAAGGATCTTCTATTTAGAGGTAAACTTGTTACAGTCAACAATACAACCGCTTATTTGTTGATAGATATGCATCATGCTATTTCTGATGGATTTTCAATAGAAGCGATAATTGCGGAATTCATGAGTCTATACACTGACAATAAATTAGACCATATCAAATATCAATATAAAGACTATGCAATTTGGGAGGCAGAATTAGAGAAAAAAGAAGAATACCAAAAGGCAAAAGAATATTGGAGTAATAAATTTGCAGCAGGTTATGAAATTCTTAACTTCCCTACATATTATCCCAGACAGATTGAAGATAACAGAAACGGAGATATTCTGGATTTTTATATAGAGGACTCACTATATGCAAAAGTAAAGCAATTTGCAAGCATGAAAAAGACCACTATATACAATGTATGCTTATCTGCATTTCTTATGATTCTCAATAGGTATTCCGGACAGTCTGATATTACGATTGGTACGGTTAATGCAGGTCGAACTTTGCCGGAATTCGAGAAAATTGTTGGTATGTTTGTTAACACGTTGCCATTGCGCAATAAGGTTGATGATAAACAGTATTATGATGAGTTTTTAAAAGCTGTTTCAGATGAATCCAATAAAGCATTTGAAAACCAAATGTATCAGTTTGATCAATTGGTAGAGGACTTGAAGATTGAGAAACAGGTTAGCCATAATCCGTTGTTTGACATTATGTTTATCATGCAAAACATGGGTGATTTTTCTATTCAGATGGAAGGAATGGAAATATTAAATATTGACTATAACTACCATATGTCCAAGTTCGACTATACATTATTGTTAACTGAAGCTAATGGCCGATTAAAGGGAACTTTGGAATATAATACAAATTTATTTTCAAAGTCATTCATGGAAAGATTGGGTGAAAATTATAGTTACTTGTTGCAAGAAATTGTTGAAGATAATAATGAACAATTGCTTGAGTTTAGGATGATGCCTGATGAAGAAATGAAGGTTCTGCTGGATGAATTTAACGATTCAGAAATTACATATGGAAAATATTCTAATGTAGTTGAGATAATTGATCAGAATATTGCTACTTATCCTGACAGCATCGCACTTGTATATAACGATAAGAAGTATACCTATAAAGAGTTGGATAAAAAAAGTAATTGCATTTCCCATATGCTTCAGAAGCAAGGAGCCCAGAAGGGTGATATTATAGGCATTTTGATGGACAGGTCCGAAGTTTTGATTTTTTCAATTCTTGGAGCTATGAAAATTGGATGTCCTTATCTGGTCATTGATCCTGAATATCCTAAGGATAGGATCCAGTATATGGTAAATGACAGCCGATGCAATTGTATTTTGACCAGTGAAAAGTATCAGGCATTAGGCGAATCAATCGGAAATGCAATGCCGATTACCGAGTATATTGTGAATAATGGTGATATAGATAATGTCAGAGAAGTATTAAACCAAAGTGATCTCTTATATGTAATATACACATCTGGCAGTTCTGGAAAGCCTAAAGGTGTTCTGGTTGAACACAAGGGCTTGGTTAACTATAGAAATCACTGTATTCGAGATCTGAAATTAGATAATAAAGCTAAGATACTCGCTTTTGCCAGTCCTTCATTTGATGCATTTGAATCAGAAATGCTGATGGCATTTTCACTAGGTGGGGAGCTTCACATTACAGATAAAAATGTGTTGAGAGATCCAGAACTATTAGAACAATTTTTGTATGAACATAATATAAACACGTTAACATTACCGCCTGTCTTGGCAGAAAAAGTTGATTTCAGTAAGACAAAAGTAAAGACATTACTGACAGCCGGAAGTGAAGTTAAGAGCAATGTGGTAGAAAAGCTGAAAAACCATTTGAATTATTTTAATGCGTATGGGCCTACAGAAGATAGTATCTGTTCAACTATATGGAACTATGCCGAGTATGATATTTCCTCCTCTGTGCCGATTGGAAAACCGATTCCCAATCATAAGATTTATATTATGAATTCTCATCATAAACTGATGCCCATTGGAGTACCTGGCGAATTGTGTGTTTCAGGAGAAGGACTCGCAAGAGGTTATTTGAATCGAGAAGATTTGAATATGCAAAAGTTTATAGTCAACCCATACACAAATGAGAGAATGTATTGCACGGGAGATTTGGCCAGATGGTTAGATGATGGAAATATTGAATATCTTGGAAGAATAGATAATCAGGTAAAAATAAGAGGATTCAGAATTGAGCTGGGAGAAATTGAAAATTGTCTTCTGGAGATAAAGGAAATTAAGGAAGCAGTGGTAACTACTTGTCAGGATGAAAATGGAAAGTATTTGGTTGCATATTATGTTGCGGACCAAAGCATAAAGGATACAGATATACGAACATTCCTTAGAGACAAATTGCCTGATTACATGATTCCTGCAGCATTTATGAAGATAGATTACATTCCGTTGACCATTAATGGAAAATTTGATTCTAAGGCTGTTCCTAAGGTAGAAAAACGAAAACAGAGAAGCTCTTCGGATAAGGCAATTGATTCAGAGGACGCATTTATTATGGATACTTTAGCTAAGCTTCTGAGGCATAATGATTTTGATAAAGAAGCAAATCTTTTTGACATGGGAATGGATTCCATACGAATCATACAGTTGGCTGCCAGTCTTAAGGAAAATGGATACGATATTTCAATTGGAGATATTTTTACGAAGCCATATATTAGTGAAATCAGAAAATATCGCAAATCAGAAGAAGGTAAACCACTGAATCCAGATGAACATATTGCTTCAAAGGATGATTGTAGCAAAGATATGGCATTGATTCGGGAAGTATGCGCTAATAACTACGAAAGAATAATAAGTGGAAAGGTGACGAAGAGATATGGATATAGACCAATCCATATGCTGTTTTTGAAAAATAGTATTAATTCAGGTTCAGTTATTGATTTCACCAGTGAAGAAAACATTGAATCTATTAAGAAAAAAATATTAGAAGCAATCAGCGAAACTGAGATTTTTTATACAAAAATAGGAGTAAGGGAATTCGAGATATATGAAAGAGTTGATGTCGAAATTTTGGTGATCAATACAGAAGAGCAGAGATGCAATTCTATTGTAAATGAGTTATTTAATAGAAAGCATGATAAAGAGTTGCCATATGAAATTGTGTTACTAAGATATGAGAACAATCATTATAAACTGGCAATCATAATAAATCACATTTTCTATGATGGGATTAGTAATGATTTATTTACAAGGCGAATAAAAGATAAACTGTCTAATATATCTACCCCGTTAAATGCAGACTACAGTGAATATGCTTATAAAGTCGGGGAATATGCAGGGCAATGTGACATCTCTCTTTTAGAGCGGGAAATGGAATTAAAGGAATTCCTTAAGTTGCATAAAAATGTAAAGAAGCTTAAGAAAAAAGGATTCCAAAGAGTTTGCATTCCCATAAATCACCAGAAAGATGTAATGGGTCAGGTTATGGAATCTGTTATTAGTATGACAAGTGATAGTTATGACGGAGATGAAAGACCTGTGCTTTTGATTTTTAATGGCAGATACTGTGAGGAAAATGGAACTGCTGGTGCAATTGGAAATTGCCTTGATATTTTGCCTATGGTTGCTTCAAAGGAAACAACAAATGACAAAATCGCATACAAGACAGAACTACTAAAAAGTAAAAAAGTAAATGTCCTAGATATCTTAAGTGAGACAGGGAAAGTAGACATTGAAGAGGAAATACTTAAGAAAAGTATAATTCTCAACATCCAGGCAAATGTTGAGAATGGGTTAACTGATGATTTGGATAAATTAAAGAGTCAGATTCCTAATTTCCCAGATTCATACTATTATTTAGTACGTATTGGAAGCCAGCTTGAAATAATTGGCATATGATTACTTTAATACTAACAAAATAATAATTTACTAGAAGGAGTAGATATGTGGTTTTCGAAAATTAGAAAAAATAAGAAACAATTTATATTGGTGTTCATAATCATTACTGTTATTTCCTGTGTGTTGTCAACATGCATTTCTTTGACAAGCAGCGTTAATGATTATGTTGATGACTATTATGCGAAATATTACGATGAATTTGTTTTCCTGAATTTAGAGGATGAGAAAAACAGCCTTACCCGCTACTTTGATGAAAAAGAAATCGATTATGTTGAGACCCAAGGATATTCTGTTGATTTTAATGTTTACTTAAATGGTAGGAATTTAAAATTAAAAAGAGGATATATTGCGATAATCAATGATGATTATCAGGATAATCCATGGAATTTAACAATATTGGAACAGGAAAATGAATCTATTAAGCCTACTGAACACGAGATTTGGGTTCCTAAAATTGTGGCAGATGCCTGTGAAATAAATATAGGTGATAAGGTTACCATAAAAAATGACAATAAAAGCATTGATTATAAAGTAACAACAATAGTAAACGATGCTTTGGAGCCTACTACAATCATTGGAAATAATAATTTTTACGTAGATAATTCTATTTCTGAAATTATGTCAGAAGATAAAACATTGTTTTTCTTTGGGTATAACTATTCGGCTGGAGTAAGTATTTCTGACGATTTTGAGGACTATCTGGGACATACATATTATGGATCAATGACCAGTGCAAAAGCTTTTTCAAATGTTGCAAAACTGACTACTGTGACAGTAGGTGGAATAGGACTCATTGCTTCAATTCTGATATTTATAGCTGCGATTATTGTAATAAGATTTATTCTTTGGAACAGTATTTTGCGAGAATATAAAAATATAGGGATATACAAGGCACTGGGATTCTCTAACCGAAAAATAGCCAATATATATCTTACTGTATTTGGAATGCCCAGTTTGGTTGGAGTTATATTAGGAAGTATTGCAAGCTTTTTTGTTTCAAATCAGTTTGTCAGTGAAATAGTTAAATATATAGGCAGTTATAAAGTAAAGTCTGGGAATGTTGCACTGGTACTTATTAGCAGTTTGGCTCTGTTTGTGGTTTACATGCTGACTTTAGATGGAATGTTGAAGAAATTGAAAACGATTGATCCTGTAGAAGCTTTAACTATAGGAATAAAGAGAAACGAGAAAAAGCTTTCGGCTTCCCTGATTAAGCATAAACCTAATCCATTTGCGTTGGCGATAAATGATATTGTGAAGTATAAAAAGCAAAATATAATGATTTTCACAATATTTATTATGGTAAGCTTTTTGGTTACATTTTTCTACAACATTAACTGTTCTGTCATGAATATTCAGGATTATACCGAACGCTGGTTTGGAAATATGGTAAGTGATTGTATTATCAATACTTATGATTATGAAAATAATCGTGATGATATATATAAGTATTTGGACGATGATCCTGATATAAAAGAATACCGCTATGGATGCTTCAGTGGTTCAGGTATCGTTTCGATTGATACAGAGGCTTACAACATAGGAAGCTCGACACTTATATATAGTGCATACAATGATTACGATGAAAATAATAATTTTTCCTGCATGGTTGATAAGGGCAGAAATCCTAATAATAAGAATGAGATTGCTATTGCAAAGAATATCGCATCAGATAGTGGACTTGATATAGGCGATAAAATTGTCATTACAGTTGATGGTAAGGAAAAGGAATTGGAAGTTGTTGGAATATACTCATCAATTTATAATAATTCTTATACATACAGGATTATGCTTGATCTTATTCCTGAAGACTGTTACCAGTATATGAATATAGATATAGTTGTAGCCTTAAAGAATCCGGATGATATAGCAAGCTTCAGCAAAACAATAGAAGATAAATTTGCCGGAACACAAATTGAGAAGATTTCTAGTGATATTGAAAATGGCTTAAGTGATCTCGATATTATCAATCCTATCATTATTGTAATTCTGGCTGCTATTGTCTTGTTCTGCATGTTAAATGTAATAAACATAATTATGGTGACTAAGATAGACAATAGAAAAAATTATGGAATCATGAAAGCGATAGGTTTTTCAAATGCTCAGATTATTTGCAGAATGATGTTTAGAATAATGATGGTATCAATGGTGGCCTCTGCTTTGGGGTATCTTATTTATTTCCAGTGTGGAAGTTATATCTTTAAGGCGGTTGTGCTGGGAATAGACGGAATCGTGCATATCATTCAAAACGATATTGCCATTTTGGGAATGCTGAATGCATTTATTTTCATTGTTTCACTTATAAGTATGTTATCAATAAAAAATATATCTACAGTAGAGTTAATGGAGGAGTAAGAAAATGGAAGTTATACTTAAAGCAGATTGTTTATATAAATCATATTTTTCAGATAAGCAGGAATATCAAATACTCAATGGCATTAATGTTGAGTTCTATAAAGGGGATTTCACTGTGATAATGGGAAGCTCAGGATCTGGAAAATCCACCCTGTTATATTCAATCAGTTCTATGGATAAGCCCACATCAGGGGATATTACAATTTGTGATAAGAAGTTAGGGGGAATGAAAGAAAAGGAAGTAAATAAATTACGTAATAAAGATATTTCTTTTGTTTTTCAGAATTTTAATCTATTAAATGATGTGTCAATAATGGAAAATATTACACTCACCGGGTTACTTAATTGCAAGGATAAAGAAAAAGTTATTAACAGAGCGAAAGAACTGTTGAAAATGCTTCAGCTAGAGCAGCACATGTCTAAATATCCAACAGAGTTATCTGGCGGACAGCAGCAAAGAGTTGCAATTGCAAGAGCGCTTATAAATGAGCCATCCATAGTTTTTGCAGATGAGCCTACTGGTGCATTGAACTCATCTTCTAGTAAAGCGGTGTTGGATGTATTTACTGATATTAATAGATCCGGACAATCCATTATAATGGTTACTCACGATATAAAAGCAGCTTGTAGATGCACAAGATTACTGTATTTGAAGGATGGAAAAATAGACGGTGATTATCAAATGAAACCTTATGAAGAAAAAGATCAAGAGGAAAGAGAACGCGAAGTATTTGACTTTTTAAAGAGTAAGGGCTGGTAAAATGGGCAAAATATTATTTGTTAATTTGCCATTTTCAGGACATGTAAATCCAACATTAGGATTGGCAAAATGGTTTGTAAAAAACGGATTTTCTGTTGGGTACATTTTATCTGAACCATGGAGAAGTAAGATTGAAGAAACAGGTGCTGAATTCATTCCTTATGCAGATTATCCCGAAAAAGTCATGGCTGTCGAAATGGAAAGCTTTATATGCTACAAAGCTGCTTATAATACAGCATTACAATATAATGGAGAATATAGCCTTTTAATCTATGAAAATTGGTTTTTCTTAGGAGAAAGATTAGCAGAAGAGATGGACATTCCGTGCGTAAAGCTATTCTCAAATCCTGCATTTAATGAAACTTATATTAAGAATGAGATTTTAATGAAATCATCGCTGTTGTTTCATATGAGATATAAGCCAATCAGGAAAATAATATCCAGGCTGTCAGCGGGTGGTATTAAATATAAGTATGAAGACATGCTCATGGAAATGGCAAAAACTCCAGCGGAAATTAATATTGTATATACCATAAGGGAATTCCAGCCATATGAAAATGAATTTGATAATCGCTTTTTATTTGTAGGTCCTTCAATGCGGGGAATTGATAATGATGTGGAATTTGAAATTCCTGATTCTGAATCAAAAATAATATATTTGTCATTTGGAACAATAATCAATAATTACAAATTCATTTCAAAGTGCATAAGGGCTTTTGAAGCTACGGATTATTCAGTTTTAATCTCAATTGGAAAAGGAATTGATTGTAAGAAGTTTAGGAATGTGAATTCTAATATTCACATTTATAATTATGTTCCCCAGTGTTTTGTGTTAAGCAAGGCAGATCTGTTTATTACACATGGAGGTCAGAATAGTATAAATGAGGCTATGTATTATGGCGTTCCTATGCTGGTGCTTCCACAGGGATTTGATTGCGAAAGTAATGGAGATCAAATTGAGAGATTGCAAATAGGTAAAAAGATACGACAGGGAATTAGTGAAGATGATTTGCTGAAACAAACAAAAATGCTTTTGGAAGATGAAAATACACAGGATAACTGCAGGAAAATTTCAAAAATAATGAATTCTATTAATGCAGATCAAATGGCAGGAGAAAAGATTCAACAGTATATTGAAAAACATAATTTATAGGATGTGTACAAAATGAGAAAGATGTCGGACACAGAAAAAATAATATATTATAACAATGGTTTTAATCATGCAATGGCAATTATTGTAAGATTCCTCGGTGCAGTATTGAATATTGGTGTAGCTTTAATACTACAATTCTGTATTGATAGTGTAACTGTAAGAGATTCTTCAATACTTTTTAAAGGTATATATTTACTGGCTGCGTATTTGATTGTTTATCTAGTGTTTAGCTTTATGGATAGAAAATACACTAACAGATATATAAAGAAAGGGCTACTGCAATTTAAAAATTATATTTTTGAGAGAATTTTGGACAGTTCAAGTGCGCAGTTCCAGGATGAAAAATCAGCGAAATTTTTATCGGCATTTTCTAATGATTTAAACAGTGTTGAAACACACTATTTGCTTGGAAGCTTGGAAATGATTAGTAATATCACTCATTTTACATTGGCGATATTATTTATGGCTGTTATGTGTTGGTATATGGCAGTGCCGTTATGCGTGATTGTTGGTATATGTTTGGGACTTGCTGTTAAGTATGGAAAAGTGCTTATAAATGTTGAGTATTCTACGGCTGAGCAAAATCAATATTTCCTTGATAAAGTTAAAGATTTGTTAAATGGATATATTGTAATTAAAAGTTTTAGAGCAGAAAAGGAAATCCTTGAGATTTTTTCCAAGAAGAATAGCGAACTGGAGGAAAAAAAACGTGAGAGAAGAGCAACCAACAATATAGTTTCCATTTTGGGAGATGTCTCTTCAGTGATTGTAAATAGTTGTATATATATTATAGGATTTGGTCTTTGTTTTTACGGAATGCTTACATTGGGAAAAGTAATGTCCATGATTGCAGTTGCAAACTATATTGTATCTCCGGTAAGAAACCTTCCTGGATTGATCAGCAATAAAAAGGCAGCAATCAGACTAATAGAAAGATTAGATAAAGAAACTTTCGCAGAGACGGAAATAGAAAAGCTAACACAAGAAGTTGATTTTGAGAATGAAATAGTTTTTGAGAATGTTTCTTTTGGATACATACCTGCAAACGAAGTTATTAAAAACTTGAACCTGAAATTCGAAAAAGGAAAAAATTACGCAATTGTTGGAGGAAGTGGAAGTGGAAAGACATCTATTTTCAAGCTTCTTTTGGGGTATAACAAAAACTACGATGGAAGTATCAAGATAGGAAGCACTGAGTTGAAGGATATTGAATCAGATGTTTTATTTGATATTTTTTCTATTATTCAGCAGGATGTTTTCCTTTTTGACAGCAGTATAGTAAACAACATTACTATGTTTAAAGAATTTGATAATCAGGTTCTGGAAGAAATAATAAAAAAATCAGGACTTAGTAAGTTGATTGAAGCAAAAGGAAAAGATTATAAATGCGGCGAAAATGGCAAGAATTTGTCAGGCGGAGAAAAGCAAAGAATATCTATTGCCAGATGCTTGATTCGTAAAACCCCGGTTATTTTGATTGATGAGGCTACATCTTCACTGGATAATATTACTGCTTTGAACGTTGAAAAAGCAATATTAGGCATAAAAGATGCCACGAAAATTATTATTACTCATCGGTATAATGAGGAAATCCTTAGAAAATATGATGAAATAATTGTGTTAAATAAAGGTAAATTAATGGAAAAGGGTACGTTTGATGAGTTATACAATAAGCAAGAGTTCTTCTATTCACTGTATAATTTATCAAGTGCAACATGATACATATGGAAGATAAAAAAAAGTTTTGGTTATATTATAATGATATAGTAAGGTTTTTAGCAATTATAGGAGTTTTATTTATTCATACTACTGCATATGCGTGGTCATCGCAAGAAGTGGGCACATTTAATTGGAATATTTTATCTGTATATAATTGTTTGGGAAGAATTGGGGTGCCGCTGTTTGTAATGATTTCTGGAGCGATTTGGCTTAATCCCAATAAAGAATTTGATTTTCTGAAACTGGTTAAAAAAAATATAAAGAAATTAGTAATAGCCTTCCTTTCATGGACATGGATCTATTCGATTGCATATATGATTGGGATGGGGTTTAAATTTGATGTCGATGGAATACGAATTTTTATAGAACAGTGTCTAGTTGGACATTATCATATGTGGTATTTGCAAATGATAATTGCACTATATATGTGTCTGCCTATTTGGCGTTATATAGTAATAAATGAAAAAATATATATGTATCTGCTTAGATTTTCATTAATTGTTGGAATTATATTTCCTACAATAAATGAAATACCATACATAAATGTTTTTGATAATATATACAAAAACTGTCATTTTGCCATAGGTTCAGAGTATTTATTCTATTTTTTGGTGGGGTATTATCTTTCTTATAAAAATATATCTAAAAAGGGAAAAACAATTATATGGTTTTGCTTCCCTATTGCATTGGTAAGCAGAATCGCTATTACTTATTTTACCAGTCTTTCGTGCGACACTTTGAAATATGACTTCTATGATGACAATAATATTTTAGCGATAATGCAAGCGATATCCGCATTTTGTTTCATCAAGGAATATGCGAATTTTCTAAAAGACAAGAAAGTAGTTAGATTCATCTCGAAATATAGTTTTTTTATCTACATGGCACATGATTTGTTTTTGCAGATTTTATTCTTGTTTGGAATAAATGCCTCAGTTATTAATCCTATAATTATGACTCCAATAATTGTAGCTATTTTAATTATACTGTGTATGTGTTTGGGATGGCTTCTATCAAAATGGAAATTCGGAAGAAAGTATTTGATATGAGTAAGTATCAAAACTACAAAACTGTGAATCGCAAAATATATCAGTATATGATATCAATTGATAAATTTTCAAATGGTGAAATAGAAATGATGATACCATTTCTAAATGAAGAACGGCAAAAAAAAGCAGAAAAGTTTCATTATTTTGAAGATACAAAAAGATGTGTATTAGGATATATTTTAATACAATATGCATTATATAAGAATTATGGAATATCTATGCCATGTAAATGGAAATATAATACGTGGGGAAAACCAATTTTAAATGATTTTCCACATATTTATTTTAACCTTAGTCATTCAAAAAAATGGATTGTAGCATGTGTAAGTGCTGTTAAAATAGGAGTGGACATTGAGCAAATTCAGAAAAATGTGTCTGGACTTTATAAATATGTTTTGGGAAATAAAGAGTTGGATAAAGTTATGTGTATGGATGAATATGAGGCACTTGATTATTTCTTTAGACAATGGACCGCAAAAGAAGCTTATTTAAAATATTTAGGCAAGGGCCTCAACAAAGAAATGAGATCTGTTTGTTTTGATAATATTATAAGTCGAATATATGATGAAGGAATGCTTGTAAGTGCAAAGGTGTTTCAAAAAAAAATAGATGAACAATATTGGTATTCGATTGTAGCAGAATGCAGCCCCAGTGAATTACAAGAGATTACAGAAGTAACAAAAAAAGATATTCTAACATTTATCAATACGATATAATTCGGTTCAACTGTACCAGTATATTCGCATTCATGCAGTTAAAAAGACGGGACAACGTAGGTCGGTGATTACACCAGCACTCTTTGAGTCATCTGTCCAGAGTTTGAGAGCCACCTTACCGGCTCATCAGAGCCGGAAATTCCAGTAAATCAGAGCCACTTTTCAGACTCTATTACATAATATTCCTTTATACCGGAAACCATGGTTCTCCTTTGCGGTTCCAAAGATTCTTTCTATGGTTTCTTTTCTCTGTGCATATAAATCCTTCACTCCAAGTGTCTGATGGAGGTCTTCGCAGATTTCCATATATGGCGGGTTACTGTTTTTACATGATTCCTGCTTTCCGTACACTGTGAAAGATACGGGCATTCTGAACAGGATGCTCCACAGCTTTTATACTCCCTGTATCCGTCCCTGTTTGTTGTGCAGTATGTCAGCACCTTATTGCTGGGACAGATATAACAGTCATAATACTCATAATATACATACTCATATTTCCTGAAAAATCCATCCCTGGTCATTGGTCTTTTGTAAGGTAAGAGAGGTTTGATTCCATCATCTGTCAAAAGCTTTGCAATCGCCGGAGTTTTATATCCTGCATCTGCAACCAATGTTTCTATGCCGATATCCTTTATTTTATCATACAGTCCCTTAAAAGTTCTGCTGTCATGCAGATTCCCAGGGTTAATTGTATAACCAGGAATCCAGCCATTCTTATCACAGGCAGTTTCTATTGCGTAGGCAAATACATTCTTGTGTTCCCCTTTGCGGAACCATCCGCTTTCGGGATCCGTAGTGCTGCAATTTGTTGTTTTTGTATCTTTGGGGATGTCATCCGTGAATTCTCCGGGATTACCTCCAGCCGATTGTGTACTGTCGTTATCATCATCGTCCTTGTCCTTGTCGTTCTTTTCTTTCAGAGGGTTCTTCCCATGGGCTTCCCTGTCTTCGTTGATTTCCTTTTTTAACAGTTCCTCATAAAACAGAGCCTCTTCGTAGGCAATGCGTTTCTGCATCTTTTTGTTGCTGGTTCTTGCTTTTACATGAGTGGCATCCACAAAAACCTCGGCAGGATCAACAAGTTTAAACTTATAACATTCCATCAGGATATGGGAAAATATCTGTTCATGCATATTCTTGCACCAAGAAACCATGATTCCGGTAATATGGAAACCGGTATTCCGGAGCGGAAACCGCCATTGATTGGCTTGATTACAATTCATAAGAAATTGAGCGAATGTCAAGCCCAGAGCCACTTTGCGGGGCATAAGCCGGCTTTACATTGGTGAGATTTCTTATATCCGGTATAATTGCCAATCGGTTTCCTAATTACCGGACAGTATGGACTTCGAGACCGGGATATTCAGTTCAAAAAGATCAGTATCCTAAAAACGTCTGGTGTAGTTTTTCCAGAAAGTAGAAAAATGCGGCATCTTATCCATCATATCCAGACCGAGAAACCATCGGTAGGCAACATTTACCTCGATTTTTTTTGCAGGTCTACCCCATGCTTTTAATTCCATAGAGATACTGGATAAAAGGAATCTTAATCAGCATTACAGAATCCATACTTGGACGTCCGTTATCATGAGAGTATTTGTCAACTATAAGGTCATAAATGAAGTTCCAGTCAATTGCCTTATCTATAATTCTCAGAAGATGATTCTGCGGAACCATGTCATCCATACAAAGGGACTGAATCTGTTCTCTCTTTTTATCTGTATTCTGCGTCATCATAAGTAGAAATACCTGCCTTGATTTGATACTTCTATTATAGCAGAAAAGTACCTCAAAGTCCGCAATAATACTGAATTTTCTGGCATTTATCGTAGAAAAATCCCGCACAAAAGTGTGGGACTTTGTCTACAGTCTGCCGTAAACGCTATTCAGCGCTTACGATTATGCAGCCGATTCACAAACAGCCATTCCGTTTCACATAATTCCTCCGAAAAACAATCCTTATATCGTAACAATGCCCTGATTACTTCTTCATTGCCAATCTGCAGCATACGTTCCTTGGCGCCTTTGCCAAAAATCAAAACAGTCCTGTTCTCCAAATCCAAATCCGCCTGCCTTAAAGTACAAAGCTCCGAAATTCGCATTCCCGTAGCAAATAGAAGCTCCATAACTGCAATATCCCGCACAACAACCTTCTCCTGATAAGGCGTCAAAGCCCTGCTTTTTTCCTTATAAATCGTAGAAAGAAATACCTCTATCATATTGGAGGGTATGGTTTTAGGAAGTCTTTTTGGCTGGCGGAAGCTAAGGTCTATTTTATTAAAAGGATTGAGCTGGATTATCTCTTCATACTCCAGATAATGAAAAAATGCCTTTACGCTGGCAATCTTTCTTTTAATGGTGCGGGGCTGATACATTTTATGGATATCTGAAAGATAATCCATAAGAATTTCCTTGCTTACCGGCAGGCTGTCTGTGGAAATCAGGGATAGAAATTGTCTTAAATCAATACCATATGCTTTTACCGTTTTCCGGTCCAGGTTTTTATGGATTAAGCAGTAATCCAGATACTCGTTCATAAGAAATTTTAATGTTGTTTGCATGGCAATCTTCTCCTTTGTTTTAAATGTTGTAAAACCATAAGCAGAATAAAAGAAAATAGAAATGCTGTAAATAGAAAAGCAAAACCATAAAGAAAAATTTATGAGTAATAACATATTAACAATAAATTAGTAATAAAGAAGACATCTATGCTGATAGCTTTCAATGCCGGCAAATTTCTTGTACCAGTTCAACCCATTTGGGAGAGGGCAGTCCCAAATGACTAAACGGGCTGAACTGCTACAATGTCTTTGTAGATTTACCCGAATTTTCCTAAAGAATGCTTGACATCAGTCACATTCCTTATTATAATTCGTTTATATAAAAAAGTTATATAAACGGATTATAATAAAGGAGAAAACCTATGCCCAAGCAAAGAATAACAAAAGAAATGGTCGTAGACACCGCTTTTGAGTTAGCCAGACACAACGGAATGGAGCAGGTTCTGGTAAAAAACATCGCCAAGGAGCTGGATTGTTCCGTACAGCCCATTTACAGTTATTGCAAAAGCATGGAAGGCTTGCGGCAGGATGTGTTTGAAAGAGTAAACCTCTTTATTCAAAAATATGTAGAAGCGCACATGGATAAAAGTGACCTGTTTCGCAGTACGGGACAGGCATATATTCAATTGGCAAAAGAAGAGCCCCACCTGTTTAAAATATTTATTTTACATGAAAGAAAAGGAATCTCTTCTTTAAACGAGCTGTACCAGTCAGAAACAAACCCGTCTGTTGCCGGTTTTATTGCCGATAAACTGAATATCAGCATGTCCCGGGCAAGAAGGCTTCATTTAAATATGCTGATTTATACCATTGGAATAGGCACCATTTTTTCTGTGACAACGCCCGGAATTTCAACAGATGAAATATTTGCCCAGCAGGAAATCGCCTATGAGGCATTTTTGAAACAGGCATTAGAAAATAGGGAAACGGGACGGGACGTATAAATGCAGAAAAAAAGAACGGTTATCTTATCCATACTTCAGACAATTATCATACTCTTAATATTGATTATTACAATTTCCGGCATTTGCTCTTTTGATTCTTCATGCTCGTACGAGTTCATTAACCAATATGGCAATCACGTAAGGCTGTGGGGAGCAGGCATATATGCCCATGACTCCTATTTTAAGGCGCCCATCTTTATAGGGTCGGATTTAACCATATTGGTGTTTGTCATACCGTTAGCTTTAGTAAACTTTCACAAAATAAGAAAAGAAGAAAGCATTGAAAATCATATCGGATGTTTTGGCATGCTGAGCGTATTGCTTTATTATTCTGCAAGTCTTGCATTTGGCGTTACCTATAATAGCTTGCACTTACTTTACATTGCTTTGTTTGGAATCTGCTTTTATAGTGTTGGAATCATTTTTATAAAGCTGCATACGGTGAGTATTTCTGGTAAGGGGAAGAACTTTAAGTATCCTTTTACAAAAGGAATGAAGGCATACTTATTTATGGCAGGCATTTCTCTTTTTGCTGCATGGCTTCCGGATATAGCGGCTTCCATAGTCCGTGGAACCTCTTTGGAGCTGATTGAAGTATACACCACGGAAGTTACTTACGTGCTCGATATGGGTATTATCAGCCCGCTTATGTTTTTAACATGTTATCTGGCAAAAAAAGGTAACTTCATGGGGTATGTTCTTTTACATATGATATGGAAAGTATGCATGTGCGTAGGAATCATGCTTCCGATTCAAACCATTTTCCAATTGATGGCGGGCATTTCCATACCCTTTCCGGCATTGGTGACAAAAGTATTTATATTTGTCCTGCTGGCTGTATTTGCTGTTTATTTTGAATGTCATCTGAGAGGAAAGGTAAATTTCAATGAATGAAAACGATAATCTCCTGGCCATGCTGGAGAGAGTAGAGTAAGCTGTGGAAAAGAAGAGCTTATATGGACAGTTGAAGCTCGATGTACGGGAGAGATTGGGTATATTGTATAAATGCAAAGGGATAGGCATAGGTCAGAACCATGTCCTGTACAGCATCACAGAACAAGAAAAATAATTCGCTATAGGTCTTTGGGATATTCTGATTACGGTGTATCCATTCCAAAGGGATGTATTTGGCAAATACAATGGTGATATGGCTGTGATACAATAGATTACAACAAGGAACAGTCAATCTGACAGTAACTGCAGAAATATAACAAAAAAACGATATAAATTAGTTGGAATTATGCACTATTTATGATATGATTATAAGCATGGCGAAAGCCATTAGGAGAGTACCCATGACAGGGTGGCAGCCTCCCGATTCAGTTACCCCGGCTTGCCGGGAGTACATAGGAAGGGAGGTACGTAATATGACAGCATTTGAGATTATCTCAATTTTCATTGGAATACTAACACTGTTAGCGACCTTTGGCAGCTTGATTGTTGCGTTTCTTGCCTTTCTCGATAAGAGAAACAAGAAGAAATAAAAATGCCTATCCTGTCAGCCCACAGGATAGGCGGTGTCCGTAAGGACAATCACTGATTTTGGGGGCATCCACCTTTGGAGTGGGTGCTTTTCTTATATCTAATATAGCATAAGGGAGGGGGAAATTCAACAACTATTTTTCACTCATACAGCATTTGCATAATCAAATTAATTTATCAATCAATTCCTATTATAACACTGGAACAGCGCTGGGGGCGTCGCATTAAGCATTAAACATACAAGATATGGTATTCATTTCAAACTGGATTCTCCTATATATTGTATTGATTTTTCTTAATGCGACGGCCTCTTTGGAGGTAAAATAAACATAAACATGTCAGAGAATAACGAGAAGAAATCACAGAAAGAAAATAAACCTCATTTTGTAAAAAATATAGAAAAAACCATAAAAAAATCATGGTAAAACAATCTATTTTATACTCTGATACTTTATCAAAACAAGTAAAAAAGCTTTGCAGGATAAGTTAAAACGCATGATTATCAGAGATATTCATGACAGAAATTTTTAAAGAATATAAATCACTCATTTTATGTATTGAAAAAACCTCCCCTAAAGGCTGAATTGCTACCCAAAAGCATGACAGATTAGTCAAAGTATATAAAAAAGAAACCAAATAAAGGCAGTAACCCCTACATTTCTTCCACACTTTTGTTCAAAAAGACGAAAAACGGCAATTTCCCCCCGAATAAATTGACAAAAATATGCGCCCATGCTATACTTATTACAGTTTAAACGATTAAGCAACTCCGGTCTGCTTTTTCTTTTTATCCCTTTATTTAAACGTTTAAATAAAGGGAGACTTCAAAGAAACCAAAAGCAAAAAGCAGATGCGAAAAAAGGAAAGAGAGGATGAATGGAAATGAGAAAAAGAGTATTTTCATGGATTTTGACGGCAGCTATGCTGACGGCTGCATGCGGGCTTACAGGCTGCGGAAATAAGGATGTGGAAACCAAGACAGAAACGGAAACAGAGACAGAGCAGGAGGTACAGGAACCATCTGAATCTGAAACAACAGAAGGCGAAGAGGCAGCTGCCGGAGTACATACAGTGACCTTCTATGATTCAGACGGGACAACTGTTTTAAACACCGCAGAAGTAGAGGATGGAGCCACCGCCCAGGAGTACGTGCCGGAAAAGGAAGGCTTTCACTTTGCAGGCTGGTTTGCCACGCCTCAGTTAAGCCACAAATTTGACTTTGCCACAGCCATAACTGAGGACACCTCATTGTTTGCAGGCTTTGTATCCTATGTAGAGGATACCAGAAGCTTTGCCATTGTGGGAAGCGGCAAGAGCCCGGCGCTTATGGAATCCAACTGGGGTGCAGTTATCGGGGAAGCCCAGACTATGACAAAAGAAAATGTAGAGGGAGCCAATGTATACACTATTACTTTGGATTTGGCAGAGGGCGATGAGTTCCAGTTTGCCATTGACAGCTCATGGAGCGTACAGAGGGGATACGGCTATCTGAATGCCATTGAACAGGACGGCGTGGAATATTTTAAAAATTCCGGAGGTCTTGGGGACACCGGGGTAAAGAAGGCAAACATCAAGGTTGCAGTTGCCGGCAATTATACGCTTACCCTCACCACTTATCCCGGAGAGGACACCTATGACACAGAGGACCCATATTATACAGAGGAAGGGAAAGAAAATTTCAATTTCAACGCATTTGATACAATTACCTGGACCTATAACGGGGAAGCTGCCGATGGAGGAGAAGAGTATCAGACAGATTATTACATAAAAGGCGCGGTGATTACTGGCTGGAAAGATGTGTATACGGATGAGACGAAGTTTACAGAAAAGGACGGAATCTATACGCTGAACATTGCGCTTGAGGAAGGCGATGAATTTTTATTCACAACGCTTCTGACTACAGGGGATTCCCAAAGCGTAGGCAATGAGTACGTGCGCTATACAAACATTCAGGAATCTGACAGCGCCAGTCTTGCTTGTGTTACCGGTACGGAAAGCGCCAACATGGTGGCAGTGAAGACAGGAAACTATACCTTTACCTATGACCCTGCCACGCAGATACTGCAGGTAGCCTGCCAGTAGCTTTAGATTTGTACATCGTGGGAGTGGGCGGGAGTGCGGTCCATGGCATATTCCATGCAGGAAAACAGTGCTTCCGCCTTTTCCATAGTCATGACAGGTGCATAATACAATAAAGCCCCGGGCTCCATAAGAGACTTCAGACTTTCGTTCAGTACATGCTGAACAACCAGCAGGTTCTGGCTGGTATAGCCGGTAAGCTCACCCGGTTCGGATATGTAGGACACAGAAGGAAACAGTTCTTCAAGCAGCGCTTTTTTCTCAAGATTGGGAGTGTCCAAAAGCAGGAGCGTGTAATCAGCGCCAAAATGTTCAGCCGCCTGTTTGGAAAGCTTTTGATAATCGGTATTGATTTGAAAGAAAAGCTGGTTGTCTGCAATCAGGCTGTCCAGCGCGAGCAGAGGCACAAAGTTGCGGTCGCCAATCTGATGAAAATAATCAGAGGACATGTCGTAGCAGACGATAGCATCCGCCTGGTTATAACAATCTTTGTGGGAAGCGCTTAAGTAGATTACACCGTAATTTTTCGACTGCAAAAAGGATGACAGGAAATCCAGTACATACATCTGGTCGGCTTTTTTCAGGATGGAAGGGCTTTCCGGCATATAGACGGCAAGCATACGCTTCTGGCTGGTAACCAAAGCCTGAGCCGCCTGATTGGGCGAATAGCCTAAGAGATTGCTGATCTGCAGCACCTTTTTGCGGGTCTTTTCGCTAATCTGGATATCGGTGCGGTTGTTCATCACATAGGATACCGTCGCTACGGAGACTCCTGCCTCCCGCGCCACATCCTTTATGGTAATGCGCTTTTTCATATGTTGTCTCCTTATGGTTGATATTCATATGTTATATTATTTTTTAAAAATTTTCAATAAAGTGAGGAAAAACCAATGAATGAATATGCAATGCTGCACGTTCCGGATTCCAGATACTGCTTTCCCGTGGGGGAGCGGGAGATTGTAATCCGTCTTAGAACAGCAAGGGAGGACCGGGAGGCGGAGGTCTTTCTGCTGTATAATTGTAAATATCTGTTTCAGCAACAGCAGGTACGCCTGCGGATGGAGATAAAGTATTCTGACCGGCTTTACGACTATTACGAGACAAGGCTTTTTCTTGAGGATGTGCGCCTGGCTTATATTTTTGAAATACGAGAAGGGGGAAAAACCACTTATTACAGTGAGGATGGACTAACTGAGAATTATTGCTTTGAAGAGGGGTTTTACAACTTTTTTCAAATGCCCTATATCAATAAAAATGATGTGATGCCGGTGGTGGACTGGATGCGCAGCGCCGTATTTTATCAGATTTTTGTGGAGCGGTTTGCACTGGGTAACCGGAAAAAGGATTTGTCCTACATAACCATGGAGTGGGGAGAGATTCCCAATCCCAAGAGCTTTGCCGGAGGTGATTTAAGGGGCATTGTGGATAAACTGGATTATCTGGAGGGGCTCGGTGTTACGGCTCTTTATCTGACTCCGGTTTTCCCCTCGATTTCCAATCACAAATACGATATTATGGATTATAAAACAATTGATTCCAGCTTTGGCTCTAAGGAGGATTTCAGGGAGCTTGTAACAAAGGCTCACGAAAAGGGAATTAAAATCGTGCTGGATGCGGTGTTTAATCACTGTAGCATGCAGCTTGCACAATTTCAGGATGTGATGAAAAACGGAAAGGCTTCCCCTTATTTTCACTGGTTTTTGATTGACGGGGACTATCCGGAGCCGGAGCAGCCCAATTATGAGTGCTTTGCCTCCTGCAATTATATGCCGAAAATCAATACTGCCAACCCGGATGCCCAGAATTTTCTTTTGGATATTGCCTGTTACTGGATTCGGGAGTTTGATATTGACGGCTGGAGGCTGGATGTGTCTGATGAAGTATCTCATGAATTCTGGCGGCGTTTCCGTTATGCGGTCAAGGAGGAAAAGGCGGATTGTGTGATTATCGGAGAGAACTGGCATGATGCCTACCCTTATCTGCAGGGCGACCAGTACGACGGCATTATGAATTATTCCTTTACCAAGGCATGTCTGGATTATTTTGCAAAAGACCGTTTTGACGCAAAGCAGATGGCGGATAAGCTGAGCAGCAATCTTATGCGCAATACGGAACAGGTCAATTATATGATGCTGAATCTTTTGGACACACACGATACCCATCGCTTTTTTACAGAGCTTGGAGAGGACAAGGAAAAGCTTTTGGCGGCGGTGGCATTGGAAATGGTATTTCCGGGAGCGCCCTGCATTTATTATGGTACGGAAATCTGCATGGCGGGCGGCTATGACCCGGATTCCAGACGCTGCTTTGACTGGGAAGAGAGACGCTGGGATTTGAGAGTCATGGAAATGATAAAACAGCTTATTGCGCTGCGCCGTCTGAATACCCTGCAGTATGGGGATGTGGGGATATGGGAAGAACAGGAAATGCTTTGTGTAAGGCGCCGCCTGAAGGAGAGCGAAAATAATCATGAAGTGCGTTTATACATAAACCTGTCAAAAAAACAGCAGAGGCTGCCGGCTGAAGCAGTAAAAAATGTGCTTTGCAGCAATCTTTGGCAGGAGGGAATACTGGACAATAGAGGTTTTGTTGTGATGGAAGGAGAATGGAAATGAGAAGAAGAAACAACCGTGCATTGGCAATGTTTACCGCTGTGGTTCTGGGGATGGGAACCTTAACGGGCTGTGGACAGAAAACCGGAGAAGAGGTTTCAGGAGAGAAACAGGCAGAGGAAACGAAGGAGACCGGTGGGGCTGCCGCCGTGTTTAACGGTGAACTGGAGCAGAACGTAACCATTCAGGTGCTGGAAAATGATACGGCTATTTCCAAAGGGTATTTTGCAGAGCTGATTCAGGCATTTAATGAAGCATATGCTGAATACGGAATTACGGCAGTGGACGCAAATATGGACCAGTATCTGGATCTGGCAAACGACGGACCTTACGGATACGGACCGGATGTGCTTTATCAGGCAAATGATGTGATTATGAAATATGTGGACGGCAAACACATTTATCCCCTGCCCGTAGAAAAACTGGAGTGTTATGATAAGATTCCGGAAGCGGCATGGACAGCTTATAAGACGGAGATAAGCGGTGCTTCTTATACATGCGGGGTTCCGGTAAACGTGCAGGCAGGTATGCTTTATTACCGCAAGGATTTACTGCCGGAGAACTGGGAGACGGAATGGGACGATAACGGGAACTCAGTGCCGGACATGGTGGAGAACTGGAATGATATGTATGCTTTTTCCCTGGAACGTCATGCACAGGATTCTTCAAAGTACGGGTATATGAAATCTTTATATGATGTGTATTTTTCCAGCGGCTTTTTATTTTCTTATGGAGCTTATGCATTCGGAAACAACAATACGGACCCGGGAGATATCGGGTTTGCAGCAGGTGAGGCGGAAAAGGGCGCATGGGTGCTGAGCCAGCTTGCTTCTGCAATGAACGAGGAATGCATTGATGATACCATTACCACAAATGCCTACAGCAAGTTAGGGGATGGCAGCTACTTTGCAACTATAAGCACCCCGGACGTTTACACAACCTTTTTGGATGAATTGATTTTATCCTATGAAAGCGAGGGAATGTCAGAGGCGGAGGCAGAGGAAAAGGCAAAGGAAAATTTGGTTATGACCTCTCTTCCCAAGCTTCCGGCAAGCGGGGATTTAAAGGAGGAAAATCCGGAGCTTATAGACACGAAGGCAATGGGAGGAATCAATGGCTATGCCATTAGCGCCTACACAAAGGCCCCCAATGCATGTCTTGCCTTTGTGGATTTTGCAACCGGCTATGAGCGGATGGTGCAGCGCAGTCAGCTGCTTGGCATTGCTCCTGCAAGAGAGGATGCGGCAGAGGATGTGGGCGGCACTTCAAAGCTGCTTTACCAGAATCTTGCTTCAGGAAACATTATTCTCATGCCTTCTATTTCAGAGGTGGCACAGATTTGGACGCCGGGTCAGACCTTTTTTACCGACCTTGCCAAGGATTCCTTCCGTCCGGAGGGAGAAAAACAGTATCTGGACAAGGAGGCCATGAAGCAGGGACTGGAGAAAATGAGCAAGGAGATTCATGACGCAATCTTTACGTTGAAATAGAGGGGGAGGAAAATGAGAGAGAAATGGAAGAGCTTTGCAAAGAACGTCCGAAACAGTAACGGGCGGGTGCGGCTTTCCGCAGTCATTATGGGCGGCGGGCAGCTTTTGTATGGCAGATGGGTAAAAGGACTTCTCTATCTGCTGGCGGAGATTATCATCCTATGTTATTTCATTACCAGAGGAGGAAAGGAGCTGGCGGGCTTCTTTACCCTTGGAACCAGACAGGGGGATGCATGGCTGGGCATTCAGGGTGACGATTCGGTAGTCATGCTGTTAATGGGAATTTTTGCGTGGATTGTGCTTCTTGTATTTATTGGACTATATGTGTCAAATTTAAAGGATGCCTATAAAAGCCAGAAGCTTGCCATGGCAGGGAAGCCCCAGCCCCGTTTTTTAGAGGAGCTGGCAGAGTTTGCTGATAAAAAATTTTATGTTATGGTACTTGCCCTGCCGGTGTTGGGAGTCTGTGTCTTTAATATACTGCCCATCGTATTTATGATACTGATTGCCTTTACCAATTATGGGGGAAAGATTGTGCCGCCGGCGCTGGTGGACTGGGTAGGCATTGATAACTTTAAAAAGCTGATTACCTTGTCCCAGTTTGCCCCTACCTTTTTTAAGATACTTGCATGGAACCTGCTCTGGGCAGCAGCCTCCACAGCCATCAACTATTTTGCAGGACTGGGGCTGGCGCTGCTTCTGAACAAAGACTGTGTGAAGGGCAAGGCTGTCTGGCGGGTATTTCCCATTCTCGCATATGCCATTCCGGGCTTTATCACGCTGGTGGCATTTAAATTCATGTTTTCTTACGGCGGTCCCATCAATCAGATGATTACTGCCTCCGGAGGAACAGCCGTAGGCTTTTTGGATCTGGATGCCAAATGGACGGCAAGACTTATCGGTCTTTTGGTAAACTGCTGGATTAGCGTGCCTTCCATTATGCTTTTGGCTACCGGACATTTGTCCAATCAGGACATGACATTATATGAGGCGGCAAGGTTAGACGGCGCAACACGGTTCCAGCAGTTTCGGAAGCTGACGCTGCCCTTTATGCTTTTTGTTACGACACCGGTGCTGCTTGGGCAGTTTATCGGCAACTTTAACAATTTCGGCATTTTCTATTTCCTGCGGGGCGGTCTGTATGTGGACGGCTATTTTCTGGCAAGCGATACGGATTTGCTCATTAACTGGCTGTATAACTTATCCATCGACAACAATTATTACTGTATCGGAGCGGCTATAAGCCTTGTTATATTCCTGATCACTTCTACATTGTCGTTGATTGTGTACATGCGGTCATCATCCTATAGAGAGGAGGATAGCTTTCAATGAAAAAACGGTTTTCTATGAAAAGGACAATGGATGTGGGCATTACCTACCTGATTCTGCTGGCGGTGGCATTTGTGTTCTTCTTCCCATGCCTGTGGCTGATTTTAGCTTCCTTTTCCGCATCGGGAAGTATTTATTCCTTTGAGGGATTTTTTCCCTCTTCCTACAGTCTGGCAACCTTTCAGAAGCTTTTTACAGATACGGCATTGTACAATTATCCGAAATGGTTTTTAAACACCCTTTACATCGCATCGGGAAGCTGTGTGCTTGGCACGTTTTTAACCATTCTCACTGCCTACACCATGTCCCGGTTTGAGTTTCGGATGCGTAAGCCCATGATGAAGACCACAATGGTTCTGGGAATGTTTCCTTCTTTTATGAGCATGACGGCAGTGTATCTTCTTATGACCCAGTTTGGGCTTATCAACCAGCGCTGGGGGCTGATTTTGATTTATGCGGCAGGGGCGCCTATGGGGTATCTGACCCAAAAGGGATTTTTTGACACTATTCCAAAAGCCATTGACGAGGCGGCAAAAATCGACGGGGCCACCAGTATGCAGATTTTTACAAAAATAAATCTCCCTCTTTCCAGGCCGATTATTGTTTACACCGCGTTGACTTCCTTTACCTGGCCATGGAGCGATTTTATCCTTCCGAAGCTTCTTTTGAAGGAAAAGGATTTCTACACGGTGGCGGTAGGGCTTATGAGTCTGGATGAGACGGAATTTGCCCGGTTTGCGGCGGGAAGTGTGTTTATTGCGGTGCCAATCGTCATTCTCTATTTCTTTTTGGTGAAGGATATGGTAAACGGCATGGCAAGCGGGGCGGTTAAGGGCTGAAAATATTTGGGGAAATGGTATTCGGAAGAAAAGGAAAGCTTGGGATTTAGTAAGCTTTCTTTTTTTGTCTGTAGGGAAACTATTGGCTTAACTACTACTAAATTCTATCGGAAACCACAAAACCGGATAAAGCAGTTTACTTTCTCTTTTATATAAGATAAAATATCCATAATTCTTTTTCTAAAAGCAGGACATTAAAACAGCTAAAACAGCTAAAACAGCACAGAGGAGGATTTCGGAATGGAAAAATCAAAGGTATATTTTACATCCTTTCGGACGGTGGGCAGTGAAAATCTGCTGCAAAAGCTACACAGGCTGATGAAAGCCGCAGGGTTTGAACAGATTGATTTTCAGGATAAGTATGCAGCCATTAAGATTCATTTTGGGGAGTATGGCAATCTGGCATTTCTCAGGCCCAACTATGCCAGAGTGGTTGCGGATTATGTGAAAGAGCTTGGGGGAAAAGCTTTTTTAACAGATTGCAATACATTGTATGTGGGAAGCCGCAAGAATGCCGTGGATCATCTTGAGACAGCTTATGTCAATGGATTTTCACCCTATCAGACAGGATGTCATGTAATTATCGGGGACGGCTTAAAGGGAACGGATGAAGCAATTGTACCAATTAACGGAGAGTATGTAAAAGAGGCGAAAATCGGGCATGCCATCATGGATGCGGATGTGTTTATTTCCCTGACTCATTTCAAAGGGCATGAGGTGGCCGGTTTTGGCGGTGCATTAAAAAATATCGGAATGGGCTGTGGTTCCAGAGCGGGCAAGATGGAGCAGCATTGTGATGGGAAACCAAGTGTAAATCAGGAAGCCTGTGTAGGCTGCGGTGCCTGTCAGAAAATCTGTGCCCACGGTGCGCCTCAGATAACAGATAAAAAGGCAGCTATTGACCATGATAAGTGTGTGGGCTGCGGCAGATGTCTTGCTATCTGCCCGAAGGATGCCATTGCGGCAGACTTTGATGCTTCCGTGACAATGCTGAATTATAAGATGGCAGAGTATTCTCTGGCAGTCTGCAAGGACAGACCGTGTTTCCACATCTCGCTTATATGTGATGTTTCGCCAAACTGCGATTGCCATTCGGAGAACGATATTCCCATTATTCCTGATGTGGGAATGCTTGCTTCCTTTGATCCGGTTGCTCTGGACATGTGCTGCGCAGACCTTTGCAATCAGATGCCTGCCGTGGAAAACAGCGTGCTTGGTGAGAATCTGAAAAAGCAGGAAGACCATTCGGGTCATGACCATTTCCATATGACACATCCTGATACGGAGTGGAGGAGCTGCATTTCCCATGCGGTTAAGATAGGGCTTGGCTCGGATCAGTATGAGATGGTGACAGTGTAGTGATGTATAAAATGAGCAGGGCGGAAGCCCTGCTTATTTATGTGAATGAATGTAGCTGATTGTATAACCTTTTTGATGGGTGTTCTTCATATTTTATCAGCAATGGAAATGTCTGTCAGTGAATATGTATTGGGAGGAGAAAATAAAATTATTCCCATTAATAAGAGATGGATGTGATATCCTAAACCGCATATTCTGCTTGACATTTTGTAGAAGTTTTATTACAATATTTATGAAAAAATATTCATTCATAAAGATGGAAAGGAGAACTTATGCCAAAATCACAAGAACGGTGTCAGGAAATCCGTCAGGAAACTCGTTCTAAAATATTGAACGATTCCATGCTTTATTTTGCTAAAAATGGCTTTGCAGGAACAAAGATAAGCGATTTGGCAAAATATATCGGTATCGGGCAAGGCACCCTTTATATCTATTTTAAATCCAAAGAAGAACTGTTTAGTGAAATTTTTGCTTTAGCTAATAGCAGTAAAGAGATTGAGGATTTGAAAATGCTCATACGTCTGCCGATATCTGCCAAAAAGAAAATACGGAAGCTTTCAAAAAGTATTCTGACCAGGCTTAATCAGGATGATATTTATGCAGCAAAGGTTGCATTGAATACGCAAATGATGTTTGAACAGAAGGACTTTGCTTCTGCGGAAACAACCTATCAGTCAGACTTATATCAATTGACAGAAAAAATGATTAAACAGGGGCAGAAGGAGGGGAATGTTGTAGAGGGATTTCCTATGAAATTGGCAGATTATTATTGGGGCGTGGTCTACCTCTATGCTCTCAAAAGGTTATTTACAACAAGGTATGAAATGATTTCCGAAGAAGATTTGTCAAGGATATTGCTGAAAGATGAATAAAAAGGATAACAGTTCAGCCCACAGCTTTGCCGCACAGGAATCGGAACCGGCGTAACAGTTCAGCCAGCAGTCCCTGCAGGAATCGGAACAGGGCTTTGACAGAACATGATTCTACGTCGTCACGCTCCCGCTCTGATAAAAACGCAGCAGTGCTAAGCTCGAAAGAACCTCGCTAAGCGCTGGCGTTTTTATAAGGACTCCTTTAGAAGTCATGTTCTGTCAAAGCCCTGTTCCGATTCCTGCGGGGGCTGCTGGCTGAACTGTTACGCCGGTTCCGATTCCTGTGCGGCAAAGCTGCTGGCTGAACTGTTACAAGAAAGAGGTTGAAAATCTATATGAAAAAAATTGCGATTGTAACCGGTGCTTCCGGCGGTATGGGACAGGTATTTGTGCGGGAACTGGCAAAGGAACCCCTTGATGAAATATGGATTGTCGGCAGAAATGAAAAACGACTGCTTGCATTGAGGGAGGAATATGGTGAGAGAGTAGTGTCTGTTTGCAGGAACCTGACCCAAAATGCAGATTTGTTATCTTTTGCGGACCTGCTGGAAGAACAGAAACCGTCTGTCCTATGGCTGGTAAATAATGCGGGAATTGCAAAAATGGCGCCTTCAGCGGAGTTTACATTTTCTGAAATAGAACAGACAATTAATTTAAACTGCAAAGCCCCGCTCTTTCTTATTAATGTGTGTATTCCCTATATGGAAAGAGGGGCAAAAATACTGAATATTTCTTCCTCTTCTGCATTTCAGCCTGTGCCCCATATCAATTTATATGCCGCTACAAAAGCCTTTGAACGCAGTTATTCACGGGCTCTTAATGCAGAATTAAAACCCGGCGGGATTACGGTAACAGCAGTTTGTCCAGGCTGGGTGGACACAGATATGCTGTCAAAAGAAATGAACGGGAAAAAGGTACGTTTCCCGGGAATTGTTTCTCCCGAAAAGGTTGTGAGGAAAGCATTAAAAGATGCAAAAAAGGGAAGGGATATGTCTATATGCTCTTTTTATGTGAAGTGTCAGCATCTGAACGTAAAGTTAATGCCTCAAAGACTGACAATGAAAATCTGGCTGCATGGCATTAAAGATTATTTGTGAGGAGAATAAGGAGAAAATGATAGAAATTATTACAGAACGCCCGAATTTATTTGAGCCAAATGTATATATTACCATGTGCGTGGAAATTGCGGGAAACATATGCCCGCATAAACTGGCTGCTGCCATACGGGAAGCATATAAAGTAAACGAGGCCGCCATGTCAAAAATTGTTTTGGAACAGGGGACTGCTTATTATGAGAAGCTGCCTGTTTCCAAATGCAGGGTGGAGATTACCGATAAAAACTGGATGGAGCTTGTGAGGGAAAATGAAAGGCTTCCACTTGCAATAGATAAAGGAGAATTAATCAGAAGCTTTGTGGTTCCGGGGAAATCGGATACCCGGCTTGTGGTTATGGCCCATCATCTGGCAGGCGACGGGAAAGCTATAATATACTTTATTAAAGATATTATGAGAGCCCTGGCTGAAATGCCGCTTACATATAAGCCCCTTGAGGTGCTCACAGGAAGCTCCTTTTCAAAAACGAAGCTATCCATACCGGCAAGATTTTATGCCTGCTACTGCAGATATAAGTGGAAAAATGATGTTTTTACATGGCAGGACTATTATGATATACATAATAAATACTGGAAAAATTTTTATTCCAATATACAATGCAAAACCTTGTCTGCTTCTGAAACGGAGCAGATAATAGAAAAGGCAAAGCAAACCGGCTGTTCCGTCAATAGTTATCTTATAACAATGTTCTTGCAGAAATATCAGAAAAAATGTGAAATCGGAATACCTGTCAGCATACGGAAAAAAACAGATGAAACCATGTCAAACCTTACCTCTGGTATTCGTATAAAACATCAGTTTGATACGAAAAAAAACTTTACAGAAAATGTGGTACAGGTTCATAGGAAGATAGGACAAGAGCTGCAACAACGGAGAGTATTTATTTTACATTTTCTTACGAAGCTTCCGCCCACGTTGATAGATGCTGTTTTACTAAGGACTCACGATTGTCATTATGACAGCCTGGCAGCACGGACTGCAAAAATAATGGGCTATATGGGAGAAAAAAACAGAGACTTAGGTATTACTAATTTGACAAAGCTGGATATCCCTATTCTTTATGGAAGTTATAAAATCGAAAATATAATTTTTGTTCCCCCTGCCGTTTCTTATTCTCATAACATAATTGGCATTTTAACTGTTGATGGGAAAATGACTTTTGCATTTCATAATATGGCGAGACATGACGAAAGCATTTAAAGCATATTACAAATAATTGGAAAGGTTATTTCATCTTGCGCTTTTTGTTTAATGCCAAAAGAGGTTTCTTTAAAGTACTTATAAGATATTTCGGTTAATTTTAACCTAAACATCTTACAAGGAACTTGAAAAATTACTTTTTGCAAGGTATACTAAAAGAAATTCAGGGAAAAACTAACCGAAATATCTTTTAGGGGAAATTAGCATGGAGTATGAAATTAAGAGAGATTACTATTTAGAACAGCTGGTAAAACGTAAAAATAATGGTTTAATTAAAATCATAACCGGTATCAGGAGATGTGGAAAGTCTTTTTTGCTTCGTACATTATTCAAAAAACATCTGCTGGAAAGTGGAGTGGATGAAAGCCACATTATTGAAATGGCTTTTGATTTGTTTGACAATATAGATTATAGAGAACCGAGGAAATTCTATCCGTGGGCAAAGGAACAGCTTAAGGATGATGGAAAATACTATTTTCTGTTAGATGAAGTACAGCTGTTGGGTGAATTTGTAAGCGTTCTGAATGGTTTGGCGGATAAAAAAAATTGTGATGTTTATGTTACCGGAAGTAATGCCAGATTTCTTTCCAAGGACATTGCAACAGAATTTGGAGGTAGGGGTGATGAGGTCCATATGTATCCGTTAAGCTTTTCCGAGTTTATGTCCGTATATGATGGAAACCGTTACGATGGATGGAACGAGTATGTTACATATGGCGGTATTCCTCTTATTGTGCTGGCGGAAACCGAAGAGCAGAAAATGGCTATGCTGGATAATCTGTTTAAGGAAACCTATGTCCGTGATATTGTGAAACGAAACAAAATAAGAAGCATTGGCGAAATGGAGATGCTGCTGGATGTATTGTCGTCTGCAATTGGAGCGTTGACAAATCCCAATAAGCTTCAGAAAACATTTAAGAGTGTGTATAAATCAAAAATAACGGCTACGACTATTACAAAGTATATAGAGTATCTTGAGGATGCGTTTCTGATTGAAGAGGCAAGGCGTTACGATATAAAAGGAAAATCATATATTGGCACACCGCTTAAATATTATTTTATGGATATGGGTCTTAGAAATTCACGAATTAATTTCAGGCAAATGGAAGTAACGCATTTGATGGAAAATGTAATTTACAATGAACTTAAAATGCGCAGTTTCAGTGTTGATGTGGGAAATCTTACCACCGTAGAAAGAGGTAAAGATGGTAAGCCGGTAAAGAAACAGTTAGAAGTTGATTTTATTTGCAATAAAGGTTTCAAAAAGTATTATATTCAGTCAGCCTATATGCTTGGAACAAAGGAGAAGCTGGCACAGGAAATCAGGCCGTTTTTGAAAATCAATGATTCATTTAAGAAAGTTATAATCACATCAGACACCCCAAAGCCTTTTTATAGTGAAGAGGGTATTCTGATGATGAATGTATATGACTTTTTGCTGAATGCGGATTCGCTGGAATTATAGGGATATGTTGAAGAGTGCTCAGGTCTTGTTTTGAATAAATATGCACATATAATGGAATGGAGGAAATCAGCATGACACCTGATAAAATCCTGGAATACTGCCTTGAAAATCTGGAAGGAACAGTATTGGTTGAAAGCTGGGGTGAAAAAGGAATTTTTTACAACCCTGAAAATAAATTGAAACGGGGCATTTACGTTCTGACTGTAAAAGAAAAAGATGGTGAAAATGACAAAGGTTGCCGGTTAAACAGAGAAAATATTTATCGGGTGAATCTGGGCGTGCGCAAGGAAACCTTTAGGAAGCTGTTTGGTTCCATACCAAAACGACCCGGTAAAGGTGGAATAGTTGACATGGAATATGATTTTTCCACGCTCAATAAAATTCTTCCCCATCCAGTATATGCGTGGATGGGATGGATATGTGCCCTTAATCCGTCATTAGAAACCTTTAGGGAGTTGGAGCCGCTTATCAGGGAAGCATATGAGTATGCAAGGGAAAAGTATTTGAAAAAACTGCACTTGCCTGGATAAATACAACTGACAGTGAAGTCAGCCGTATTTCATCAGACAGAAAATCATTTTCTGCCTGCAGCCGGTTCTGGTTCCGGTGTGGGAAAGCTGCGGGATGAACTGTTACGTGGAATATGCTGCCTGACACATTTCTTTAAAATTGTGTCAGTTACTGCTAACTCCTTGAACATTTTCTTTCCCTATACTATCATATGCCAAAAAGCAATACAGGAAAAATGCTGTAAATGAAAATGCCTTGCAAAAAAGTTAGCAGCATGATTTGAAAGATAATGATATTTGGGTTCATAAAGGAGAGGAGCAAAGGAATAATGAAAATACTTATTATAAACGGAAGCCCCAGAAAAAACGGCGCCACTGCAGGAATATTATGGAAAATGCAGGAGGAAGTTTCTAGGCAAAAAGATACCAAAGCAGAAATGGTGCATCTGGCAGATTTGAATATGGGATATTGCAAAGGGTGTGGACATTGCTTTCAAAATGGAAGCTGTATCATAAAGGATGACGGAGAAAAACTGGAAAAAAAGATACAGGAAGCGGATGGAGTTATCCTCGGCTCACCAACCTATGCAAGCAATGTGTCAGGGCAGATGAAGGTATTTGTCGATCGGATGCATTTGGTAATGGAGCAGGGGCTTTGGGGAAAATATGGGATTGTAGTAACAACTGGAGAAAATTACGGAAACAGGGATGCCGCAAATGTGCTGAAAAGACTGATTCAGTATTCCGGAGGGATTGTCTGTCAAAGCATTGTCCGAAACATACCATTTTCCCATAGCATGGAAAATGATAGAAAATTGCAAAAACAAATAGATGTTGCTTCCAAAAGGTTATATGAATCCATTAGCAGAAGAAAACAATATCCCATTCAGCGCCTTTTTCATATAATTGTTTTTTATGTGGGTATCAGGCCCTTTGTGCTAAAAAAAGGAAAAGCCTATATGGGAGTAAGAAAAAAGTGGGAAAATACCACGAATCTATGCCCTTAGTATTCGCTTCCTTTTAACCCGATATATATATTTGTTGTATATTTACTGGCAAAGCAGGCTAAACTGCACCGATAAAAAGTAACAATTCAGCCAGCAGTTTTTTTCACAGGCAAGTGTGGTAAATGCTAGTTTGTTGACTATGAAAAAACTGCTGGCTAAACCATTACAATAAAAGTGACACGCTGTCACTTTTACATTGACAAACGAAAATATAAACAGTATAATGAATTTATGAAAAAGTGACAGCATGTCATTTTAAGTAAATATTGCGCCATATGGATAAATAATGATAAATTATCATTTAAAATAAAAAAAGAAGCATTCTTCGGCAAGGGAACGATAGTAAAAAACATTGAATGAAACATTGAATGAAAAAGTTAATGAAGTATCAAATTAAAAGCAAACTGAAATAAGGAAACAATCATGCCAAAAGTAAAAGAATCCTATACAGCAGAAAAAAAAGAATTTATCCTTCATTGCACGAAAGAAGCACTAAAGGAAAAAGCATATAATCAGCTCACCATGCGGGATGTGATCCGAAAGACGGGCTTTAGCCAGGGGACTATTTATCAATATTACAAAAACCTGGATGAAATATTAAATGTGATTATCTGCAGATATATGCACAGAATGAAGGAAGAAATAGAAAGCTGTCTGGAAAAAGAAATAGAATTTAACAGATGCTATGAAATGGTCTGCAATTGCATGGTAAGCTTGTATAAAGAATCCCCCGTCCTTTTTGAAGCCGTTATGGGAGAAGTATCTTATTCCAAAGAAAATTCCAAAGGAAAGGGCCTGGAAAATGATGTGCTTCATGAAATATATCTGGTGGGAGAAGAGCTGAATGAAGTTGTTATCCGCATATTGAAAAAGGGTATGGAAAGCGGAAGTGTGGAGAGCGGATTGAATTTGCACGTGGCTGTATTTTATATGTGGTCATCCATAGGGCAGACCATTCTGTTTTCCAGTAAAAAGAAGCAATATATCAGGCAGCAGCTGGGCATGGACGAGGAGGAGTATAGAAGGCAGAGCTTTGAGCTGATTATAAAGTCTGTCAGGAAATACGGATGACCTGATTTTATTAAGTAAAAAGGGAGGGAAGAAATGGTTTTAAAAATAATAGAACAAATAGTAGAACAGCAGACTTTGCAGGTGGATGCAGTTTCAGGTGCAACGAATTCCAGCCTTGTGCTGAGAAAAGCAGTGGAAAATGCAGTAACAAATGGAACTCAAAAAAAGATTAAATTCTAACAGAAAAAATGCTGGCAGGGAGATAAAAATGAATTTTGATGAAAGAGACAATTCCCTAAAATATTGGGAGAATTTTTATAAAACGAACCGGAAAAGTGAAATTAAAACAGATGACTGGCTGGAGGAATTTACCGCCATTATAGAAGGCTGTTCCACGCCCGTAATAGAGTTGGGCTGCGGCAGGGGCAATGATACCGTGTATTTAACAGGAAAAGGAAAAAAGGTGATTGCCTGTGACCAGTCAAAAAATGCGCTTCATCATATAAAAGTCAATTTTCCGGAAATATATGATACAAAATGTTTCAATATGCTAAACGGCCTGCCTTTTGACAATCAGTCGGCTTCGCTGATAATTGCGGACTTATGCCTGCATTATTTTAGAGAAACAGACACATTTCACATTATGCATGAAATACAAGGGGTTCTGACGCCAAATGGACATCTTATTCTCAGAGTCAATTCCATAAATGACGTAAATTATGGCGCCGGACAGGGAAGAGAAATAGAACATCATCTGTATGTGACGGATGATAATAGATTAAAACGATTCTTTGATGAAGAGGATATACGGTATTTCTTCCGTGACTTTCATATAGAATGTGTTCGGGAAGAAACACTGTTGAGAACCAAGCAAGAAAAGCAAGTGTATAAGGTGTGTTTACGAAACAGATAAAAAAGCATAACAGTTCAGTCTTTTATTTTATTACACGGAAATCAGAACTATTACAAAAAAGCAAATAAAAACTATAGGGAGGAAAAACGTTGATAGGAATTTATTTTAGCGGTACAGGCAACAGCCGGTTTTGCGTGGAGTATTTTTTAAAAAAGCTTGCACCCGGAGCAAAGTTATACTCTATAGAAGATGAAAACGTATGTAAGGAGCTTGAAAAAGAAAAGGAAATTGTTTTGGGATATCCGGTCTATTACAGCAATCTGCCCAAAATCCTGCAGGATTTTCTTAATAATCATGCCCATTTATGGAAGGGAAAGAAAATCTATCTCATAGCTACAATGGGATTATTCAGCGGTGACGGAACCGGAGTGGCAGCAAGAAGGTTAAAAAAGTATGGCACTCAAATAACCGGAGGGCTGCATTTAAAAATGCCGGATTGCATTACGGATGTAAAGCTTCTGAAGAAATCCACAGAAGAAAACAAGAAGATGGTAAGCAGAGCAAAACGGAAAATAGAACATGCCGCAGTCCTTTATAGACAAGGAAAGCCAATGAAGGAAGGCTTGAACACTTTATATCATCTGGCAGGTCTGTTTGGACAGAGGCTGTACTTTCCCAATAAGACAAAAAGCTATACAGACCAGTTGAAAATTGATGGAAATAAGTGCATTGGATGCGGCAAATGCGTAAGTCTCTGTCCCATGAAAAATATTACATTAAAACAAGAACAGGATAAGGCAGTTCCGGGCAATACCTGTACAATGTGCTACCGCTGTATCAATCACTGCCCGAAGCAGGCCATTACATTAATTGGCAAAAGAGTATTGCAGCAAGGTACCATTGAAAAATATATGTAAGGAAAAAATACTTATAAACGAAAAATACATATAAAAAATGCATATAAAGAAATATATATATATAATGTATATATAAAAATATATATTAACGCAGAAATTTATAGAATAAGCCTGTTTATGCCAAATCCTTCATAAGAAAGCTTTCCGTTTTCAAATCGCAGTAGTGCCTGCCTTTTACTGCTGTGAATTTCAGCACACAATAATCCGGGTCGGTGACGCCTTTCTTATAGAACATGCTGTCACCGGTCTGCCAGATTTCTTTTTTAATATCGGCATCCTGCAAAACCTCCATGGTTCCGGTCAGCATAATGCCCTCATAACGGAAACGCCCCCGCTGATAAAAATAAATACTGGCTTTTGGATTTTTCATAAACTGCTGTGAGCGCATGGAGGAGGTGTTTGTAGAAAAATAAAAGCAGTTTCCTTCTATCTTTCGCGGTGCGAACATTGCTTTCAGGTTTGGGAAACCATCCTCGTCCACTGAAGCCAGAAAGGTTGTTTTCTGGCTTCCCATAAATTCAAAAATCTGTTTTTTTGTTTTCATTGAAAACCCCCTGTTTTTATAAAATTATTTATATTCTTTTTCTGCGTTTATAAGCGTATCTAATATTCTTGAAAGAAAGCATTCAAACTCTTCCTGCTCTTTTTTGGAAAAGCCCTGATAAAACAAAGCAGTCATCTTTTCTGATACAGTTTCGTACTTTTCATGCAGGGATTTTGCATACTTGGTTAAAGATATCAGCGTCTGGCGGCGGTTAGAAAGATTTATTTCTCTTGTTACGATTCCCTTGTTGACCATTCCGTCTACTACTATGGAAACCGTGTTCTTGGCAAGGGAGGTTCTTGCGCTGATTTCACTGATGGTAAGATGGTCTGATTTCCAAAGGACAAATAGAATCCGTCCCTGCCCGCCGCTTATCCCAATGCCGTTTTCAGCTAACAGCCGCTCAAAAATTCTGTCCTGAAGCTGTTTGATTTGTGTAATGTAAAATCCGCCGTTTGTTTCCATATGACCGCCTTATATCAAAATAGAATATTTCTATATAGAACAATATTAAATATAGCATGGATTTTGGAAAAAAGCAATGATGAAAAAGAACACCAATTCCTATTAATTTCTATTTTGCAATTCAGGTAAAAGACAGGCAGAACGGTCAGATATTTTACTTATTGCATTTTAACAAATTAACAAAGAAAAACGTGAAATTCCCTTCAGCCAAAATTTTATCTGTCCAGTGTACTGTGTCATTGATATTTCACATATTTAATACATAGTTTTCCACAGTTTTTAATAATAAATTTGCGTTATAAAATTCTCATAATATTATAATAACCTATACTTGAAACCTTTCAATTTATATGCTATATTATAAATACAAAAGGGAAAACCATAGAAGCGGCACTACCCTCTTAGTAACTTATTGCATGATACCCCATACTGGGGCAGTTGTCACTACTTGCGATAGTGGCGGCTATTTTTTTCCCTTCAAAATCTGATAAAGCAGACTGATAAGGGTTACAATGAATGTACAAAACAAGAAAAAATCCTGATATGTATTCATTGGCATTCCCTCCTTTCTTTATTTGGAGGGTTGCCCCTCCGAAAACAGAGGGTAAAGCCGCCTTTTGTTCTATGGTTTCCCATGCAAAAATAATCCTATAAAAATCAAATTATCCTGCTATATTCTCATTTTAAAAAACTTCTGCTATAATCAAATAGAAAAATCTTCACAGAATATGATACAAAGGGTTCATTTCATTTAGACAATTGTCTGGACATAAGCATTGTATTAGAAAAGAGGAGTGAAAAACTTTGAAGCACAAAAAAAAGTATAGAAAGAGAAATATAAGAAGTCTTGCAATTCTTTTTGGAATTTTCATGCTGTCAGGCTTATGTGCCTGTGGCAGTAGCCGGAATGGACAGCAAGAGGAAAACGCTGACAAGACAACTGCGGAAGCAAACCTGGAAGAAATAAAAGATCAGAAAGAAGAAGGAGAACCGGAGCAAATCGAAAAACAGCTTCAGCTCATAACTGATTATTGCATGGATTTGTGGCAGAAGGACAGTAACGAAAATAAATATGTGTATTTTTATACAGTGACGGATCTGGACCATAATGGAAGACTGGAGCTGATATGCGCTTCCGTTCAGGGAAGCGGCATCTATACGTATAGCAATTACTTTGAGGTAAATGAACAGTTAGATGGATTGATGCAATGTGACGTGAAATCAGACAGGGGAGGCTCTGAAGCAGATGTTGTTGTAGAAACAGTTCCGGTTTATTATGATGGGGAAGAGGATATTTATCATTATATTTTTTCTGATTATATTAGAGACGGTATGACAATGAGCTATGAAAATATAAGAGAGCTGTCTTTAAAAAATGGAGAAATCACAGATAAGGTTTTTGTATATAAGGACTCCATATATGATGAAAACGGTATGGAAACGGCTGAATATTATAATGCAGCCACGAAAGAGGCAATAGACAGGGAGCAATATGAATCCATGGTAGAAACTGTTTTTGCAGGGCTTGAAAAGAAAACGGCAGCCTTTTCGTGGGAAGGAAGGCTGATGAGTGAGTTAAAGGAAATGGACAGGGAACAAATACAGGATATGCTTCAAAAGTCTTATAAGGGGTTTTCCATTCATGAATAGTAAGCTGACTGAAACGGAAAAACAAAAGAAAGCAGAAGCCTTGGCAGGAAAATTGTTTCGCCTGGCAAGGGATTCTGTTTTTATGCATCTGCGTTTTTTGGACGTGGCAGTGTCGGGACTGGTTCCAAAGCCCGACAAAGGGGTTGGAACGGCAGCAACGGATGGGAGGACAATTTTTTATAATCCTGTGTTTCTTTTAAAAGAATATGAAAAAGAAAATCATTACGTAGTAAGGCTTCTGCTCCATATACTGTTTCACTGCATTTTTTATCATACGTTCCAATATGGGAAAATGGAGGAAGAATATTGGGACCTGGCAGCGGATATGGCAGTGGAAGGAGCTATTCTGGACATGGAGTTAGCGTTTGCTAATCTGAAGAGGGATGAGGAGGCAAGGGGAAGGCTTGCCGCATGGAAGGAAAGGACAGGAAGTCTCACTGCCGAGAAAATATACCGGTATTTCAGAAAGAACCCTCCCTCTGAGGAAGAAAAAAAAGAGCTGAAACGTTTATTTATGCTGGATGAACATATGCATTGGAAAGAGCAGGAGGAGCTGCTTGTCACACAGGAGCAGTGGAAGAAAATCAGTGAAAGGATGAAAGCGGATTTAAAAAGCTTTTCCAAAAACAGGAACGGCTCTGAGGGGCTTGAAAAGAACCTGGAGGAAGCAACAAAGGACCGGTATGACTATGGGGAGATTTTAAGGCGGTTTACTGTTATGGGAGAGGATATACAGCTCAATCCGGAGGAGTTTGACTATATTTACTATACCTATGGGCTGTCCGCCTATGGCAATATGCCGTTAATCGAGCCTTTGGAATATAATGAAGTACAAAAGGTCAGGGATTTCATAATTGCGTTAGATACCTCTGCTTCCTGCAGAGGACCTGTGGTGCGGGCATTTTTAAGAAAGACGTATTCCATATTGAAAAGTGCGGAAAACTTCTTTAAAAAGATTAATGTGCACATCATTCAATGCGACAATCAGGTGCAAAGCGATACAAAGATTACAAATGAAGAGGAATTTGATTATTTTATTGCCAACGGAAAGCTGACAGGCTTTGGTTCCACTGATTTCAGGCCTGTGTTTGAATATGTGGATGAGCTGCTTTGGCAGGGCGAATTTGAAAACCTGAAGGGGCTCATTTATTTTACGGACGGCTATGGAATTTATCCGGAAAGGATGCCGGAATATGATGTAATATTTGCATTTTTGGAAGAGGATGAAAGAAAGCCCCAGGTGCCGCCCTGGGCCATTCAGGTTGTTTTGGACAGGGATGAGATGGAAGAAGAAGCAGATGGAGGAAAACGGGAATGAATATCAGACAGGCAAAGGAATATGTGAAAAGCTCCGTGGAGCTGTATTTAAAAAAGGATGAGTTTGGAGAGTACCGGATTCCCGTTGTGCGTCAGAGGCCTCTTTTTCTTCTGGGAGCTCCCGGAATCGGAAAGACAGCCGTTATGGAGCAGATTGCATGGGAGCTTGGAATCGGGCTTGTATCCTATTCCATGACACACCATACAAGACAGTCCGCTTTGGGGCTTCCTGTCATTAAGCAAAAGGAATATGACGGGGAAGTGTATGACGTATCGGAATATACCATGAGCGAGATTATTGCTTCTATTTATGATGTGATGGAGAAAAGCGGCATAAAAGAAGGTATTTTGTTTCTGGACGAAATCAATTGTGTTTCAGAAACCCTGTCCCCCTCCATGCTTCAGTTTTTGCAGTATAAAGTATTTGGCCGCCATAAGGTGCCGGAAGGCTGGGTTATCGTTACTGCCGGAAATCCGCCGGAATACAATAAATCCGTAAGGGAATTTGACGTGGTGACTTTAGACCGTTTAAAGATTCTGGAAATAGAAGCGGACTATGGCACATGGAAAGAGTATGCTGCAGAAAAAGGAATCCATAATGCCATTACAAGCTTTCTGGATTTGAAAAAGGACTATTTTTACCATATGGAAACTACCGTAAAGGGCAGGTCTTATGTTACGGCAAGAGGCTGGGAGGATTTGTCGCAAATCCTGTTTCTTTATGAAGAGGAAGGGCTTTTGGCAGATGAAACCTTAGTGGAGCAATATATACGGAATGAAAGAATTGTAAAAGAATTTACTGCTTATTATGACCTTTATAACAAATATAAAAAGGATTATCAAATTGATGAAATACTGTCCGGCACTATTTCGGAGGAAACCGTGGAAAGAGCAGGAGCGGCTGCTTTTGATGAAAGGCTTTCCCTGCTTGGCATGCTTATGGATAAGGTGCTTGGCAGCATGAAGGAAAATGTGGAAAATTCTGATTATTTAAAAGAGTTGATGGGAAGCTTAAAAGCAGCAGGAGCTTTGCTGGAAAAAGAGGAAACAGCAGGAAAGGAGCCTCTCCTTGCCTTTTTGGAAAAACAAATAGAGGCAGGAGAAAAACGGCTTGTTTCTCTGGAAAAGGCAAATGCCCTGTCGGTACAGGATAAACGGAAGCATCGCAGAATCCTTCAGTTTCTTACTGCCATGAAAAAAGAAGCTTATACAAATGGGGCTTCTACCGGACAGCAGGCTTATGGGCAGATAAAGGAAGCTTATAATCAGAAGGTACTAGAGATGAAGGAAGAAAGCCAGAGGGTAAGGGATATGCTCCATTGGTTGTTTTTCTTTGTGGAAAAAGCATTTGGTGAGGGTAATGAAATGCTGGTTCTTGTAACGGAGTTGACAGTCAATACCTTCGGTGCAAGATTTATTGGGATGTTCGGCAGCCAGGATTATCAGAAGTACAACAGCCAGATGCTGCTTTCGGAAAGACAGGCGGATTTAAAGAAGGAAATTGCTGCATTGGAATTGTAGGGAAATGAATATGGAAAAATCAGAAATAAAAATTAAAGGCGGCGCCTTTGTATATAGAAAGGTGAAAGAGGAAATTGTCATTGAAAAGTATAAGGGGGTGGAAACAGTAATTTTTGTTCCTTCCCAAATAGAAGGACTGCCTGTTGCCGTAATTGGGAAAAAGGCGTTTTTAAGCCATAAGAAAATAAAGAAGCTTATTTTACCGGACAGTATAAGGGAAATTGAGGACTGGGCGTTTGCCCGGTGCAGCAGTCTTGAAAGTATCGCCATGCCAAAATCAGCTCATCTGGGAAGAGGCTTATTTTTAGAATGCAGCAGGCTAAAAGAAATCCATTTTCTGAAAAGGGACGAAGGCATGGAAGAGCAGCTGCAGGAAAGCCTTCCCTTTTTGTTTGCGGCGGTTCCGGTCATGCTGGATGCAGAGTATTTATTTGTACCAAAAGAGGCGGGAACGGAGCAGTGGATGCAGAAATGGGATGCCAGAATGCTTACCCTTCTCAGGAAAAGCGACCAGGAAGGTTATACAAAGGTAATCTTATGCGGAGAAGAGGATTATGGGAACAGCCCAGAGGATTATGCCAGGGAAAAACGGAAGGCAAAAGTAAGGCTTGCGTTTTTGCGCCTGCTTCATCCCTATCGTCTTTCCGGCGATATAGAAAAGGAGCTGAAGGAATATCTGGTTAGCCATACGAAAGGCTGTGACAAGGAAGAGACATGGGAAGTGCTGCTTTTGGAGCATGGGGAAGAGGCGGATTATTTTCAATTGTTTGCCGGGCTTGGCTGTGTGACGGAAGAAAACTTTCAGGATATTCTTGGAGATATGAAGGAAGACCATACGGAAATGAAGGCTTTTTTCATACGCTACAAGGAGGAAAATATCGGGTACCGGGATATTTTTGAGGATTTTATTTTATAATGTCAAGTAGTTGATTAACTGCAGCTTCTAAAAGCTGTGATAAATCAGTTTCGGGAGAAATGAAATATCACAGCTTTTTGTCAGTCTTTCCGAATCCAGAACGTATCTGCAAGCAGCAGCCAGTTAGCACGGAATAACTGCATAATCTGCCAATAGCCCATGCCCCGCAACCTATATTCTTCTACAAGAGCAAACTTTGCCTGAAGGCTTCGTACATCCTCGAACCATACTTCGTGATAAAGTCCATCCTTTTCATAATAGAAATAAGGCGACATTGCAATGGAATCAAAATAAATAGGTACATCATATGCGATGGCAAGTTGTACGGCTTCTATGTTTCCGATAGTTCGAGCTTTGGTTACGCCCCGTTCAAAGGGCAGCGTCCAGTCATAGCCATAGTTTGGAATTCCAAGATTGATTTTCTCACGGGGGATTTTAGTGATGGCGTAGTCTACCACTTCCCGTACTTTGTTTAAAGGAGCTACAGCCATTGGAGGACCGTAAGTATATGTCCGATTAAGTCGTATGCAATATTAAGAGGGAATGCGGGGGAAGATGTTCAGCTCAAAGTTGGCATTATACAGGTTTCCCCTTCGGTTTGGTTCTTTCTTTTCGTACAGGACATTTTCCAGCAGTTCTCTCAGGATGGTGTTGTTGGCTTTCGGAGTATTGCCCTGGTATGTGTCAAGCAGCTTCCGGACCTTGGGGGCAAATTCCTCCTGTTTCACCTGGATGGCTTTCAGGCGGCTGATTTCAGACTGCAGGAGTTCCCTGTTTTGGGAAAGCGCCTGAATCTCATTTGTGATATAATCATGTCTTTGCTGGAATACTTCCAGTGTATATATGTCACGTTCCAGCAGGTCGAAAGCTTTGTTAAGCTGTGACTGGTAGGCTGTGATTTCTTCATCCAGCTTTTTCAGGGGTTTTTCTTTTACAGCAATTTCCTCATGTGCCGGAAGGGATTGTTCCTGACTGCTCAGCTCATAGGTTTTCAACCAGTCTTCTAAAAACAGTAAAATTTGTTCTTCCACCAAAAAAAGCGGTGAGGAAATGTTGTCACAGTATTTGTTAGGGCACTTTAGCTTTGCATAATTGTTCTTTGGGCTGGGCGCAAGTCTTGTCATTAAGGCGCCGCATTTGCGGCAATGGATAATGCCGGAAAAAGGATTCTGCAAGGTACACTTTGCGGGTGTGGTACATTTCTGGCGGATGGAACGCATTTTTGCCGCTTTGTCAAACAGCTCATCCGGAATGATGGCTTCATGGAGCCCGTCAGCTACTATATAATCTTCACTGTCTTTCCGTGTCTTTTTCAAGGCGCCGTCCTGATAGGTTTTCTGTTCTTTTTTCTTTCCCCAGCATACTTTTCCGGTGTAAGTAATGTTCCGGAGCATATCCCCAATGGTGGACCTGCTCCAGGTGGAATTTGCAGCCGGCTTTATGCCCATCCTGTCTAATTTGGAGGCAATGCGGTCTGTACCGATTGGCAGGTAGGAGCCGTCAGGCTGTAATTCCCCTTTACAGTACCATTCAAACACCATGCGGACTACCTCGGCTTCTTCCGGTATGATTTCAAGAGTATATCCTTTGTCCTGTTTATTTTTTACCTTGCGGTAACCGTAGGGAGCAGTAGAGGCAATGTAGTAGCCGTTCTTAACAGAGGCAATACGGCCACGCTGCAGCCTCCGGTTTATGGTCTTGTATTCCCTTCGTGACATAAAAAGCCCGAATTCAAAGTATTCTTCGTCAAACTCGTCATTCGGGTCGTAAATTTTGGTAAGGGTATAGATTTTGGTTGAGGAGAGCTGGAAGGCTTCCGCAACGATTCCCTGGTCCTTTGTGTTCCCTCTTGCCAGACGTTCCACCTCCACCACAAAGACACCTTCCCACATGCCCGCCTCTACGTCAGCAAGGAGCTCCTGCATAACAGGACGTGCCTCTATGGTCTCGCCGGAAACGACTTCACAGTAGAACTTTTCAATTTTAATGTTTAAGCTGTCTGCATATTCCGTAATGAGCTCCCTGTGTCTTTTCAGGGTTTCGCCTTCTCCACGGAGCTCTGCGTCACGGTCTGCACGGCTTTTTCTCAGGTAGGCACAGTTCATGGGTTCTCCTTTATTTTAATCCACATCATTCTTACCAGTTAATATCCTTAGCATTAACAAATTTCTTACAGTCAGGATTTTCGTTTATTTCTTTTATCATCTGTAAATCAAATTCATCCGGTTCTGTTTCTTCAATGTTTTCCCAAGAACGTTCTGAAAACTGGTTTAAAATCAATTTCCAGATAATTTCTGCATCGGAATCACTCATAACGGTAAGTGCACCTAAAATTCTTTTTTTTACTTTACTCATAGCATACCTCCTACTATTGTACCATACTTGGTATATCTGCATTGCTGCATTGCTGTTGGTGGCACTGGGGCGGTTTTTCTTGTCTAAAATATTATGATATATTGCTTCTGTTGTCCAACCCACACCCGGCAACGGGAGGAGGTGTTTACATGGAATTTTTACTCTCTTTTTTAGTTGCTGTTGCGGCTGGTGTAGCCTGCCACTACATCATCAAATGGCTAGACGGTGACCGAAAGGACAACAAATAGCCTGGTGGGTGCTTTGCCACT
>CAJUEX010000007.1 GCA_910585715.1 uncultured Lachnospiraceae bacterium
CCCCGGACAACTTGATTAAAAGTCAAGTGCTCTACCACCTGAGCTAGTGGCCCAAACCTGGGCTAGCAAGATTCGAACTTGCGAATGCAGGAGTCAAAGTCCTGTGCCTTACCGCTTGGCGATAGCCCAATATCATCTTTCCTGCTATATTTTATACCCATTATACAAAATATATACAAAAGGTGGATAAAGGGATTCGAACCCTTGGCCTCCAGAGCCACAATCTGGCGCGCTAACCAACTGCGCTATACCCACCATAACGTGCTCGAAGGGATTCGAACCCCCGACCCACGGCTTAGAAGGCCGTTGCTCTATCCAGCTGAGCTACAGACACACAGAAGCGGGTGATGGGAATCGAACCCACGTATCTAGCTTGGAAGGCTAGTGTTCTACCATTGAACTACACCCGCAAAACGTCTTTTTCATTTCAGTCCGGAATCGGGGTGACAGGATTCGAACCTGCGACCTCCTGGTCCCAAACCAGGCGCTCTAGCCAAGCTGAGCCACACCCCGTCGTTCAGCCTTTCGCCGTGACGCAAGACATATTATATAATAGGTATTTGGACTTGTCAACACATTTTTTGCAACTTTTTTACAATTTGACTATTTTTTTTCACAAGCCTCTTTTTTTCACAAAAATTTCAACTCAAAGTGAGCCTTCCCCTGCCTGTCAAGCTCCATCATCACATATGAGGGTTTCTTCCCATCCTGCCTCGGATAAGAAAGGCTTCCCGGGTTTACGGCAGTAATTTCCCTCTCTATATCAATGACAGGCCTGTGGGTATGCCCATAAAAAACCATATTTTTATCCTTGGAAATTGCATATTTTTTCAGCGTCTCGCTTCCCATGGAAACATAATAGTTATGTCCATGAGTAACCAAAACCCTGTATTCACCAATTTCAAATTCGATTTCCCGGGGAAGCTCTGAAAAGAAATCATTGTTGCCTGAAACAATGTGCACAGGACAGCCTGCGCTTTCACAGATTAAATATTCGCTTCCTTCTGAATCACCGCAATGAATGACCATGTCCACCGGGCGTTCCCTTTCCAGCACACGGAGATAATTTTCATTCCGCTTATGGGTATCGCTTACAACCAGCACTCTCATATGTATCCTGCTCCGTTTTTTTCATTTCCATATTTTTAAAAGCTCTGCTTTCATCTTTTCTAATGCCTTTCCCCTATGGCTGATACGATTCTTTTCCTCCGGGCTGAGCTGGGCGGAGGTCATTCCGTATTCCGGCAGATAAAAGATGGGGTCATAGCCAAAGCCGTTTTCCCCTTTGCTTTCATATCCAATCCTTCCTTCCATTTTCCCGCAGGTGGTAATGACAGTGCCATCCTCCAAAACTGCTGCCATAGCACAGATAAACCGGGCAGTGCGCTCTTCTCCCTCCGCTTTTTCCATACGTTCCAGAATAATCCGGTTCTTTTCTGTATAAGGAGTATCTTCCCCAAGATAACGGGCGGAATAAATACCCGGCTCCTTATTCAGATAATCGATTTCCAGCCCGGAATCGTCTGCAAGAACAATCCCGTCTGTCAGCTTTGCAATTTCCTTTGCTTTTATAACCGCATTTTCTTCAAAGCTTTTTCCATTTTCTTCTATCTCTGCCGAAATACCTGCCTGTTTCAGGGAAAGCACCTCTGCTTTCATATCCGCCATAATTGCCTGTACTTCTTTGACTTTTCCTGCATTTCCTGTTGCAAATATTATTTTTCTCATACTATTTTTCCACTTCCATTCCCAACTGTTCATAGGAAGCAATAATTGCTTCGTAAAGTCCTTTTGCTATTCTATCCTTATAATCCTCTTTTGACAACAGAATCCTTTCCTGCCTGTTGCTAAAATAACCAACTTCCACCAGTGCCACAGGAACCTCAGCCCTTTGTACAAGATACATGCTTTCATCTCCCGCCTCTAGTCCAAGAGCTTTGGCAGAAGCGCTTTTCGTTACTTTTTCTTCTACAAGATAGGCGAAGTCGGCACTGCTGAAACTAGGTATAAAAAAGTTTTCATTATAATAAGTAGTGATGCCGTATATGCTTGTATCCGTTTCCTCCAATGACCCATGAATGCTTAAAAACATATCCGCTTTAGTTTCATTTACCAGATTGATGATTTGTTCCATAGACTTTTTCTCATCAGAAAGCCTTGTATAATATACTTTTATATCGGTCTTATCCAAAAGTTCTTTTAATCGCAGTGCTATATCAAGAGTCACTTCTTTTTCTATCAGATTTTCCACGCAGATGCCATTTTCATCTCCTCCGTGGGCCGGATCGATTACCATGATTTTATCATATTTTTCCCTGGGAGCCACAAAGCTGATATACAGGTGATTTTCATCAAAGGTATTTTCAAATTCCAGTATACCCCGGTAGGCAATTACAAGCCTGCTGACGCCCACATTGCTTTCATAGGCAATTTCCTTTACCTGTGCTATATTTCCGGACAGCTTATGCTCATAGAAATAATCCTTTTCCAGTTTTGAAATGGTAATAGTCAGCCTCTGGGTCATTAGATTATTTTCAATGGATACCTGCTCTTCCTTTATCGCCTCATCCAGGGGAATACATAAATATTGGCTTTCTGTGCCGTTTTTTTCATAGATATCTGTCAAGGCACCTGCCAGTTCCTGTTCTTCCACTTCTCCCGGGGATTCCTGAAGCTGCTCCACCTTTCGTCCGCCTCTTTGCATGCAATAGGCAACCATCACCATCATCGCCAGAATTCCCAGTATACTGCTGTACAAAAAGAGCAATTTGTTTAATTGTTTTGTCATACTACCCCTGCTTCTTATTTCTGGGCGGTTTGGGACCCATAAACTGATACAAATATGTTTTCATCATGCCGTTGTAAATTTTTCTGTTTTTATCCGCTTTTCTTCCAATATACCTTTCCGCTTCTTCATAGGAAGTAATCAGATACATGGACCAGTCATCCAAAGCCCTGAAACGCTCTCCAATAGTTTCATACAGTGCCGGAAGCATTTCTTTTTCCTCCAGCCTTTCCCCATAAGGAGGATTGGTAATGACAAATCCATATTTTTTGGAATGGCTCAGGTCCGCCACGTCCCTCTTTTGAAAGTGAATCATCTGTTCCACTCCGGCAAGTCTTGCATTAGCTCTTGCAATTTTCACCATATCTTCCGACAAATCATAGCCTTGTATATCCGTCTTCACGGAAAAATCAGCCAGTTCATTTGCTTCATCCATGCTTTCATACCAGATTTTCTTTGGAATGAGATGGCTCCATGTATCGCTTAAAAAACTTCTGTTCATGCCCGGTGCCGCATTGGCAGCCATAAGCGCCGCTTCAATGGGAATGGTACCGCTTCCGCAAAAAGGGTCAATAAGAATCCGTTCCCGGTTCCAGGGACTTAACATAATCATGGCTGCCGCCAGATTCTCCGCAATAGGCGCCTTTGCCGTCAGCTTCCGGTAACCTCTCTTATGAAGGGATTCTCCGGTAGTATCCAAAGCTGCCGTCACCTCATCCTTTTTTAAAAACACACGGACCGGAAATGCTTCTCCGCTTTCTTCAAACCACGATACCTGATATTTCTGCTTCATGCGCTCAACCATTGCTTTTTTCATAATGGACTGTATATCAGAGGGGCTGAAAAGTTTACTTTTTATGCTGGCAGCCTTTGTGACCCAGAACCTTCCGTCTCTGGGTATATAGTCCTCCCACGGAAGGTTTTTGGTGCCCTGAAACAGTTCTTCAAATGTTTCTGCATGAAAACATCCTACCTTTAACAAAACCCTTTCCGCAGTGCGCAAAAAAATATTGGCTCTGCAAATCCCTTCTTCATCTCCCAAAAAGGTAATGCGACCATCTTCCACCTGCAAAATATCATATCCTAAATCCAGTATTTCTCTTTTTAATACTGCCTCTAAGCCAAAATGGCACGGGGCTATCAATTCAAATTTTCTCATATTCCTATCTTAGCAAGAAATGGGTGGGCACGCAAGTATTTCCTGATTTTACACACGGAAATCAATTTTCAGACGGCAGCTTTCAAGGCAGGCTCCGGGACAGGCTCCCCGCAAAGAATGATTTCTGAAGGAGCCCTTATAAAACCGCTGGTTCTTAGCGAGGTATTTTCGAGCTTAGAACTGCTGCGTTTTTATCAGAGCGAGAGCGTGGCGACGCAGAAACATTCTTTGTGGGGAGCCCGTCCCGGAGCCTGCCTTGAAAGCTGCCGTCTGAAAATTGTTTTCCGTGGATTTTACACATGCAAAAGAGGAGACACCATTGTCTCCTCTCTGACCTTGCCGCACACTATTTGTTGTTGTTATTGTTATTGTTGTTATTGTTCTTGTTGTTGTTGCTGTCGGAACAATTTTCGTTGTTAGTGTTCTGGCTGTTCTTCTGCTGTGTACTGTTAGATGTCTTGTTTTGTGTGCTGTCGTTGTAATCATTTTTTGCCATGTCTCAATTTCTCCTATACTAATTAATGTTATTAAAAGGCAGTTGCTTTTTAATACATCAATAGTATGTGAAAAAAATTTTTGTTTATACATGCGTATTTAAAAATTTTTTTATACTTTTTCTATAACTTCACAAATTTTAAATACAATTTTATGGTTCAAAAGTACTAGTTTTTTTCAAATTTATCTTGCCAAATTTTAACTTTTGTACTATAATAAATATTAACAAGAATGCAATTCTTGTTAGAAACCCTTATATAATTATTTATACTCCCCTCATGAAGAGCCATCTCCCCGGATGGCTCTTCTACCTTTTATCAAGCCTTAATCTTTATGCTTCTCACCGCCGCCCGGTAAAGAATCGGAAGAGAGATACTGCTATAAATACAGGTATGATAACAGGCAGCAATGACCAGATAACAGAAAAGGCAATGCCAAAAATCACAATTACTGCCAGAAGGATTAAAAACGCAATCAGCCATCCCGGAATTCTTCTCTTTTCTGCACCGCCGGACTCTCCCTCCTGCCATATGTTCTGTCCGGTTTGTTCTTCATAATAGCTGCCGGCGCTTCCGTTACCTTTAACAGAGACAATATTTTTTGCAATCAGCCGAGGGTCTCCTAATTCCTGTAATACCTGCTCTTCAGACTTTCCCTTTTTAATTTCCCCGTCAATATAGTCTTCATAATACCCTATGGTATCCTCTAATTCTGCTCCATCTATTTTTCCCGTAAGAGCCTTTCTCAGATTTTTAATAAATTCATATTTATTCATTGCCTTTTCGCACCTTCTTTTGCATAAACTCTATATCATCATTATGCTTATCTTACATAGCATACCCGCTATATTCAATAAACTTTCCATAAATTTTTTATGAAACCGTCACATCAGCGGGCCGAATATCCTGCAAACCCTTCCTATGACTCTTGTAATAAGCGGAAACCTTTTATAGTCTCCTGTAGAAATTTCCTGGCATTTTTCAAGAGTTTCCAAAAAATCTTTCTTAATATTGTCAATCTCTTTGTTCTTATACAGGTAAGCGGCGCATTCAAAATGCTCGTAAAGGCTTCTATAGTCCAGATTAATGCTTCCTACCACTGCTTTATTATCATCTGATACCCATACTTTGGAATGAAGAAAACCGGGTGTATATTCATATATTTTTACCCCTGCTTCCAAAAGCTGGGTGTAATATGTCCGGGCAATATAAAATACCACCCGCTTATCCGGAATATGGGGCATCATAATCTTTACATCCACCCCTCTCTGGGCCGCAAAGGACAGCGCAACTACCGTCTCATTATCCAAAATCAGATAGGGCGTCATAATAAAAACGTACTTTTCTGCCTTATTAAGAATATCCAGATAGACGTTTTCCGCAATATCCAGCCTGTTAACAGGGTCGTCATTATAGGGAATAACATATCCGTTCCCCTCTTCCTCCCTGGGGTCACAGTTAGCAAAAACATATTTTTTGTAATCTTCACTTCCCGGCTCATCCAGATTCCACATCTGCAAAAACATTACTGTAAAGCTCCTTACGGCGCTGCCTTTCAGGCGGATGGAGGAATCCTTCCAGTGTCCGTGAAGCACTTTTTCATTTATATATTCATCTGCCAGATTGATGCCGCCGGTATAAGCAGTCTTTCCGTCAATAATCAGAATCTTTCTATGATCCCTGTTATTCTGCCTTGTGGATAGCAGCGGCTTTATGGGCGAAAAAGCTTTTGCCTTAATCCCGTATTGCTGAAGCATTCTGGGATAATGGTAGGGCAGGTTCACCAAAGAGCACATGCCGTCGTACATAACGCGAACCTCCACTCCTTCCTTCGCTTTTCTTTTTAAAATATCCAGAATGGAGTCCCACATAATGCCTTGTCCGATAATAAAATACTCTAAAAATATAAACTTTTCCGCCTTTTCCAATTCAATTAAAAGGTCTTCAAATTTCTTTTCCCCTAACGGAAAATAAACCGCTTCCGTGCAATCAAAGGTGGGGAAGCCGTTCATGGTCTCGATGTAATGGGATATTCCCTGAAGCTCGGGTAATTCCTTTTTTACCTTTTCCCGAATCCTTACATTCGTCTTTAAAAGACCAGCCGTCTCATCAATCCGCTTTTTCAGTTTTTGCTGAAGCCCAAAGCTTCCGGGATTCAGCCATACAAATAAAAAGAGGGATGCGCCGAAAACCGGAAAGGCACAAAGGGGCATCATCCATGCCAGCTTAAAGGCAGGATTTTCCTTGCTGTTTACAATGGAAATGATGAAAGCCACTGATAATGCTGTCATAAAGTAATAAAGCCAGTCTGAATACTTTCCTACCAGTTGGAACATAGTGACTATTGTAGCAATCTGCAGCAGCAGCAAAAGGACGGTCATCATAGTCCTTCCGAATAATAACCGGAATAAGATTACAATTCCCTTTTCCCTTGCCCTTTTCCCTTTTTGCTTAACATTTTCACGAAATGCTTCTGTGCTCATAATCGTTTCCTTACATAATCCTTCTTTGTTAAAAATCTCTATTTAAACATAATATACACTTTTCCCAAAATTCTCCATAGGATTTTCAAAAGAAATTATAAAATTTATAGAAATTTTTGTGTATTTATGGCATATTTATTTTATAGAATTTTTACTTTTCATTGTTTTAGTTAGGGAGGGACTTGTCCATGAAAGGCTATTTATCCATCGGTAAGGTAGCAAAATTAAAAGGAGTCAGCATTAAGTCCTTGCGCTATTATGACGAAATCGGCATATTAAAGCCTGCTTTTATTAATGAACAGACCAATTACCGTTACTATAAAGAAGAGCAATTGATGATTATTGATGCCATTACCTTGTGTCTGGAGTTGGGCATCCCTTTAAAGGAGTTTGAAAAATACCGGGATGCTTCCGGCACCCTGCAGCTTTCCAGCCTTCTTTTTGACGGAAAGCAATTGGCAGAGAAAAAGATACGTGCCATGAGCACTCGTCTGGAAGCCCTGCAGCAGACTCTTACCATGTTAGAAAGCAAAGAGGCGGATTCTCCTGCCTATACAATGAAACAGCTTCCCAAACGGATTATTTTGATGACTTCCGTTGATGAATCCGCTTCTTTTCAGAATCATAACCAAAAGCTGTTAGAATTATTAGTAGCTGCACAAAAAGCAGGCCTGCAGTCTTATTATCCCTCCGGCATCCTCTGCCACCGCAGGAAGGATACCGCTGAAAATTTTGTATTCATTCATATTGCGGAAAATGAAGCTTATCACCGGCTTACTGATAACAGCGCCCCTGCTTCTCTTAACCGGGGCAATTGTACATTGCAGGAGTTTCCCGCTCAGGAATATGCCTGTTTTTCAAGTAATTCTACTTCCATAGACCGGGCAGGACAGATTTTTCAAGACCTGCTTTCTGCAAAGGAGGAATATATGCTGATAGAATTAAAAAATATCAAAAAACCGGATGGCGTCCAGTCCGGACTTTATGAACTGATACTTTGCTGCCCCGTTCCCGGCATTCACCTTCCAAAATAGGGAGCTTGTTCCTGTTCATAAACACAAAATGCCAAATCCCGAAATTCAAAAGCTTTCTCCTCCTGTGTCCCTGACTTTCCATGAATAAAATCTTCTCCTGTCATCCCACTGTATATACGGAGGCTTCCTTTTTGATAAGCATCATAGTTTCCTGTATTATAGGACAAGAATGTGAGACCATCCTCCTTTTTCCCTCCGGTCTTTTCTATGACTACATAATAGCATCCTTCTGCACTTTTCCCATCCACCGTTGCAAAGGACAGGGTTACAAATTGATAACCCGAAATATCTCCTCCATGGATTTTCTCATCTGCCACCGGTTTCTTTTCATCATCCAGAAGCATTACACGGTAGACAGCCGAATTTTGTTCCCCCATTTCATTTTTCACCTGAATGCCCAGCCTGTTAAATTTCTTATCTCCCTGAAAGGTTTGTATATACAGCTCATTTTCCATGAGCAGCTCCTTTTCATCGCACTGATATAAGAACTGATTTACAGTGGCCTCATTAGTAGTGTAATTCTGCCGGAAGAAGGAACCATTTTTCATTATGAATACCAGAAGAATTCCAGCAGCAGGAACCAGCCAGAGATATTTCCTTTTGTTCATCATGCTTACACTTGCTATTTCTTCTATATACACAAATCCTTCTATCACGGAAAGAGGCAAAAGGGTCATAAAGCCAATGCTGTAAATCGTCCCTGCTTCCCAAAGCATATGAAACAGAAAACCGCCTAAAAGATTTAAGCTTACCGCATAAAGAAAGTTTATTTTTTTCTTCCAAATACAGAGAATGGTACTGACTGCTGTCAGTGCCAGGGAAAAACTATAAAAAACCGCTCCATATGCTCCGAGGAAATCCGATTTGCTTCCCAAAACATATTTATGAACAGGCAGATAGTTCCGGCTTACTCCCAGCTCTGATAAATAGCCTCCGCTTCCCTCCGCCCAGGTAAGCCTTAGCTTATCAAGCATCAGCCTTACGCAGCCCATTGCACCAAGCTGCCCTGTCCTTTCTTTTAAAAGCTCCACATCTGCCGTAATTTTTTCTTCCTTTGTTTCAAAGCTCATTGTGTAGTATTCATCCACAATGTTATAGACGCCCTGACCCCCTGCCCCCATTGCCACCCAATGAACCGCCGGAAAAGCAGTATCCCTTGTATCAAAAGGAATATACTTTTCTTCCATTCTTTTTTCTGAAAAAACTGCCAGAAGCACCCCTGAAAAGAGAAAGAAGAATTTTAAAACAGGAAGCTGCTTTTTGTTGGAGTTTATAACTGCCTGATTTTTCTTTCTGCCTTCCCTCAGCAGAAAATATGCAGCCGCTGCAATCACTGTAATAAAAACAGTAGCCCTTATTCTGCAGCCCGCCCATAAGACCATGGCATATACAAAGGCCGCAAGGCATTCCTTCCATCCGCCCAAATGTCTGTTTTCTTCTCCAAACAGCCGGTAGACGCCATAAAGCCCTGCCATCATAAGCCCCATGGAAACCGTATTCGTATAATAGAAGGGGGTCCAGATGAGAAAAACAGGATTGCAGAAAGAAAACAGCAGAAAAAGAAAAGCTGCCTTCTCCCCTTTGATTTTCCCTGCCAGCTTCCATCCAAAAAAAATACCTGTATCAATCATAACTATATTGAACAGCCCAAGCAACAGCACTGCATTTTTGTAGTGTGCGCCTGCTATTCCCAGCATCCGGAATAAATTCAGAAGTGCGATTGTAAGAAACAGTATAGGATAATTATTAGTATATCTGGCAAAATAACCGTCCAGGTGCGTATCGGATACCGCTCCCGTGCCGCATACGCTGACCGCCTCATCCAAAGTCTTTAAAGCATCATATCTAAGCCCTACCTGCATAGTAAACAAATAAACAAGCTGAAAAAGAAAATAAAAAGAAAACAAAATAAGAGCAGCCCTTTTCAAATTCTTTTTGTCTTTGTTCCATATAATCTGTTTTACGGCAGAAAAGGCAAAAAACAAAATAAGTATTCCGAAAATCGTCAGAAGCTTCCTTTGAGGCAGGGAAAAACTTTCCATAAAAAAAGGAGCCGCATTCCAGTCCGACATAGAGTGATAAAAAACAAAAGCTAAAAGCCCCAGAAAAAGAAGCATAGATGCCATCCATATAGTTTTCTTAATACTTTCCACTATTTTCATATAGGTTTCCTCTTTTTGCTTGTTGTAAATGCCCGTCATTCTGCAACTATCACTGCTTCCGTTTCCGTAAATACAGGTAGGAGACAATAGCTGCCGTCAGGCTGACCGCAATTCCCATAAACATATAACTTTTTCGTTCCATCAGCACATCCAGCTTAAAAAATGCCAGCAGATTTCCGGTTATATTGATGATTCCATGAATCAGCATAACTGTTTTCAGGGATTGCTGCCTGTGGCGCAAACATCCTAACAGAATGCCTATGAAAAAAGCATAAACAAATTGAACGACATTCTGGTGATACACGCCAAAGAAAAAAGCCTGTATGAAATTGGCGCACCAAAAGGGAAGCTCTCTTTTTTCGTAGCCCAGAATCAATCCCCTGAAAATCAATTCTTCCGCTACAGGTGCCAGAATTCCCATGTATATAAGAGGAAAAAAGCCCTGTCCCGTGCCCATGCTGTCCATCAAAGCCATATAATCCTTTTGAACTTTGGGAAACAATGGCAGGAGCAGATTCAGCGCATAACTGCAAAGACACTGGATGGAAATGCCAAATGCAACAGCACCTAAAAGCCCGGAAACGGAAAAGCCCTTTCTTTTCCCGCACTGTTTTTTCTCTCCGGTAAGAAACGCCCTTTTATACCAGATGGCAAATACGAAGCAAAATACCAGATAAACAAAGCAATTTCCTAAAACCTGCATTTCCTTCAGCCATTCTTCATTTAAAAGCAGGTTAGAAGCTGCATTGCCATCCGCACTTATCTGTTCAAAATGAAATATACACCATACCGCCACGCTTCCCATAAGAAACAAAAAAGTCAGCATATACATAAGAGCAAACGCAACCGGAAAGGGAAGGCAGCCATAACATATTTTTTTCCATTTTTTCATAAGTGTATTCACCCGTTTTTCCCTTATTATTCTTTCATTTTATCAGAATTCTGCTTTTTTACAAGAGTGAGTGCATTACCCCCTTGACAACAGCCAAAAATCATTGTAAAATAATCCATGTTGTTTCAGGTATGCGTGAAAGCAATTGTTTCATTTGTGGGCATAGCTCAGCTGGATAGAGCGTTTGGCTACGGACCAAAAGGTCGGGGGTTCGAATCCTCTTGCCCACGTTTCTTCATATTTTTTTATTTCTTATTTTTCAACCGTTAGTAAAAAGGCTGCCTTTTCAGGGCAGCTTTTTTCGCGCCACACAAGCTGCCGCCACTAACGGAATCCCTGTGCCGCACAAATCCTCCAATATGGTTTCTCCCAAAATCACGGGAGCCTCTACCTGAACCTCTTTAATCTGCTCCATGGCTGGAAGGAGCTTTTCCTTTGGAATCTCATCCTTTGATTTTACTGCTACCACCTTTTCGGTTCCGAAAAGCACCTTTACGGTAGTTGTCAGCACTCTGGTAGGGTTCGTTGCTTCCTTTTCTGCATACTCCTTTCCGTTTTTACACTGATTGCCCGAAACGGAAATGATTCTTCCCTGCTCTGTTTCCACTAAAATTCCGCAGCCTCTTGGACATTTTATACAGGTTAGTTCTTTCTTTTCTATCATATCTTTTCCTCCAAAATATACCTTGCTGCACTTATTCCCGCTTTTTTTGCTTCCTTTGATACATTGTCCACCAGGTCATGCACATGGACCACATTGCCGCAGGCAAAAACGCCGGAAAGCATGGTTTCCATCTCTTTTGTCACAACAGGTCCCTTTGTCTTGTCATCCATGGGAAGCTCAAGCTTTTTGGACAACTCATTTTCGGGAATCAGTCCCACGGATAGTAAAAGGGTGTCACAGGGGATAAATTCTTCCGTACCGGGAACCGGCTCCAGATTTTCATCCACCTTTGATAAGGTGACCCCTTCTATTCTGTCTTTCCCGTGAATATAGGTAACCGTATGGCTTAGCTTTAAGGGAATGCCGAAATCCTCCAGACATTGCACAATATTCCTTTTAAGTCCGCCTGACTTTGGCATGATTTCCGCCACACATTTAACGTCTGCTCCTTCCAAAGTAAGTCTTCTTGCCATAATAAGACCTATGTCACCGGAGCCCAGTATGACGATTTCCTTACCGGGCATGGCTCCTTCTATATTTACAAAGTACTGGGCCGTTCCTGCTGAATAGATTCCTGCCGGACGATATCCCGGAATATTCAATGCTCCTCTGGGCCGTTCCCTGCAGCCCATTGCCAATATAATGGCCTTTGCCTGAATAGTAATAAGCCCTGCTCCTTTTTCCATGACCTTCACTCGTTTGTCTCTGGTAATGTCAATTACCATTGCAGACACTTTATATTCTATCTCTTTTTCCTGTATTTTATCAATGTAACGAGCGGCATATTCCGGTCCTGTAAGCTCTTCCTGAAAGGTATGGAGACCAAAGCCCGTATGAATGCACTGGTTTAATATTCCGCCCAGCTTATTATCTCTTTCCAGAATCAGTATGCTCTTTATTCCCATTTCTCTTGCAGAATCAGCCGCCGCTAATCCGGCAGGCCCTCCGCCTATTATGACCAAATCATATTGAAGCATATGCTTACCTCCTGCTTTTTCGTCTGACAGCCGCTATCGTTGCCGGTCATTCCTACTTGCTGACTTTCTTAAAATCATCTGCACTGTTATTTTTCATCTGTCAGCAGTCTGGAGTTTCCTCCTGTTTTGGTAATCCGGAGCTTACTTATATCCAATTCCCTTTCCAGTATTTCCACCAGCTTTGGCGTACAGAAGCCGCCCTGACATCGGCCCATTCCCGTTCGTACCCTCCGTTTTAAGCCGTCAAGGCTTTTTGCTCCCAGAGGCCTGTGAATGGCTTCTAAAATTTCTCCTTCGGTAATCATCTCACAGCGGCAGACCATATTGCCATATGCCGGCTTTTCTTTTACAATTGCTTCTTTTTCTTCCGGAGAAAGGGAGGCAAAGGCTGTTATTCCCTTTCTCTCCTCCCTGAATACTTCTTTTTTCCGGTAATTATTTTTCCCTGCTGCCATCCGGGCAAGCGCAGCGCCAATTGCAGGAGCTGCCGAAAGGCCGGGGGATTCTATTCCTACTGCGTCAAAAAAGCCGGGGGCATCTTCCGCTTCTCCTATAATAAAGTCACCGTTTCTTTCATGGGCTCTCAAGCCCGCAAAGGAGGTTATCACCATTCCGGTATTCAAACCCGGAACTGTATGCTTTGTATCCGTCAGAACCTTTTTTAAGCCTTCTCCGGAGGTTGCCGTTTCTTCTTTGTCCGAAATGCTCTCTGCCGTTGGTCCTAACAGAATATTTCCATGTACGGTTCTTGTAACCAAAACTCCTTTTCCCATTTTTCCGGGCACTCTGAATAAAGTAGAAGAAACTGCCGTGCCTTCGTTTTTGTCCAACAGGCAGTATTCCCCCTTTACCGGAATAATTTCAAAGCTTTTTTTGCTTACCATGTTATGAAGCTTATCACTGTAAAGCCCTGCACAATTTATGATATTTCTGCCAAGGTAGCTTTCCTGCTTGCCGGAGTTTCCATAACTGCTTACTTTTACTTCATAGCCCTCCTGCCTTTTTTGAATATGGGTTACTTCTTTTTCAAACCAAAACTCGGTTCCATTCTCATTGGCATTTTCAGCAAGGGCTATGGTTAAAAGGAACGGACAGACCGAAGCTGCTGACGGAGCATATAATGCCGCCTCTGCTTCTTCGGAAATGGCAGGTTCTTTCTCCCTAAGCTGCTCTTTCTCCAGAATAACCATATCCATTACTCCATTTTCCTCTCCCTGCTTTTTTAAAAGCTCTAACGTTTCCTTCTCTTCTCCGGAAAATGCCAGCACCAGAGCTCCGTTTTTCTCGTAAGGCACATCTAATTTCCCGCAAAGCTCTTCCATCATCATACTGCCCTGCACATTATACTTTGCTTTCATGCTTCCGGGCTTTGCATCAAAGCCGGCATGTACCAGAGCGCTGTTTGCCTTGGATGTTCCCGCGCACACATCCTCTCCTTTTTCCAATACAAGAATGCTGCACTGATACCTGGATAATTCTCTTGCAACAGCAGTACCGATTACTCCGGCGCCAATGATGATTACATCATACATGGATTTCACCTCTTGCTTTTTTATGAAATATTATAGCAGACTCTTTTTGGGCTTTCAATCATGATTACTTTTGAAATTAAACTGTATTTACAGTCACTGGTGTAATGTGAAGAGGGAGGGTTTTGATAGAAGGATGCAGGAGATGGCATATCAAAGTCAAAGACCCCGCCAGTGTCTCACTTACATTATTATTTGCGCAGCCTGTTAATACTCTTGCTATTATATTTCCTTTCTTTTTTCTATATCTCTATGTTACTTCCGGGTATTGCAGCCTGCCTGCAACATCGCATGTTCCCATAGAGCCAGGAAACCCCTATGTATTTCTGATTCATATTTCTCCTCTTTCCTTGCTTCTTTAATTCCATATATTTCATACGAAATTAATATGATATATGCTATATACCCATTATCCTACTTTATCAATATGTATTATATGAATTATTTTTAAAAAAATTTTTCCACCAAATCACCGGGTCTTAAGGAAGAATTTCCCTGACCTTCTCATAAACTCCAAAAGCCAGTTTTTTATGTCCATTTTCATCTAAATGCTCTCTATCCACCGGACTCGGCAGTGCAAAATTACTTGCTGCCAGAAAATCGCAACGATATTGCAATGCGATTTTTTCATATTCCTCCTTTAATTGTCTTACGGTTTCTTCCGAGTTTTCATCAAATTCTCCATCAAATCCCTCTTCTCCAACTCCTTTTCCCATATGTATAGGCGAGACGAGAAGAAGCTTTGTATTTCTTCCTGCCTTTTCCTTTGCCTGAATGACTAATTGTTCCATCCCTTTTCCGATTACTTTTGCAGAAGCCTGATATCTCCTTTTGCAGTCATTAGTACCAAGCATAATGATTATCAGGTCAAGAGGATTATGGGTTTCCAAAAGCATGGGAAATATCTGACTTCCTTTCCGGTTCGCACGAAGAGCATCTTCAAATACGGTAGTCCTTCCGCAAAGACCTTCCTCCAATATTTGATATTCTTCTCCCAGCATATGCTGCAGACGACCTGTCCATCTGACGTCTTCGTCATATCTGCCGCTTCCGTCCGGTTTATACCCATATGTATTGGAATCTCCAAAGCATAAAATTCGTTTCATTTCATTCTCCCTTCTGATGCCGGGCTGCAGCACAAGTCTCCTGTCCAATACGCAAATACAGAAAATTATTTCCTGCAAAAAAGAGCATCAGCTCACTTTATCCGGGCTGATGCTCAGTCTGTCATTTTTTATTCAAACAAAGAGGTTGATAAGTATCTTTCACCTGTATCCGGCAATAATACCACAATATTTTTCCCTTTATTTTCCGGTCTCTTTGCAAGTACGGTGGCTGCATGAATGGCTGCGCCGGATGATATACCCACTAAAAGCCCTTCTGATTTGGCTACTGCCCGAGAGGCCGCAAAGGCATCTTCATTTTCAATCTTTAATATTTCATCTACTATGTCTAAATTCATGACTCCCGGAACAAAACCTGCACCAATCCCCTGAATCTTATGGGGACCCGGATTTCCTCCTGATAAGACCGGAGAGCTTGCAGGCTCTACGGCTACAATTTTTACATCTGGATTTTTTGCCTTTAATACTTCACCTGTTCCGGTAACTGTCCCTCCGGTGCCTACTCCTGCTACAAAAATATCTACTTTTCCATCGGTATCCGCCCAGATTTCCTCCGCTGTAGTAGCTCTGTGAATTGCAGGATTTGCTTTATTTTCAAATTGCTGCAAAATCACAGCATTTCCATATTCCTCTACCAGTGCCTGAGCTTTTGCAATGGCGCCTTTCATTCCTTCGGCTCCGGGGGTCAATACCACCTCTGCTCCAAGGGCAGATACAATTCTTCTCCTTTCAATGCTCATAGTGTCCGGCATAGTCAGCACCAGCCTCAATCCTTTTGCTGCTGCTACAAAAGCAAGACCAATTCCGGTATTGCCGCTGGTAGGCTCAATAAGCACAGTATCCTGATTTATCTTTCCATCCTGAATGCCCTGCTCAATCATGGCATTGGCAACTCTGTCCTTTACGCTGCCAAGGGGATTGAAATATTCAAGCTTTGCAACGATGTTTGCTTCTAAATTGTTCTTTTTTTCATAATTGCCCAATTCTAAAAGCGGCGTATGTCCAATCAATTCTGTTAATTTTTTTGCTATCTTTGCCATATTTTTTTCCCGTTTCCTTTCACTTGTTTTTCTTCACTTCATTGCATTTATCCATGCAATTCTTTTGTAAATATTCTTTCTCTGCTATTTTCAGGGAATATGTTTATTCTTCCACCACTTTAAATGCCTCTTCCAAATCCTGAATGATATCATCAATATTTTCCGTTCCAATGGATAAACGGATAGTATTCGGCTTAATTCCCTGCTCTGCCAGCTCTGCTTCATTTAACTGTGAATGAGTAGTGGAAGCCGGATGGATTACTAAGGATTTTACGTCTGCCACATTTGCAAGCAGTGAAAACAGCTCAAGATTATCTATAAAGTCTTTTGCTTTCTTTGCATCTCCTTTTATCTCAAAGGTAAAAATCGAACCTCCCCCCTTGGGGAAATATTTTTGATAAAGCGCTTTCTGGCTTTCATCTTTTGTGACAGACGGATGATGCACTTCTTCTACCTGGGGATGATTGTTTAAATATTCCACTACCTTCAGGGCATTTTCCACATGCCGCTCCACCCTGAGGGATAATGTTTCCAAGCCCTGCAGGAAGAAAAATGCATGGAATGGCGATAAAGTAGCTCCGGTATCCCTTAATAAAATGGCGCGGATTTTTGTCACGAATGCCGCAGGGCCCACCGCCTTTGTAAAGCTTACTCCATGGTAGCTTGGATTAGGCTCTGTCAGGGAAGGAAATTTTCCGCTTGCCTCCCAGTCAAATTTTCCGCTGTCAACAATAACACCGCCTATGGTAGTGCCATGTCCGCCTATAAATTTGGTAGCAGAATGCACCACGATATCCGCACCATATTCAATAGGTCTTACAAGATAAGGGGTTGCAAAGGTATTGTCAATGACAAGCGGGATGTTGTGCTTATGGGCAATTTGGGCAAGGGCTTCGATATCCACTACCTCGGAACGTGGATTTCCCAAGGTTTCAATGAATACTGCCTTTGTGTTTTCCGCAATGGCATTTTCCACTTCTTCATAATTAAAAGGGTCCACAAAGGTGGTTGTTATTCCATATTCCGGAAGGGTATGGGCCAGTAAATTATATGTACCGCCGTAAATATTTTTTGCTGCTACAATATGCTCTCCTGCTTTTGCAAGATTCTGAAAGGTATAGGTAATTGCTGCTGCACCGGAAGCTACTGCCAAAGCTGCCACTCCTCCTTCTAAAGCTGCGATTCTCTGCTCAAATACATCTTCTGTAGGATTGGTAAGCCTTCCGTATATATTGCCTGCATCCGCAAGCCCGAAGCGTGCTGCTGCATGGTCAGAGTTCCTAAATACATAAGAAGACGTCTGGTAAATAGGAACCGCCCTTGCATCCGTTACCGGATCCGGCTTTTCCTGTCCTACATGCAATTGTAATGTTTCAAATTTCAGTTTTCTGTTTTCTCTTGTAATTTTTTCACTCATAATTAATTCTCCTGTCCGGCTGAACGCCTCTATTATTTATTTTATTGATTTCATTTTTTTGTTTTCTTCTTGTTAAGCTTTTCTCCCTGCTAACTAAAACAACACATTCGCTGTCCCCTTTTTATGTATTCTGGTTTTACATTTCTTTTTTCCTTGCTTTTCATGCTCGCTTCCGCCTTTCCCTGTTTTCATACTTGTTTTGTATGAATTAACTTTATGACGGCATTATACACTCTAATTCATACCATGTCAATAGGATTTGCAAAATAAAAAATACAAAAATTTCCCGTATACAACTTTTCAGGAATTTGATATAATTTTATTATCTTTATTTTTAAGGAAGGACAAGATTATGAGCAAGAAAAAAGTAGTAGTATCTTTAGGACATGAAGCATTAGGCTATACCACTTTAGAACAATTGGATGCCGTTAAAAATACAGCAAAAGCACTGGCAGATTTGGTAGAGGCAGATTACCAGCTGACCATTACCCACTCCAACGGACCTCAGGTAAGTATGATTCACAAGGCTATGACGGAGCTGCGCCGTATTTATATCGACTATACTCCGGCTCCAATGTGTGTCTGCTCCGCCATGAGTCAGGGATACGTGGGATATGATATCCAGAATTCCCTCCGGGCAGAGCTTCTTAGCCGGGGTATTTCCAAATCTGTCAGCACCATATTGACGCAGGTCACTGTGGACCCTTATGATGAAGCATTTTATGAGCCCAAAAAGGTCATTGGACGTTATATGAGCAAAGAGGACGCAGACCTTGAAGTGAAGAAAGGCAATTATGTGATAGAAGAACCGGGAAAAGGCTATCGAAGAGCCATAGCAGCTCCAAAGCCTATCGATATCGTGGAAATTGATGCCATCAAGGCACTTGCAGATGCGGACCAGGTTGTAATTGCCTGCGGCGGCGGCGGCATTCCGGTTATTGAACAAAAGCATGCCTTAAAAGGCGCTTCTGCTGTTATTGAAAAGGACTCCATTGCAGGAAAGCTGGCTTCTGACTTACAGGCAGATGAGTTGATTATTTTAACCAGTGTTGAACAGGTCTATAAGAATTACGGCAGGGAGCATATGGAGCCGATTTCTACCATGACCGTTGCAAAGGCAAAGGAATACATAGAGGAAGGACATTTTGGTGAAGGAAATATGCTTCCTAAGATTGAGGCAGCAATTGCTTATCTGGAAAAGGTTCCTCAGGGCATTGTACGTATTACTTCACTGAAGAAGGCAAACGATGCGGTTAGGGGAAAAACAGGAACTGTAATTACAGCATAGTATGAGAAAACCCTCTTTACGCAAAAAACGTAAAGAGGGTTTTCTTTCTTTATTTCATACCTCCCAAAGCCGCCAGCATCGCCCCTGTCAAAATAAAAAAATCAGACAGATTAAACACCACCTTGGAAAGCCCCGGGAAAGCTTTCATCCGAAACCCGAAATAATCCACCACATATTTCCGCTTCAGCCGGTCATAAGTGTTGCTAAAAGCTCCTCCAAGCAAAAGACTTAATCCTGCCTTTAAAAGAGCATTCCCTTTTTGAAAAAAGGAAAGTAAAAACAGTATCAGACAAAATACAGTCAAAAGCACAGAAATGACAGCCATTAATTCTTTTCTCTTCTCTCCCAGATTCAAAAAAGCTCCCTTATTATGATATTTAGTCAGATAAAGCCTTCCGCCCCAAATATTCTTTTGTTCTTTCTCCTTCCCCCATGCTTCTGTCATATTTTTAATAAACCATTCACATAGAAAAAGACTCCCTATTATCATTACGTATACCAAGGCTTTTCTCCCTTCTTTTTATTTGCCGACTGTTTCTTTTAAGCTTAAATTCTTCTGACAAAATTGTCAACTATGTTCTTGCCAAAGCCTCAAAAACTCCCGACAAGCTCAAACGCCCAAATCCCCACTCCTCATTTGGATATTCCAGTTCATTTTCTCTTATGGCGCCCCGTATGAAATAATTTCTTGCAGTCTGGGTATTGACAATGCTGTCATGTTCTTCCACGATTGCCCACTGATAAAAATCTGCCATGGCGCCTGCCATAATCGCTGCCGAAAGGCTGGAACCGGTATCCGGCCCCAGAACGGTAGATACATTTACTCCGGGAGCTGCCAAATCCGGCTTAAGGCTTCCTCTTCTGCCAAAGCCTCTTCCGCTTTTATAGTAAAAGCTGTTATTGCTGCTATTATAGTTAGTAACGGTTATTACGTTTTCGGCATAGCCCGGCGCCGTAATGGTGGCATTGGGGCTTGATTGTAAAAAATAAGTATCGCTGCGTAAAAACGGGCATATAGGCAGCCAGATATTAAAAACACTGTTATCGTTTCCCCCTCTTGCAAAGACCCGAATGGTCCAAATACCGGATATGGGCTTTATAAATCGCATAAATACCAATTCTTCTCCCGAGCTTTGTTCTACCAGCACATACTCCACCTGAACCTTGCTTTCACTATAAATAAAAGAAAAGGTCAGAGACTGTCCTGCCGTATATACCGCTTCTCTCGTCTCTTCCCCGCTGGGGCTTCGGATGGATACCGTAAACAGCTCCGGAATTTTTCCCCAAAGCTCTACTAAAAATCCTTCCTCATTTTCTCCAACCCGGATTTCTACATCCTGCCAGTCACGGCCATTTGCAATTGAAATATTTCCCTCATAATGACTTGCCGCATTGCCTTCATTGCCGCCGCACACTACTACCCCTCTGCTTCTTCTGGCTGCCAGGCGGTCCAGATAGGTAGACAAAATAGAATTCCCCATATGGTCGCCGGAGTTGGTTCCGATTCCGAGACAAATGATAACAGGCCTGTCAAATATTCTTGCAAAATTGTCCAGATACTTTAACCCGCTCAAAATATCCGTTTCCTGAAAACAAACTGCCTCCTCCGGAATTTTATAATATTCTCTTAAATACGGCTTGGCTTCTTTACATTTTACCATTACAATCTGGGCATCCGGTGCCGCTCCACGAAAGACAGTTCCGGCTCCCAATATGCTTCCCGCTGCCACGCTTGCCATTTTTGTTCCATGTCCTATAAAGTCATTGGAAGGAACGATATCTCTTGGATTATCACTGGAAAGAGCCTGATTAATCATATCATTTGTATATTCGCTTCCATATTCAAAGCCCTCCGGCGGCGTCCCTGTCTGTATTGTCTGGTCCCAGATAGAAAGTATGCGGCTGCTTCCGTCGCTTCGCCTGAATACATCCAGGTCATAGCGGATACCGGTATCAATAAAGCCAATAATGACTCCCCTTCCGGTTAAATTCAAAGGAGCATTATTTACCTGAATGATTCCTGAATCAATTAGAGGGTCCGGATTAAATATCTGTGATGTGATATTATTTAAGTCCTCCCTCTGCATGGGCATAATCATCCCTTCATCCATAATGCTGTAGCATTTCGGAATAAAATTATAACGAAGCACATTAATATCCTGAATATTTATATTTTTTCGTTCAAAATAAGATATCTGCAAATCCGATTCCAATGTTGTCTGGCAATAATCCAGCCTCTGTCCAAACGAACCCTCTGGAATAAGAAAATCTGTAATTAAATCTGCATAATCATTTGATAAAATTTTTTCCTTACAGGTCATGATTTTAAATTTCCTAATTGTTTTCCCTTTATTATATGCAAATATCCTTTTTTTGCCTTATATAAAAATCGTCCCTGCATATGCAGGAACGATTTCATCTTTTAGTTTTTTATTACTTTTTAATTTTTACAGTCTTTGATTGCCCTTTGCCTTTTAACAGCTTCTTGTAATCAGCAAGTTTCTTCCTTGGAACTTTAATTGTTGCTTTCTTATAAATATTTTTAAAAGCCTTGCTTCCCACTTTACTGAGTACAGTTGATTTAATCGTAATCTTCTTTAGTTTCTTACAATTATAAAATGCCTTGCTTCCAATGGACGTTACTTTCTTACCAATCGTCACACTGGTCAATGCCTTGCAATTATAAAAGGCGCTGGAACCTATAATCTTAACATTGCTGCCAAGGGTTATCTTTTTCAAAGCCGTACAGCCATAAAAAGCCTTGGAACCTATTTCTGTAACAGAAGAGGGAATCGTAACTGTTTTAAGCTTTTTATTATTTTTAAAAGCACTTGGTGCTATCTTTGTAACCTTGTATTTTACACCTGAAATAGTAACCGTAGAAGGAATCTTAATAGTAGCAGCAGTTGTGGAATCTGCTTTCTTATAAGTTACTTCTCCATCTTTATCCCCTTTCTTTGTAACAGTTACAACAGCACCTGTAACAGTATCTTTATAGCTTTGATTCTCCTTTATTTCCGGCCATCTTACATTGATGTTTGTTTTTGCGGAAATTGTTTTTCCATCCGATTTGGTAGCCGTCACACTGACATCTACTGACTTTTGATTCATTTCTGCCGTTACAGCCTTCACTAAACCGTTTTGCGTTGTGGTCAGCAATGCCGGTTTATTTGTTTCATATACCAGCTTGTTATTGGTATATTTTGCTGCTTCTGCTGCAGATGTTATAGTTGCGGTCTGATTCAGGCAATTTGTAATCTTCGTCTCGACCTGTACCGTCTGTCCCGGATTCAATGTTCTTTTTTCGTTAGGCACCTGAAGCTGAATGCTCTTTAAGTCTGCTCCAACCACATAAGTATATGTCTGGGCATATTTTTCAGCATTTGCCGAGCCGGCAGGATGCGAAGCCGGATAAACTGTTATATGGGCTGTGCCCATTCCTGCCGGAATCAAATGGAAGAACTTTTGTGACTGGTTGTTTTTGTTATTTTCTCCTACTGTAGTAGTAATCATTCCCGGAGTAGCCCCGTCTGCTTTTGCAGTTCCATCATTCGGATTCTTTCCGGGATACATAACAGCCGGATTATCCGAAACAACTGTTACATTCCAGTCTTTGATATTGCTGCTTACCATTTCCTCATCTGTATAACTAAGATTATAATAAAGCTTCGGCTTTTCATTTCTGCTGTCCGCCTGGAAATTAGTAACGGAATCAGGCTGAAGTTCATCGCTGACACCGGTTCTGTTATCATACTTTTGATATAAATCCGCTTTATACCATGCTTTTATTACTTCCACCTTATATTTTGTTGTAAAATCTGTTTTTATACAGCTTCCGATTTCATAAGAATTATTTAACGGGAACTGTACCTGACAACAAACATATACCGGATAACTTCCTTCCTTTACGCCTGTGACCTGAAAAACATCTACTTTTTTCCTGTTTGTCTCCGCATCTTCTTTCGTATGAGACATCTGCTGGAAGTTATCTGACATGCCTCCTTCACTATTTGCATACTTTCCACCCACAAGTGTGGTGTTATCAGAGTATTTATTTATAAAATATCCGTCCACATCACCGCTTACCGCCATATAAATATGTTCCCGATCCTCTTCCGGTACCGGATTCTGACCATCTCCTACCACAATATGCCGGAAAGCCTTTAACTGGGGAGCTTTTGTATCTGTATTTACCATATGCACATAATACGGGAAGTCCATAGTTTCATTGATTCCCACCTTAATTGCTTCTTTTACAGGCTCTACTGTAATGCTCAGATTTTTATTTGTAGTATTTCTGGACACATCTGACAAAGCATTAAACGCCTTAGGGTCTATTACTGTAGCGCTGTACAAAGATACCTTGCCAAGCTTCGGACATCCTGCCAGTGCATCTGCATTTATATATTTTACACTTGTTCCAAAAGTCACATCTTCTAAGAGTTCGCAGCTTTTGCACAAATTACTTTCTATGATGCTCACTGCTGTTTTGGAAATGTCAAATTCGGTGACAGCCGACTTTCCAAATGCCTCTCTGCCTATTGTAGCAAGAGAAGAAGCATTGGAAAAGTCAAAGGATACTTTTACAGAATCTGACATTGTCTTTTTCCCATTACTATCCAATATTTCAGAACATCCGTTAAAAGCATTCCCACCTATGCTTATGAGCTTCGGACCAAATTTTACGTTTTTCAGGCTCTTACAATTCTGAAAAGCGCCGTCTCCAATCTTCTCAACAGAATCCAGATTCGTCCCTGACAAATTCAGGGCACTGCAATTTTTAAAAGCATTTGTTTTAATTTCCTTTACTGACTGAAAATCTACTGTCGCCAGTGCACTGTCTTCTTCAAAGCTGCTATCTGCTACCGTACTCATAGCCGGCGACAATTTCACAGCAGTCAACGCTTTGTTCTTTTTAAATGCGTTCCTTCCCACTGTTTGAAGCTGCCCGTTTCCGGACAAATCCATTTCCTGAAAGCTTGCCTCTTCAAAAGCGCTGTCATTAATGGTCTTTAATTGCGGACTTCCAGACAAATTCAGATAGTCAAACTCTGCCTGGAAAAACGCCTTGTTTTCAATTGTTTCCAAGGATGCCGGCAATGTCATGGGATTTGCTTTCGTGCTTTCAATACCGATACATAGTTCAAAACACTCTTTTCCAATGTTTTTTATGGTGCGATTGCCGCCTAAATGTATATCCTTCAGACCAAAACAGCCAGAAAAACATGCTTCACCCAAACCCGACAAATTAGTATTTACAAGAAAATCAAGACTGGTCATATTCAAGCATAACTCGAAAGTCCCCTTTGGAAGAACTCCCGTCCATCCTGAAGGAATTACCGCTCTCTCAATTGCTGTACCGCTAAATACCCCTTCTCCTATGCCAACACCGTCTTGATTAGCTTCCACATAATCCGGAATATATGCAGTTCCAGGAGTATTATGATTTGTTGTTGCTAATGTAGTAAAGTTCATATCCAGACAAAATACACCTGAATTAATAAATAATCCCGGCAGTTTTTCCGGCAAGACTACAGTTTTTAATTTAACCACATTGTTTGTTTTTACTTTTTTATCATCAGGAACACCTTTCTCTGTATCCGTCTGTGCAAATGCCCATCCGCCAATTTCCTCCAATGCCGAACAACCTGATAAATCCAGATTCTCTATCTGGCATCCAAAAAATGAACGTGCTCCAATTGTCTTTAAGGTAGAACTGGTAATCTTATTGGGCGTGCTGCCCATAGTCAGAGACGTTACTCCCGCATTGCAGAATGTCCTGACGGGAATGCCTGTTATATTTGCAGGCAACTCTGCTTCAGTAAGTGCAAGGCAGTCTTCAAAAATGCTTGAGCCCAGCGTTAAACCATTGGAATTAGACTGAATTTTTATCTTAGGCAGTTTGAGACACATCTTAAACGCATTGTCCCCAATTGCGGAAACTGAAGCAGGAAGCACATTGTCCTGCCCTTCTCCTATTTCCTGTAAATTAATGCATATTGCAAATGCTTCACTGCCGATTTCAAGAGATTCGCCTGCTGCAGAATAATCCGGCAGCACCACCTTTTGAAGAGATGCATTACCTTCCAAAGCCTTATTTCCCAAAATTCTCTTGTTTCCTGACTTGGCCGCACCCGGACTGGAATTCCATTGAAAGCTTGTAAGTGCAGAGTCCTTAATGTTATCTAAAGACTGCGCTATCTTTTTTAAATCCTGCTCCGTATAAAATGCTTTTTCTCCTACTGTAGTAACACAAGCAGGCAAAACAACAGTTTCTAAAGCAATACATCCTTCAAATGCAGATTTTCCTATTGTATGTAACAAGGTACAGTTAGTTAAGAAATCCGTGTTTTTCAACCCTGTTCCATAAAATGCTTCTTCTCCAATGGAAGCAAGCTGTGTACCATTGCCAATACTGGTTTCCACCAGACCGCTGCAATCCTTAAATGCGCTATTGGGAATTATCGTCCATGAAGCAGGAATTTCCACACATGTCATATCTATGCACTTTGAAAATATATTCTTGCTCTTTTCTTCTGTTACCGATACATATTCCGGTATGCGTACCTTTCCCTCTTCAATACCGGTCTTTTTTCCCATGGTCTGAATCGGAGCTCCTGAAAATGCCCCTTCGCTGAATAAAAGCTTATTATCTTCGGAATTTGAAATGCTGTCAGGCAGAATAAGCTTCTGAAGCTTGGAATCTGCAAAAACTGTTGCGTCAAATGTTCCAAGCCCTGTACAGTTTGACAAATCAAGCGTCTGAATATTCGCACCATAAAATGCCTTGTAGCCAACCTTTTCCAATCTGGCGTTTAAGCCATGAACCGGTACCTGCATCCCTTCCGCTGCACCTGCATTTGAAAATGCCGAAACCGGTATGTTGGTAATCCCGGAACCAATTGTTACATTCTGCAGGCCGCTGCAGTTTGCAAAAAGAGAAGTGGCATGCTGAATTGCATTTTCCTCAACCGTATCGGGAATAATAATATTTGTCAGCTTTGCACACTTGTCAAATACGTTACTGCCCACTACCAGCAGTTGGGGAGGCAGGGCATTCTCCACAGTTCCTGATGTAATCTTTTCAAGATTTTTACAATCAAAAAACGCCTGATCTCCTATGCTTCTAATCGAATCAGGGAGCGTTATGCTTTGCATGGAACACCCTCTGAATTCATATGCCATAATATCCTGCACTTTTTCACATTTCTCCAGCCGAAAGGCTGTTGCATTTTTTACAGTTCCAATCCCTTTCAAGCTGGTGATATCGGCTGCTTTTTCGTATTCCGAAAAATCAATTTCACCTGTAAAACCGGTTAAATCATCTGTGGTCAGGGAAGAATATGCATCCTCATCTCCTAAAATGCAAAATGCAAGTCCCTTTAAAAGTGCCGTATCTGAAATAACTGTACTGGCAGCGCTTCCGCTTTTTACTTCTATTACATTTCCTGATACAATTTCAGACTCCTCCGGCTGTACTGATTCAAGGGCATCCCCTTCCTGAAAATCCTTCTGTTCTTCGGGAAGCTCATCCTGTGTCTGCTGAATGCTTTCCGCTTCATTCTCTGAAACAGAACCATCGGTATTCCCTTCGTCCATTACAGATATTTCTGTTTCCTCTGCCAAAACTTCTCCGGCGCTTAATGTTACATTCCCCAGCTGAATATTAAAGCCGCTGCCTGATAGAACTACGGCGCTTGCCAGAAGTATGCTGATTAGATCGTTTCCAAAACTTCTTTTTAAACATATTTACCCCCTTAATATACATTTATCATCTGGTATTTTTAACAACTTCTTACAAGCATACAATGCCTATAATTGTAATCATTATACAACTTAACATATTATTTTGTAAAGTCTTAAGGTTCTGTAATTCCCAAAAAGATAACCGCTCAGCCCACAGTTTTACAGACAGGCACAGTGACCGGCGGCAGGCTGGAAATGTTTCTACGTCGTCCCGCTCCCGCTCTGATAAAAACGCAGCAGTGCTAAGCTCGAAAATACCTCGCTAAGCGCTGGCGATTTTATAAGGACGACTTAAGAAATCATTTTCAGCCTGCCGCCGGTCACTGTGCCTGTCTGTAAAACTGCGGGCTGACTGCCGCAAAAAAAGAACTGTCCCATAAATTGACAGTTCTTCTTAACAAAAATTTAAGTATGCAAACACAGGAGCGCTTCTACCCTCTTATCTCAATAACCGGTCCTCCGGTTCCATTAATATAATCTCCGGTAATGGTCACCTTGCCAATATTCTGGTCCTTCGGAATCTCATACATGATATCCAGCATGAATTCCTCAATAATGGCACGAAGCGCCCTTGCCCCCGTTTCTTTTTCCATTGCTTTCTTTGCAATTGCCTTTAATGCGGAATCGTCAAATTCCAGCTTTACCTCATCTAAATCAAGCAGCTTCTGGTATTGCTTTAAAATAGCATTTTTAGGCTCCTTTAAAATCTGAATCAGCATTTCTTCCGTAAGAGCATCCAAAGTAAATACAATGGGAAGACGCCCTACAAACTCCGGTATCATGCCGAATTTCTTTAAATCCTCGATTTCCACGTTTTTGTGGATATTTTTCTCTTTGTCGAATTTATCCTTTAAGTCCGCATTATAACCGATAGATGTCTGCTTATTCAATCTTTGCTTTATAATTTCATCCAAATCCGGAAATGCGCCTCCGCAAATAAATAAAATATTCCTGGTGTTGATAGTGGTTAAGGGCACCATGGCATTCTTGCTGTTGGCTCCTACCGGAACCTCCACATCTGCACCCTCTAACAACTTTAACATTCCCTGCTGTACGGATTCCCCGGACACATCTCTTGAATTGGTGTTTTTCTTTTTGGCAATCTTGTCGATTTCATCAATAAAGATAATGCCTCTTTCCGCCTTTTCCACATCATTTTCCGCTGCTGCCAGCAGCTTGGAGACTACGCTTTCTATATCGTCGCCAATGTAGCCCGCCTCTGTTAAAGAGGTGGCGTCCGTAATGGCAAGGGGAACATCCAAAAGCCTTGCCAGTGTTTTAACAAGATATGTTTTTCCGCAGCCTGTAGGCCCAATCATAAGCATATTGGACTTTTCAATTTCTATGTCATCCATAGTGTCCGTAGCCACCCTTTTATAGTGGTTATATACTGCTACAGAAATCACTTTTTTGGCATAATCCTGCCCTACGATATAGTCATCCAGCTGAGCCTTGATTTTGTGGGGAGCCGGAATATTTTTGATATCAAGAGCCGGCTCCCCTTTTTCCTTTTTCTTTTTCTTCTTCAGCTTCTGTTTATTCGGAATGCCTCCTTCACCCTGAAGGTCTGTTATATTCACAAAGCTGATGTTTGGGAACTGCTGCTGCATCTTATCCAAATCCACATCCCCAAACTGTCCCATCATGTTAGGGTTTAGCATTCCCTGATAATCAAACTGGCTTACCGCATCCATAGTCTTATGCATACAATCATTGCATACACAGATATTATTGGGAAGCTTGAACTGCTTGCCGGTCTTACTTTCAGGACGACGGCATACAAAGCACACATCTTCATATTCCTTATCATCCTCATCCTCTGCTTCTTCCTTATTTAATTCCGGCATTTCCTGCTCAAAATCAGAATCCGTTTCCTCCGATTCCTTATCATCTTTATCATCTTCATAATCATCTTCCGAAATTTCTAATATTTCTTCTTCCATCTCCTCATCTTTTTTATGAAGCTTCTGCGAAATCTCCTGCTCTTCCATGAAATCATCCTCTTCTTCAGATTCCAATTCCTCATTGAAAAAGATTTCGTCTGTTTCATCATAATAGTTTGACATAGTATTCTCCTTTTAATTTTCTGCTTAAGAATCCACACGGCCTCCTAACGTTACCGTTACGGTCTTTTCCTGATATCCGGACGGGCTTCCCTGCATAATTTTTATTTCAACGGTACTTCCCTTTTCATAACATTCCAGCAGTGCGGTCAATTCTTCCATCGTACGAACCTTTTCCCCGTCAAATTCTACAATAATATCGCCTTTTACAAGCCCGGCCTTGGAAGCGCCTGTACCTGAAAATACCTGTGTTACATAAACTCCTTCCGGAAGCCCGTATGACTCCTGCACTTCATTGGTAACGCTGATTCCCACAATGCCCAGATATGCCTTTTGCGCTTCATCCACCTTTGTTCTTGTGGTTTTCGTCATAAGCTCTTCGATAATAGGCTTTGCCGTGGAAATGGGAATTGCATAGCCCATACCTTCAATAACGCTTCCGCCAATCTTGCTGGAATTGATTCCAACCACTTCACCCTTGACGTTTAATAATGCTCCGCCTGAATTTCCCGGATTGATGGCAGCATCTGTCTGAATCAGGTTTGCCGTATTTTCTTCTATTGTGTATTCTCTGTCGATTGCACTGATGACACCGGTAGTGACAGATTGTCCATAGCCTAATGCATTGCCGATTGCAATGGCAGGTTCTCCCACCTTCAGACTATCTGAATCCCCTAAAGAAGCCACCTTAATAACCCCTCTGGTCTCTTCCGAAATATCCTCTAAAGGAATGGCAATTACCGCCAGATCCACATCCGCATTAGTTCCTTTAACTACTGCATCCGCTGTTGTATCATCAATAAACTGCACCGAAAGGGAAGTAGCATCCTCCACAACATGATTGTTGGTGGCAATCAGTAATTCCGTATCATTCTGTCCTACAATAATACCGGAGCCGCTGCCCGGTGACTCGGACTCTGTGATAAAGTTACGAAATCCAAAATAATTCTCTTCTTCTACCTTATACATGCCGGTAATGGAAACTACGGATGGCATAGTGTTTTCCACCACCAGACTCACATCGCTGACTACAGTATTTCCGGATATGTTCGCCGTAGCAATTTCCTCTGCATCTTTAATAGCATCCTGACTGGCAATTGCATGGTTTGTATTTTCCGTAATGGAAGTGACTTCACTTTTCTCCTGATTCGTTTCCACCGGCGCCAGATGAAGCATAATCACCATAATGCTGCCGGCGCAAAGACCAAATACAGCTCCTGACAAAGCCATCTTTACGATTTTTCCAAAGAAGCCGCTTTTCTTTTTCTGCTTCTTTGGTTCCGGCGGAACAGAGTTTATCGGGCCGGCAGTACCATATGGGGATGAGGTATCCTTATTTCCCGAATAAGAGCCATAATAGTTGGGGTACTGGTTATTGTTATTTTCGTACATAATAAAAACCTCTTTTCTACATATACTTTAATTACATTGTGTTCCTTTTTCTTATAAGATAAACAAAGTATAAGTAGGAATTGTGTTCTTTTTGTGATAAAAAAATGTGCAAAAAATGAAAGTTACTCCACTGTTACGCTCTTTGCGAGATTTCTCGGTTTATCCACATCACAGCCTTTCCCCACCGCTACATAATACCCAAACAGTTGTAAAGGAATAATTGCCAGAGAGTTTGTAAAATAATCATTTGTTTTTGGAATATAAATCACATAATCCGCCGCTTTTTCAATTTCATCGTTTCCTTCATTTGTTACTGCAAGCAAAAAGGCTCCCCTTGCCTTTACCTCTATCATATTGCTGATGGTTTTTGCATAAAGGGACGGCTGGGTAACTACTGCCGCCACCAGAGTGCCCTCCTCAATCAGGGAAATGGTTCCATGCTTTAATTCCCCTGCTGCATAGGCTTCTGAATGAATATAGGAAATTTCCTTTAGCTTTAAAGAACCTTCCAGGGAAATAGAATAATCGATTCCCCTTCCGATAAAGAAAATATCCTTTGCTCCGATATAGCGGTTGGCAAAACGCTGAATCTTTTCTTTATTGCCAAGCAGCAGTTCAATCTGGTCCGGAATCTTTTTTAAATCTTTAATCATAGACTGAATCTCCTCATCAGAAACAGTCTTTTTTGCCTGAGCCATTTTCATGGCAAGCAAATACAACGCAATCAGCTGTGCGCTGTATGCCTTTGTAGTTGCCACGGCAATTTCCGGTCCTGCCCATGTATACATCACATTATCCGCTTCTCTGGCAATAGAACTGCCCACCACATTTACAATACCAAGCACCTTAAAGCCCCGCTTTTTCGATTCCCGCAAAGCTGCCAGCGTGTCTGCCGTTTCTCCGGACTGGCTGATAACAATAACCATGGCACCCTCTTCTAAAATGGGATTCCGATAGCGAAATTCAGAAGCCAGATCCACCTCTACGGGTATTCTTGCCAGCCCTTCAATCACATATTTTCCCGTTACACCAGTGTGATAAGCGGAACCGCAGGCCACGATATGAATTTTTTTCACAGCCTCCAGCTCTTCACTGCTCATATGAAGCTCTTCTATCTCAATATCGCTCCCTTTCAGTCTGGGAAGCAGCGTATCCGCCACTGTCTTTGGCTGCTCATACATTTCTTTAAGCATAAAATGCTCATAGCCGGCTTTTTCTGCAGCATTGGCATCCCACTCAATATAAACAGGCTCCTTGGTGATTTCCTCCTCATCCATGGTATAAAAATGCATATGGTCCTTCCGAAGCCTTACAATCTCCTGATTTTCCACATAATATACTTTTCTTGTATATTTTAAAACAGCAGGAACATCCGAAGCAATAAAACATCCTGTTTCGTTTTGTCCTACAATCAGAGGGCTATCCTTCCTTACTGCAAAAAGCTGGTCCGGATGGTCCGCAAAAATAATTCCCAGGCCATAAGAGCCTTCCACCCGGTTTAACACCTTCGTAATTGCCTCTAACGGGTTTCCCTTGTAATAGTAATCCAAAAGCTGCGCCACCACTTCCGTATCCGTCTCCGAAACAAAACGATACTCTTTTTCCTCCAGCATATGACGAAGTTTCAGATAATTTTCAATGATTCCATTATGGACTACGGCAATGGTCCCCTCCTCATTAAAATGCGGATGGGCATTGGTCATATTGGGAACCCCATGGGTAGCCCAGCGGGTATGCCCCACACCTATGTGCCCGGGCATGGTCTCACCGCCATGGGTCAGCTCCTCTAACACCTTCAGCCTTCCCGGCGCTTTCGTAATATTGATTTTCCCGCCATCAAATACTGCCATTCCTGTGGAGTCATATCCCCTGTATTCCAGCTTCGCCAAACCATCCAAAATAATGGGCGCCGCTTCCTTTGTCCCGATATACCCTACGATTCCGCACATACTCTATTCTCCTTCTTTATCCGCATTTTTTCCGTAACCCTTTGTAGCATCAATGCGGGAAGCTTCCCGCTTCATCTGATAATGCCGCCAGTAATCCTTGTTTGCAGTAAACCTTTTAATCAACGCCCTGGGAAGCTTTTTATAATTCTTCCCCAGTTTATATCCAACCAGTCTGAAGCCGCAGTTTACATAAAACTTCAGCAATTCTTTTCGTTTCTTTTCCTTCAGAAAATGCTTTCTGGTAAGCTTTACCAGCTTTTTTCCTTCCGATTCTGAGGGAATGCCTTCAAAAACCTCCGGATGATCCGCCTGGGAGACTCCCAAATCAAAATTTCGTTTAAACTGTTCTTTATTGGTGTAATCATGGGAATGATACACCTTTGCACCTGACGCATATACAATGGAATACCCTGCCCGTACCGCTTTTGAGGCAAAAATCATATCCTCATTAAAAATGGTATGCCTGACAAAGCCGCCTAATTCCACGAATACCTCTCTTTTATAAGCGGCGCACACATTGGAACAGAAAAATGTTTTTATTCCCAGCCGTTCTAAGTCTTTTTCAGATTTTTCCATATCCCCGTCCGGATAATTAAAGGAGCGCACAAAGCTTTCTATCTCTGTTGCACCCTGCCTTGGCAGCTGTCTGGCATAGGAAATAGCTGCTTTTTCCATTTGCAGGGGCTCAAGCAGCTTTTCAATCAAAAACTCATCTGCCGGAACCGCATCCTGAGTCATCATGACAAATACATCCGCCTCCGAATGCCTGACTCCTCTGTTTCTTGTATTTCCATGGTCAAACTCCCGCTTGGAATGATGGTAGACCACCACATTTTTATATTTTTCCTTGAAAGTCGTTCCATAAATCAGCTGATTGAAATACCGTTCTTCCGTGTTCATCAATATTATCCTGCCCACAGGAACAGTTTGCTTCAAAAGCATATCCATTATGTCAAAAAAACCTTTATCCGGTTTATAAATAGGTATAATAACATCGACTTTATTCATATCTTTCCTTTTTGCACAAATAGACGGCGCTGTAAAAACAGCTCCGTCCTATTTATCTTCTCTCTTTTTACCTTCCGGTATCCTGACTTACCCTCTGGCTGTATTCGTTTACGCTGGTGGATGGCTCATAGTTTTCTATGCCAAACAAAAACTTGTGAAGCTCAGAAACATTTGTCTTAAGATCTGTAGGTATTACACAGCTTGCCTTCCCTACATTTCCCGTTGTCCGGTACTGTTCAAAGGGGAAGCCGTCGCTTGCTACAATCTTATAATCATTAATATCCCCTAATAATCCAAGGATTTCTGTTAATGACAGTGAGGTGGCAACCTGATCAAAGGTGCTGTTGGCAATTTCATTTAATGTGGAGATATTTGCCTCTTTTGCCTTATCTGCAATTGCCTGAATCACTTCCCGCTGCCTTTCCGCACGTTTAAAGTCATCGCCTTTGGTATAACGGATACGGCAGTAAGAGGTTGCCTGCATACCATTTAAGCTCTGATAGCCTGTATTCTGCAGTTTTGTATAAGTTCTTCCAAGAGCCTCAGAGGTACCAATCTGATAATTGTTCAAATGCCCGATTTCCGCATCATCCACGTCAATCATAACTCCGCCCAGGGCATCAATGGTATCTACAAGCCCTGCAAAACCGACTGTAACATAATCGGTAATCTGTAAATCCAGATTCATGTTCAGCATACTGATTGCCTGCTTGGGACCACCCTTTGCATAAGCGCCATTTGCTTTTCCATAGCTGTCATTCCCCAGATTCAGATAGGTATCACGGAAAACGGAAACAAGCTTTACCTCTTTTGTATTTTCATTAATACAAGCCAGCATAATCGTATCTGTTCTCGTTCCTTTTCCGAGAGCGCCGTTTCTGGCATCCACACCAAACAATGCAATTACCCTGTATCCTTCAACCGCCTGCCCTCCGCCGGTCTGATTGGCTACTTCCTCATTGATTACAATGTCTCCAGCTTTAATCTCGGTGCCTTCCATCTTATCTGTTTTGGTAATCAGATAAAGAGCCGCACCCATAACGCAGAGCACTAAAATTTCTGCAGCAATCAGAAGAATCTTATTCCGTTTCTTCTTTGCTTTTTCTTTTTTAGTCATTCTTTTTTTGCCCTTGGTATTTGTCTTTTTTGTTGTTGCCATAGCTAACTCCTTATTTTCATCTGTTTAATATGCATTTTTATTAATAAAGCCTTTAAATATTGTTAAAAACAATATTTTGAAATCAAGGCCCATTGTCCAGTTTTCAATATAATATAAATCACAATCAATTCTCTTCCGTATGGAGGTGTCCCCTCTGTACCCGTTAATCTGTGCCCATCCGGTCATCCCCGGCCTCACCTGGTGCTTAATCATATAACGCGGTACTTCTTCTTTGAACTTTTCTACAAAAAAAGGTCTTTCCGGTCTTGGTCCCACAAGGCTCATATTGCCCATAAGCACATTAAAGAGCTGCGGCAGCTCATCAATGCTTGTCTTCCTCAATACCTTTCCTACTTTGGTAACTCTTGGGTCATCCTTGGTAGTCCATTCCTTTTTCTCTTTCTTTGGCTTCTGCACTTCCATTGTACGAAACTTATACATCCGAAAAGGCTTGTTGTGAAGCCCCACCCGCTCCTGTTTGAATATAACAGGTCCGGGACTTGTGGCTTTAATCAAAACAGCGCTCACAAGCATGACTGGTGAAAATAAAACAATCGCCATAAGTCCGCCCAAAATATCCACCCCGCGCTTTGCAATGGAATTTAACGTATTGGTAAGGGGCACATGACGAATATTGATAACCGGAAGCCCGTTTAAGTCTTCCGTATAAGGCTTGCTTGGAATCACGCTGTTGTAATCGGGAATAAATTTGGTATGCACGCCGGATTTTTCGCACAGATTCACAATTTCCTCAAGCCTGTCGTAATTTTCCAAAGCAAGAGTAATGGCAATCTCGTCCAATTTATTTTCAGGCAGAATAATCAGAAGATTATCAATGCGCCCTAACACTTTTACTCCACGGTACATTGTGCCTCTCGGAATCCTGTCGTCCAAAATTCCCCTGACCACATAACCCCACTGCGGGTTTGCCATAATACGGTTAATATATTCCTCTGCCGCTCTGGAATAACCCACTAACAGGATATATTTTACATTGTATCCCCTTTTGCGCATAAAACGAAGAGTTTTTCTTACTAAAACTCTCGTGGCTATCTGAAGCACATTGCTCAACAGATAGAAAATAAAAATCATGGAACGGGAAAAATCGGGCTGGTTGATTACGTATAAGACGCCTAAAAATAAAATCAGTCCTGTAGTATTTGACTTTATCACCGCAAAAGCATCATTTTTCAGGTTTGTTATGCGCTTTGGCTTGTATAGGTTGAAAACATAGTTTAAAATCAGATATCCCGGCACAATAAGAAACAATGCACTGAAATACGTCTTCATATCCAGCACACCGGCGCCTTCCGCCACAAGCTTTAAGCGGCTCTCAAATTGAATAAACCAGGCAGATAAATATGCCAGTATAATTACAACGGCATCCAATATAACATGAAGCCTGTTGAAATACTTCTGATTATCTTTAATCAAGAATCTCACCTATTTCTTACTACTGTCCGTTATTTTACATGATTTTTCCAAAAAGGGCAACCCTTTAAGCATTTCTTAAGAAAATGAACAGATTCTTCCATAGTTCTATCTGAATTTTTAAATAGTTTTTTAAATGTTTCCTTTGAAAAGGAACCTTTTTTTCTTTCCTCACCTTAGTAAGATAACCATATATTCCTTTCATAATGCCCCGAATATATATTTTCCCCATATATTTCCTAGTAAAAAAAATCCATTTTATGAAAATGCCTGCCAATAAAAGCGGGGCATTTAAAAGAATCTGGAGAAAAGGCATGTTTTTTCCAACCACATACATGCTGTTTCTGCTGGATAAGGTTACCTTAAATTCATTGTAACGGGAACCGGAAAACCCGCTTCCTGCATGAAGGACCACTGCATTATGGCAAAATCCATTTTTATAGCCATAGATTTTTGCCCGATATCCGATGTCCACGTCTTCCAGATAAGCAAAATGATTTTCATCGAAGAAACCTATCTCCTCCAGTACATTTTTCCGGTATATGGCGGCGCCTGCACATGCAGAAAATACCTGTCCCGATTTTTGATACTCTTTTTCCGGCCTGCCCTTCCCTCTGGCAAAAGCCCATCCGAGGGCACAGTAAAAATCACCGGCGTCATCGATTTTGTCCGGTTCCTTCATGGAAATCATTTTAGCGCCTATGCTAAAATAATCCTTTCTTTTTTCAAGAGCCTGTTCCAGGTTTTTCACAAAGTCCTCTTTTACCTTTACATCATTATTCAGCAAAAGCACATAAGGCGTATCTGCAGCCTTTATTCCTATATTGACCGCCCGGCAGAATCCGAGATTTTCCGGCAGAGCAATCAATGCCGCCTCAGGAAAGCTTTCCTTTATATAGGAACAGCTCTCGTCCTTGGAACCATTGTCCACCACGATAATATCAAAGTTGTAATCCTGTTCTGCCAAAGAGCCCAGACAATCCTGCAAATATGCCATTCCATTGTAATTTGGTATGACCACCGTTGTTTTTTTCATGTTAAATCCTCATTTAATTTGGTTTACACTCTGCCAAAAATCAGGTACATATAAGAAAATATCACCTTTTCCCCTGGCAATCTGCTGCTTTTCCTGAAAAGAAAGTCTTTTTCCTTCTGTCTCAAGTTTTTTAAATAACTTCCGATATTTTTTATTCCAGCATACGGCTTGTTTCGGCATCTCATCCACCTGAATAATCATTTCCGCCCGGTGCATATAACCTCCATAGGCCGCTTTCAGCCCTGTGAAAAGAGGAAGCTTTCCTTCTTCCATATGCCATGCAGGTCCTCCGGTCACTTTTCCCTTTTGAATCACCCTGCCGCACACAGCCGCCACTTCCGGCCTTGCCTGAAATACATTGGGGCTGTATGTGACCTTATAAAACCCCAAATGGGACGTATGACTTACCTGTGCCTGCTCTTTTCCCAGTTTCATGTATGTCCTTAAAAAATCCTCCACCGCACGTTTTCCGGCTTCATATGCATAACGCTTGCTTTCCGGATTGGAGGCGGTAGAGCTTTCATGACAGCGCCAGTGGTAGAGCACCTTTGGTATATGGGCAATCTTGTCTTTTCCTCCCTCCCGCAAAAGCAGCTCCCCTGCCGCCCGCAGCACAAGGTCATAATCCTGTGCCCCGTCATACTCCCGCCGGAATCCAAGCTTTTTCATAAGCTCCGCCTTCATTACAAGGAAATGGCAGATATAATTGTTGGAAAGCAGATAATCCAGATTAAAATCCGGCTTAAAATGGGGCTCAAAAAAATGAGCCATCTCCCCGTCTGACTTATCTTCATCAGAATATAGCAGTTCATATTCTCCTTCCTCCAGCTTACAGCGCACGTGAAGCAGCGCATCTGAAAGAAGTACATCATCATGGTCCAAAAGCCCGATATAGTCCCCTGTTGCCAAAGCAAGGGCAGCATTTGTATTTTCTGAAATGCCTTTGTTTTCTTTTAGACGGATATATTTGATAAGGGGGTATTTCCGGATTTCTTCCGTTTTTTTCTCTTTCTTCCTGCCCGGCAGTTTGGCAGGCGTCTCTTTTGCCTCTTCTAACCGCCCGGTATATGCCTTTATTACCTGCTCCACCTTGTCTGACTTACTTGCATCCGCAACAATCAGCTCCACCTTTGCAAATTCGCTCTGTGCTGTTACAGAGTCAAGCATTTCCTTTAGATGTATAGGATTTGTTTCATAAGCCGGAACCAGTATGCTGAATACAAAAGCCTTTTGAAACCGGGCTTTATTAAGCCCTGCCTTTTCTTCACAAAAGTAGCGGTTTCCTTTATAGGCTGCCGCTTTTTTCTGAATTTTCTCCAAATGGATTTTATCCAGCCGCTCCGCCACTTCATAACAGGTGCTTTTTATTCCGTTTCTTTTCAGGTAGGATATGGTTTTGGAAAGATTGCTCATAAACTGTTTCCCCCTCTGATTTCTTTCTTTCCCGCATACAAATACAGCAGTAAAAAAACAGTCAGCACATAGCCCGTCAGATATACCGGATAATAATACATAAACAGCCTGGAAGGAGCCGTAAGGAAAATCAGGGGTATTTTTGCCATATGGCTTGCCAGCAGTAGAGAGTATGCCCATTTCCGCTTCCATAAAAGAGTCAGAAGTATGAAAAGCTCCAATACCATGGCAGGCAAAGCGCTGTAAACAAAGGAGTATCCGGGAAGCTTCTTTTGATAATCACCGGCATCCCGCAATTCCAGTATGGAAATAAGTCTGTTACGCACCTGATTGGAAACAGGGGCCGTCATGGGCAGCTCTTTGAATTTTTCATAATTAGGAACATTTTCTTTTGTAAACAGCTCTGTAGTGTTTTCCAACAGGTCTTTTGACTGCAGGAAAGTCTGAAGCCGCTCTTTCATGAAAATATCCGGATTTTCAAAAACAAGCTGCCAGTATATCTCTTTAAATACGGCATACTGTTCATCCGTATAATTCCTTACAAACTCCTCATCAGACCAGTACAGGCTGATTCCGGTCCTTCCTTCCCCTGCCGCCTTTGCCGCCTTATACACATTCAGAACACGGTCCATTAAATACAGCCTGCAGACCTGTTTTAAAATAACAGGTGTGTTTTCATCCTCCAAAGCTGAAAGAGCCGCTTCCTCCGACTCCGGATAATAAGAGCTGAAAAGAGCATCCATATAAATATGTCCAATGAGAGGAACAACCGGAAGGAGCATGCTGGTCAGCTCATATTCATGGGAATTTTTATAAAACTGCTTTTGACTTTCTCCCAGCTTTTGGGGCACAAATAATATAAGACTTGCAACAGCAGTCCAGATGATAAATCTGGATTTAACTTTTTTATCCCCTATATTCCAGAACAGCGCCAAAAAGCAAACCGGCAATGCCAAAAGGTAATAAATCGCCTCGGTGCGCCAATTGATAATTACAGCAGATAATATAGCCAGCGTTATGGCATTTCTCCCACTCATCTTTTTTTCTTTAAAATGAAATACAAATTCCGCCAAAAGCAAAAGCTCCAGGTAGGCATAAAGGCTCATGCGCATAGGATATAAATTGGAGTCCAGCACAGGCAGGAACAAAAACGGAATATATCCAAAATAGATAAATGGAAAAGTCTTATCAACAAGGAACAGCTTTTGAAACCGGTAAAGAAGCCAGCCTACAATCAGGGAGATACAGGCATTCAGCAAAAGAATCACGCCGGAAGGAAACGGAAGGAGCATAAGCGCCATAATATAAAACACACTGGTGAGATAATGCTGCCAGAACACCGGAAAGACATTTCCCGCCTCAAATAAAATGCCGAATTCATCCATTCTCCAGATTCCCGGCCAGACAAGAAGCAGCAAAAGACACATCAGCACGAAATAAATACAGGTAAATTTCACAAGGCTTCTGTCCGCCTTTTTTAAAAACCAGAAAAAAAAGTGCCAGATGCCTATTAAAAAGCACAAAAAAACAGCCTTACTTCCCCATGCGAATATGGATTTTACGGCAGCGGTGCTGTCCGTAAAATTCCATAGCGAGTAGGTGAAAATAAGCCTGTCCGTAAAAAAGCTGATAAAAAAGTGAATACAGGCAGCCAGGACCAGATATCTATTTAGATTTAGATTTAGATTTAGATTTAGATTTAGATTTAGTTTCAGTTTTCGTTTCAGCTGTTTTCCCATATCCGCTCCTTTCTCTTTTTCCCGATGTTTTCCCGATGACATGCAGATTTTACACTTTATATGTCATAAGTGTTCAAAAACACATCTAATTCCTCTGGTGTTCCAAGCACATGGACCTTTTTATAGTCCACAATGGAAATCCTTACCTCGCCGCCCTTTTCAATCAGATAATTGTAAAGAGGCGCTACATATTTTTCCCCTTTTTCCAGCTTATCATTCTGACTATAGTATTCTTTGTATAACTCTTCGTACAGGCCGCAGCTTTTAAAATAATAAGCTCCTAACGTGCAGTTATCAGAAATTCGCTGCTTTTCCCTTACCTCCACAGCCTTTTCGTCATCATTCAGCTTTACAAAGCTCCAATGGTCGCCCGGTGCATGAAAACAGGGAATGAATCCATCTCCTTCTATCTGGCTTTCATTCATTTCGCCTGCCTCCACATATGTGTCAATGTTATAAATCAAAAGACCGGAATCCTTATCCCAGTAGGGTGCGCCTAACATAGCCGTAGTAGCCTGACCATCTGTAAGATAATCTATTTCCACTACCCTCACCTGATGAATGCCCATTTTGTTGCAGGTGTTATTTATAAATCCAGCGGCATTATCTTCCTTTCTCACAATGAAAATATACACATTATCATCGCTTTCAAAGCCTGCCAGACTTTCCATGGACCATTCAAATAAAGTCTTTCCATGAGCCTCAATCATATATTTGGGCACTGTATAGCCTGCCTTTCTAAATCTGGAACCAAGTCCTGCCATTGTAATTACTATTGTCATTTTGCTTTTTTCACCCTCCTGATGCGTTTTCTGTTTCATTATTGTACTGCTTCATCATTATACTGTTTCGTTATTCTACTATTTCATCATTATACTGCTTTGTTATTGTACTGCTATACTATTTGTTGTATTATTTGCTATCTGAACTGTTACAAACCTTATAATGTGACTTCCCCGTCCTGATCCATCAGGGAAACGCCGTAAACGCCTTCAATCTTTGCCACGGCCTGAACCATGGCTGCTTCCTCCTTAGGCTTGCACTCAATAATCATATCAAGCCCTTCCTTTGACAGATTTCTGGACTTTACCTTTACTACTTTACTAAAACTTTTCACGCTCTGCAATACTTCTTTCTCTTTTTCCGGCTTATCCGCATTTATAATCAATATGCCCGAAGCTCTTCCCATAGGAGTCAGCTCCAGCAAAAACAGGCCCAATGTAAGAATCAGGGAGGTGATAATGGCAATTTTAAACATGCCTGCCCCGCAGATAATCCCGATACTGATGGACCAGAATAAAAACATCAAATCCGTAGGATCCTTAATTGCCGTACGGAAACGAACGATGGAAAGAGCACCAACCATACCAAGGGAAATCACCAGATTGGACTGCATAGCCAGAATAATGCTGGCCGTGATGACGGAAATCAACGCTAAGGAAACATTAAAGCTTTTGGAATAAAAGCTTCTCCTTGCAGCCAGATAGTACACAATAAAAATATAAACGGCAAGGGCGCAGGTTACAAATAGCGTGACTAAAATAGAGGCCGTCGTCAGGCTGCTTCCATTCATCCCTTCTAAAAATGACTTTTTAAATATATCTGAAAATGTATTCACAGGTTTCCTCCTCTAATCTGTCGTCCCGCTGACAACAGGAATTTCATTAAGCACAAACCTTAAACCGGTTGTTTTCTATCCTCCCCGGCGCCGCTCCTTTATGCTTTAAGTATGCTTTAAGACTGCATTGTAAAAAAACGCCGACACAAATAGTATTTGGAAAAGGTTGTCTGCTGCAGTTTCCCGATTTCCAGTCTTTCCTTTAAAAAAGACGGCAGAAGTTCGTCGTATTTCACTTCCATAAGCACCTTTCCTTTAGGCAGGATAGGGCTTTTTTGCATATCCTTTTCAAAGAAACGGGCAAAATCCTTAGAAGACTGTATATTCTCATCTATGGTAATCCGCACATTTCCCTGTTTATATATATAAGGAATCCGGTCATATGCCACAATAATTTTAGGCATTCCATGCCTTGAAGCCATCCAGACCACGAATTCCTTCAACAGCTTGGGATATCTCTCAAACTCCTGCTGCTTCATGGAAAGATTTTTCCCCTGCATCAGACTTTGACACTGCTCCTTTGTAAGGGGGACGGAAAGCTTCCTTGTCATGCCGTGAACCTTTATTTTCTTTTCCAGAGTAATCTGTTTTTCCGAACAGTTATAAATCCGTATCCGGTATTTCATCCGGTTATCCACTCCTGCTTCGTTCATTTTATAGCAGGTGTTATTGTAGTCGTCAAAATACAGGCTCCGGATGTGGTAGTATCCCTTTTCGCCTACGTGGAAATCCAATTTGGCAATTCCCTGCAGTCTGGCTTTTAGGAGAGGGATGTCTGTTAAGCGGCACAGGTATTTTAGTTCGTGGCGGTATTTAATTGGGATTGGGGTTAAATCTGGTTGGGGGGGGGTTTTATTCATATTACCACTTTCTTGTTGGGGAGGCAATGTTTTTAAAGGTGGGCGGTGTGGCTGGCGGGGGGAGCTGTCAAGTGATAGTAGTTTGGCTGACACGCTCTGGGGAGGATTGGGTTTAACCTGCATACTATATTTATTTAACTAATATGCTGATACAGGCTAAAAAAGCTCCCTCCACATGGAAAGCGCTGCTCCCCCTGTGATAGCCAGAAACCTTGGCGGGCTGTCCGGAGGGCAGGGACTCCTGGATGAACAGGGTGGTTTGGATGATGGAAAGTCATGGGGACCGTATGAACACGTCCGCACTTAGCTTGCGTATTTTGCAAGCTTAGTACCGCTACGCGTTCATCCGAGCGAGAGCGTGTACCAATGACTTTCCATCATCCAAACCACCCTGTTCATCCAGGAGTCCCCGCCCTCCGGACAGCCCTCACAACCTTCCTTCACTCACTCCTGCAGCCCTTCCACATACTCATCCACATAAGCAAGCCTCTCCACCGCAAACTCCTTCATCCCGGAAAAGTCCTCTTCATACCGTCCTCCCGGCCATCGTTTCTTTTCCCGTTCATAGGCGCCTGAATCCTTTACCACTGACTCTAAGCGCTCCATTTCATTTATGACATAGTTGTCGGAAAATATGGTGTTCCGCCAATTCTTCCATGTTTGCTTTAACAAGGGCACGGAATCCTCCACGTTTAAATCAATCATTCTCTGCCCCGGCTGCCAGCGGATAAGCTCCTTAACTACACTAAAATCCGCCTTGCAATAGTACTTATTGTCAGTGTATACATCTCCAAAGGATATATTCAAATCCCAGGGGATGAAATAGCCCTGGGGTCTGCCGTCTCTGTTACGGACTGCGTAATAATAGTTTTTGGCATAATTGTCAAAGCCGCCGATGGCCTGATAGAACAGCCAGTTTTGCAGAACGTTTTCCTGATTTACGACAGAAGTAATACTTTGGGCAAATTCTTCATCAGTGGATTCTATGCAGGAGGCCAGCTCATGAAGAGGAGCCCATTCCTCTTCGTTTTGTAAAACCAGGTCGCCTTTTAAGAAAAAGCCTCCCCGGTAATCGGGCATGTTTTCATCAAAAAGCGGGCCAGTGAAGTCTTCTGCCTTCCATTCCGCCGTATACTTCTTTTTATAAATTCTTTCCACCACTTCTTCTCCAGCTTCCACCTGGGAAGACACGGATGACATGCCAAGCTGTTTTCTGTCTATTGGAAACATCAGGCCGTATAAGCCCTGATAGCTGTCATTGATAAATACCTCCACGTATTCCATATGGGTTCCAAATGTTTTCTTATAGGGATTTTCTTCCGCCCCTGCCTGCTCCCACAGGTCGTTGGCAAGCTTATCCTTAATTTTGGAGCCGTCTGCGTAAAGGCTGTTTAGTATCCAGTCATTATCCTTTCTCATGCCAAGAAAGCTCTCATTTGTCTTTTGAAAGCTTCCGTCCTTTTTCTTTTGGTCATATAAATTCAGCCTGAGGCTTTTTTTCTCATAATTTAAGCTGGTGTTTCCCCGAAGCCTGCTTGTGGTATAGCAGGAGGTCACAAAATCTCCTGCCTCCCTTGCGCTTTCTGTAGGAGATTTTTCCTCACCGGCTGCCAGATTGTCATATACCTGTAAAAAAAACAGGGGCTGTCCGTCCTCTAAAGCGAATTGGCCGGAAGAAAAATCCATAATTGAAACGCCTGTTATTTTTAGATAACAAAGGCTGTAACCATCCTTTTCCACCAGATAAAAGGGAATGGATTCATTGCCTGCCATTAGGGAAAGCTTCTTTTTTTTTGTAAAGTCCTCTAAAAAAACGGCTTCTGCCCCTTCCGTGTCGGTTCCAAAGCTGCCGGTTTCAAATTCTGTTTCTTCCATATTAAGAGGCAGGAAAAAGGTGCGGCTTTCCCTGTCATATGGTAATGCCTGCTCCCTAAAGGTAAGCCTTGCCTGCGCTTCCTCCTTCTCCTTTGACCGCTCTAACAGCTTATTCAGTTTTTCCTGATGGAACACCTGTACTTCCATTGCGGGACGGGTCTTTTCAAATACTCCCCATGCCACAAAGAAAAGAAGTGCGGCCAGGCTTCCTGCCACTATCCATTTTTTCATGAACTAATCCCAATGCCCCTTTAAACGGTTGTTACTATTAACGACACGAAGTCGCTCATAGCAACAATTCCAGGCTGCAAATATTATTAAACGGTTCCATTTCAGCCTAATCTGCTCTTTTTGCAGATTTCGTCCAGCTCGTCCAGACTGTATTTTAAAAATTCATCCGGGCGGACGGTTCTGTCGTCCACATAAAAGCCCTTATGGCCCGGCCACGGTTTTCCGTAGATGATTTCATCATAGGGAATATCCCATTTATCCAGCCATTCCAACAGCACCTTTGCCGTATTGGCATTGATCAGTCCAATGTTGCCTCCATAGCTGTTCATGTTTCTGGAGGTAAACAGGGTAATGGTTGCCCCTCCTGCCTTATATTCCTTTAATTTTTCTATCATTTCGGGATAAGGCACCAAATCCAGATACTCTTCTTCTTTTTTCTTAATGGGACATAAGGTGCCGTCTATGTCAAAACAAAACTTTACTCCTGAATACATGCTTCTACCTCGTCTAAAATATTGATTGCATTTAATATAAATCCAAAAACCTTGCCCGGCTGATCCATGTGGTAAGGCAGCATGGATAGAAACAGGCTTGCTTCATAAAGGCGCACCAGCCTGTAATCAAAGCCGTTTTCCTTTAAATAGCCCTTAAACACTTCCACATAAGGCTCCCTGTCCGTATCAATGGTGAGAGAAAGCTTCATATCCCGGTCCATGGAAATCTCATAAAGCCCGCTGTTGAAAAAGTCATAACAGCCGCAAATGGAATGGGAAAGCTTTGCCAGGTCATAGTACAAATCCGTATACAAGTCATCCTCCTGCAGGGCTCCCTTGGGGTCGATAAGCTTTAACAGGCTGGCTTCCCTGCTGTAGAGAATGTTGGAAAAGCACAAGTCCCCGTGACCGATTACCAAACAGTTGTTATCCTTGTCCGGACGCTTTATTTGTTCATAAAGCTTCAAATATGCCTCTGTTACCTGCTCTAAGCTTTCATATTTTGTTCCCATGGCAAGCATATGGTTGAACTGCTCATATTGGGAATATTTTTTCAATTCCTCCATTCTGCTTTTCAGCTTGTCCACATAAAGGTCTTTGGCAACCTTTTTTACCTCTTTTACGGAAGCTTCCTTCCTGCCCCGAAGCCTGATGAAATAAAACAGCTTCTCCAATATGTCAGACAATTCCTCCGTGGAAACCGCCCCGTGGACAAACCGTATGGCAATATCCGTCATATGATACCGCTCCATAGTGTAAGAAGCAAATTCCGGTTCTTCTTTATAATCAAAGGGCATGACAAACCACATTTTCATATTGTCCGGCAAGAGATGATAAAAGTTATATTCTGATTTAATTTTCTCTTTTTTGTTAGAGCGCTTTGTTACAGTATATTCATCTCCCAGCAAAGCATTGAAAAACCTGGCATCAAAGCCGCTTGTAATAAAAGTGAGGAAATTGCTCCGTTTGGAAATGTCCATAAAAGCATCTGTTATGATTGGTTCTCCTTCAAAAGTCCTGTTTACCAGGTCTTCAAAACGGCTGAAATACTCTTCCCCGCCGCTTATAATTGCCATGGCTGTTTTTTCCTGACACATGGCTGTAAAGGATTCTTTGGCAAATTGCGCCTTTGTAAGAAGAACGGAAAATTCCTTTGTGTCCTTTAAGGCAAAATTGGAGTACAGATGTACCAGATTCACCGGTTCCTCCAGATTCTTATATGCTTTGTAAAGCAACTCCCTATCTTCTGGTCCGGAATAAAATAACATCTGTACTACTGCTTTATTTTTCAGTATTTCAGCTTTCATACGGTTTTTTAAGGTAATCCTTTTAAAAATCGTATCTCCATAGGAATTGTGCCCGGTAATAGCGCCTACTTCCTTATTTGGTTTTATGCTGTCGTCATAAACGACAAAAAGTCTTTTCATGGCACCTTATCCTTTCCCTAAAGTTGTTTTATGAAAGCCCATTTTATAAAAGCTTTTTATGACTTTTTTTCCTCATCATATAAACTGCCTGTCCCACAATGGAAAATAAAAGAAACACTCCGGCTCCCATCAGCGTATAGTTTTTTGCAATGCTGCTCTCTCCTGCCAGAAAGAGGCTCCTTATATATTCGGAAAAGCTCCCGATTCCAAAGGGTACTTTGAGAAATCCTGCCAATGCCTTCAGGGCAAGTATCTCAAATCCCCATCCTGCAAAAGAAGCAAGAAAAATCAGCGCATACCTGCCCCGCACCAGATTTTTCGTAAATTCATACCAGTCATTTACCACATCTAATCCTTTTAAAACCGCCATGGAGCGGCGTGAACTTTTTTCCTTTATAATATACTTGTTCAAGTACCGGTAGGTAGGTTCAATAGACAAATAAATGCAGGCTATCATAAGAATGATTCCCAGAAAAATCCATGTAATCAGGGATACTTTTCCGAAAAATACAATGTCTAAGGGCAAAAGCACCAAAAGCAGAGCCGCAATGTCAAAAAAACGGTCTATGAGCACGCTCAGTATGCCCACCTGCCATATTCCGGTATCTCTTCCAATGGCAAATATCCGGTAGATTTCCCCCAACTTAAAGGGAATGAGCAGATTTACAAAAGTTGTTTTACAGTACAGCAGAAGAAATCTGCCAAAACCGATTTTATGCTCCATAAGCACCAGATACAGCCTGATCATCTTAGCGACATGTACTGCCAGAAAAAAGACTGCAATTGCCAGAACGAACCACCACATGGTTTTCTCCTCTCTAATGTGTTATCCCTGAATGATTAAGCACCCTGCTTTAAAACCTAGTTTTGTTCCAGCCCGGTTATTTCCTCGCTGGTATACCCATCCCTGATGATTTCTCTATATTCGTCCTTTATGGATTCCTTACGGAATAAATAAGTAAATGCCATCTTAAGCACCGTAATGGCCTGATTCATCATTTTCACATTGGAAACCTGGTCTTCTTCTCTCCAGGTTACCGGGTAAAATACGATTTTATGTTTATAATAATGGGACGCTAAAATCATCACATAATTAAACATCAAATTGTCCGGAAACTTTTCATAAAAGCCATCCTTCAGCATTTTTGTGCTGTACAGGTTCAGCCCGGAGCCAAGGTCAAAAATCCGCTGCTTTGTCACAAATGCAAAAATGAAATTGTATACAATGTTTCCAAAAGTCCGGAAACGGGAATATCCCGTAAGCTTCGAGCCTCGCATGAATCTGGCCCCAAGCACACAGTCATAGCGTTCGTGAACTTCCTTTTGCAGCATGGGAATAAAATCATGAATATCCCCCTGGTCGTCCCCATGGAGCATACAAACATAATCATAGCCATGCTCCACCGCATAGTGAAATGCCATCTTCTGGGAGCCGCCTAAACCGTAATTGTCCGTATTACGCATAAGCTTAACAGGCTTGCCCGGATTTTTTTCTATATAATCAAGCACCACAGCTTCTGTATTGTCTGTGCTTCTGTTATTTACCACCAGCACCTTGTTGAAATAAGAAAGCACATTGTTATCCAATTGTAAGAGCACCCGCTCTATCTGCTTTTCACAGTTATATGCGGGGATAAAAAGTAATATTTTATTGCTCATCGGGTTCTCCCTTCTTTTCTAAAAATATCTTCCTTGTAATGAAATTATACACCATAACAATACCTGTTGCTACAATTTTCCCTCCAATTTCTGCCAAATCGGTAGAAATCAGCCCGTTCAGCCATTTCCAGTGTACATAAACGCCGTCCACGCATCCCCAGATTATCAGTTCATTCAGACCAAGGCCGATAACGCTCAATATGACGAAAATAACAAATTCCGCCTTTCTGTCCATCTGCTCCTTGCGCACGAACACAAATTTCATGCTGAGTATATAATTGATAATGACTGATATAACAAAGCCCCAGAAGGCTGCCACTGCATAGTGGACATTCACCACATAATTTAAAAAGGAAAATACGGCAAAATCTATGCCAAAGCACACAACGCCTACGATGCCGAATTTTACAATCTGTTCTAATAATTTTTTCATATCCTGTTCCTAACTGTTTTATTTTGAAAAATCCGGAAGCTTCTCAAGCAAGGCTGATTTTAACGCCTCCAGCTTCTCTTCACTATCCTGTAAGCCTGTTCCCTTCACGCCCATATAAAACTTAATCTTAGGCTCTGTTCCGGAAGGCCTTACACAACACCACGCATCATTTTCCAGTTCAAAATAAAGCACGTCCGACTTTGGAAGCTGTACTTTGGAAACAATTTCGTCCTTTAAATTTACCGCCTCCCCGGTAAGAAAATCTTTCACAGCTACTGTCTGAAAGCTTCCAAAAGCCTCAATCCGGCTGCTTCTTAAATATTCCATGATTTTCCCAATCTGCTCCTGCCCGGAAACGCCCTTTAAGGTAATGGTGTGCAGTCCTTCTTTAAAATATCCATAAGTTTCATAAAGGGAAAGCATCTGGTCCCAAAGGGTAATGCCCTGTTTTTTGCAATAAGCTGCCACTTCGCACAGGCACATAACCGCCACCACTGCATCCTTGTCCCTTGCATGGGTTCCGGCAAGACAGCCGTAGCTTTCCTCCAGACCGAATACGTAGTGGTTAGAGCCTGTTTCTTCAAACCACTTAATCTGCTCGCCAATATATTTAAAGCCCGTGAGCACTTCCTTTAATTCCACATGATAGCGGGCTGCAAGAGCATCCGCCATATTGGTAGTCACCACTGTTTTTACAAGGGCGGGATTTTCCGGCATGGTGTTGGTTTTGGTTTTTTCCCTTAAAATATACTCTGCAATAAGCATTCCTGACATATTTCCCGTAAAAGGAATGTATTCTCCGGACGTCTGGTCAAGGGCATAAATGCCAAGGCGGTCTGCATCCGGGTCCGTTGCCAGAATCACATCAGCCCCTGTTTCCTTTGCCAGCTTTAATGCCAGTGTAAAAGCAGCCGGGTCCTCCGGATTGGGATAGCTGACTGTTGAGAAATTTTCATCAGGAAGCTCCTGCTCCTTTACCACATATACCTTTTGAAAGCCAAGCTCCGAAAGCACCCGGCGGACGGGAAGATTGCCTGTACCGTGAAGCGGTGTGTATACAATCTTGATTTCCTCTGCCATCTCCCTGATTACATCCGGATGGATAATCTGTTTTTTCAGTTCTTCCATATAGGCATCGTCAATTTCTTTTCCAACGATAGTGAGAAGGCCCTTTTCTTTTGCCTCCTGCTCCGTCATGGTCTTTACGGTATGATAATCCGTTACCACCTTTACCTCTCCGATAATCTCCTTATCCTTCGGCGCCGTAATCTGGGCGCCGTCCTCCCAATATACTTTATATCCGTTATATTCCGGCGGGTTATGGCTTGCAGTAACCACGATTCCGGCAATACAGCCAAGCCTTCGCACTGCAAAGGATAACTCCGGCGTAGGCCTTAAGCTTTCAAACAAATATGCCTTAATTCCGTTGGCGCAAAGGCAAAGCGCCGCTTCCATGGCAAATTCCGGCGAAAACCTTCTGGAATCATAGGCAATGGCTGCTCCTTTTTCACAGCCTCCCTGCTTTTTAATATAATTGGCAAGTCCCTGGGTGGCTTTCCTTACCGTGTAAAAGTTCATCCGGTTGGTTCCGGCTCCGATAACGCCCCGAAGACCGCCGGTGCCAAACTCCAGTTCCTTATAGAAACGGTCCTCCACTTCTTTTTCATCATTGCGGATGGCTAACAGCTCTTCCTTTGTGTCTTTGTCAAAATAGTCATCCTCTAACCAAAACTGAAATGTTTGTTTATATCCGTTATCCATGTGTTAACTGCTCCTATCTGATTTTTTTATCTTTTCCGGTACACCACTTTTTATTTAGCTGCACCTGATAAATGCTATTATTCTGATTGTGTTTCTTTTTACTGCTTTTCTTTACACCGCTATTTTTATCTGGCCTGCTGTCTTTTCCAGTTTACGGTAAAATCTGAATGGTCCAGTGAAAAATTCCTGTTATAATAAGGGTCCCCATTGGAAAGCTCCACCTTCCACCGCTCCTTAAACTTGTCCGACTCCTGCTGATAGCGGATGGCATTGGCGTCCCTTTTATTGTCAGAGCCTCTGGACTTGGACTCGTAATGATACAGCTCCGCAAAGGGAGTAAAAATATTTAAAAATCCAAGCTTCCTAACTCTTAAGCAGAAATCCACATCATTTAACGCAACCGCATACTCTTCATCCAGCCCGCCTAACTGCTCATACAAAGACTTTCTTACAAGCATACAGGCTCCGGTCACTGCCGTTACATTCTGGGCATAGCACAATTTCCCCATATAGCCCACATTAGCCTCCGGCACCTTATAATGAGTGTGTCCTGCAGTCCGGTGGGCTCCAAGGCCAATAACGATTCCCGCATGCTGGATGGTCTTATCCGCATAATACAGCTTGGCGCCTACCACGCCGACATCCTGCCGCTGTCCGTACATAAGCATTTCCTCAATCCAGCCCCCGGTTATGACCTCTGTGTCATTGTTTAATAATAACACATATTCTCCTTTTGCAAAAGACACACCATAGTTATTTATTTTGGAATAGTTGAACACGCCCTCATAAGTTACCACCTGCACCTTGGGGTGTTTGGAGATTTCCTGATAGTATTCCTGAATCTGCTCCGTTCCACTGTTGTTTTCCACTATGATAATCTCAAAATTTTCATAGGTGGATTTGTTAATAATGGATTCCACGCAGCGGCTTAAATCCTCCACATGGTCCTTGTTGGCAATGATAATGGACACAAGGGGGCGGGCAGTCAAATCATATTTAATGCGGAATATGGTTTCAAAGGCTCTTGTGCTTTCGATGGAAAAATCATGACACCCTTTACTCTTTAAATGCTCTGCAATGGCTCCCTTTGCCGCCGCAATGGCATAGGTCTTTGCCCCGATTCCCGAAGCCACGCTTCCCTTATGGGAGCGCCAGTAATAAAGGATTTTCGGCACATGGATAATCCGCTCCGCTCTTCCGGTAAGCCGTAAAATCATATCATGGTCCTGACTTCCGTCAAACTGGCTGCGAAACAACTCCGTGCCCTCTAACAATTCCCTTTTAAAGACGCTGAAATGGCAGATATAATTATTTGCCCTTAAATTATCCGGTGCGAAATCCGGCTTAAAATGCAGGGTAATCATATGGTTGATGCTGTTTCCCTTAAAGGTTGCCTCATCACAATAGATATAATCTGCATCCTGTTCACAGATTACCTTCATATATTCATATAAAACGCTTGGATGAAGCAAATCGTCGTGGTCGAAAAGTCCGATGTATTCTCCGGTTGCCATGGCATAGCAGGCATTGGTATTTCCGGATATTCCTTCATTTTTTTCAAGCTTCTTGTAGACGATTCTTTTATCCTTTTCATAGTAGCTTTTGCAGATTTCCCCTACAAGTCCATGTTCTTTGTCGGAACCGTCCGCCAGGCAGAGCTCCCAGTTTTTGTAGGTCTGTGCCACCACGCTGTCTATCATTTCCCGCAGGAACCGTTCCGGGGTGTTATAAAGGGGGACTAAAATGCTGATTTTAATATCCTTTGGAAATTTGGTTTCCTCCTCTTCCCTTCTTCTTGCAGCAGTGGGGAAGCTGCCTGTACCGTGTATTTTTATGGCTCTTTTTTCCCGGTATTTATTTACGATTTTCCTGGCAATCCCTTTTGGGTTCCCATGGCATAAAATCCGGTTCTTCTGCCTGATAAAAAAATGAATGACCACACGGAAGGGCTTGCTCATTGCCCAGAAAGGGGAATCCTTAATGCGGCTCAGCTTCATGGCAAGGTCCTCGCATTCCCGTTTTGCATCTGCCAGCTCATAAGCAAGCTTCTCGCTTTTTTGCTTTTCCCTTTCGTAAAGCTCCTTATAATATTCTTCCAAATCCTTTTTTTCTTCTTTCATTTCTTCCTCCCTAAAAGCATACGAAGAGGCTTTGTAAGCTTCCAGCTTGTGGAATTTTCGTAACCTGCAATCTGTTCTTCCCGGTTGGCAATGATTTGCCGCATATCAGACAGGCTTTTTATTGCTTCACCTACAAATTCCTCCGGCAGCTTTTCTATTTGAAATCTCACATATAGGCGCTTTATCCCGGGCTCCAGCCCGTTTATGGAAATCCATGGGCTTTCTTTATAAAAATACAGGATAGGATTCACGGAAATTCCATTGGTCTCATAAGCTGTCTCTTTCGAGCCGGTTTCTTCCTCCCTCAACAATCCTATCCGTACCATGGTGTTTTCTTCTCCAAAGCTGATTTTTACTCCCTGAACGGAAGCCTCTTGTGGTAAATCCAGAACGAAGGAGCCTGAACCGTCTTCCTCCTGTTTCAGAATCCGCTCAAAGCCGTCCTCTGCTAAAAAACCCTGTCCCTTATCGTATTGCACCGTTACCTTATTGTTTTCCGCCTTTGTCAGCTCTTTTTTTAAAGCAGACATAGGCACAACCGGCTTGCCCTGTTCTAAATACAAATCCCGAAGCAGCCTGCTGCCCCCCTGGGCATATTTCTGGAAGTGGGTTTCCATTTGCTCGAAAATCCTTTTTCTTTCAGGAGAAATGCCCATTTCCTTATAAAAATCAAAGGTATTGTTAAAACCTTCCAGAGCTCTTCTGTTCTTTTGCTCCAGGTAGCAGAACAGAATCCGGTAAACAAGATAATCTATGGGAACGGGAAAATCAAAGGTCCATTCGTAATCAATCAGGGTAACCTGCTCCCCTAAAAGAATATTCTGGCATACCATGTCAACATCCGTAACAGGCAGGGACATCATGGCTTTCTCCGGCTCCTGTTCCAATGCTGCCGCCCCGAAAACTTGTGTAAATTCCTTTGTAACAGCAAAAGGACGCTGTCCCTTTAAGGCTTTCACCATTCTGCAAAATGCCAGAAGTGTTTCCTTACAGCTTTCAAATTCTCCTTTTTTTAAGGCAGCATCCAGAAAATTTTCCAGACTTTCTCCTTCTACAAAAGAAAAGCCCACCTGCTCTTTTCCATCTGTCTGCCCGCTTTTTATAACCTTGTTTACGCTCATGGGTTTGCCAAGAAAGCTTTCCTTCGCAAGCTGGGACTTCAGGACTTCCTCTAAACGGCAAAGCCTTTTTATATGCCCGTTAGCCGCCTGTTCAAAGGCAGCCTTTTCCACAATTTTTTCTCCGTTTTCCGCCTTTAATATACTGGTGCGGATTTGCTTGTCCAAAGCTCTTTCCACCGAATAACGGCAATACAATATATTCGTATGCTCCTTTGCTATCTCCAGCAGGTAGCCGTTGGCAAACTGGGCATATGCTCCCGCCTTTACCACCTGCTCCACAGCCTGCCTTTCATCAAAGAATCCAAAACGGGCATGGTGGAAATTATAAAAATTTTCATCACATTCCCCGGCTTTTGGCAGGTATTCATCCGTATAGACTGCCATAGGAAACCAAATATCCGGATAAGGATAATATACCTTCAGGGAATATTCCTGTCCCGAATGGTCCATGGCGGCTTTTGCCTGTGCTGTTAAAAAGGGCAGACTCATGCCCTTGCTCTTTTCAAAGCCTCCCGGCAGAAATGCCTGAAAAATACTTCCATCCTCCTCTGCCTCTCCTGCCATGCGATGCAGGCTGAAGGGATTTTCCGCCGCAAGATATAAGCGCCCCTTTTCTGTAAGCATGGAAAGAAGCTTTTTCAGCTTTGGCGCTCCCTGCTCCTTTTCTTCATAGGGAAGCACAAAAATCCAGTCATAGGCTCTGCCGGCTTCCGGTATTTTTTCCATAGAATTTACGCAAAGTACCTGTTGTTTCTTTTCTATGGGCAGAAGCTTGATTAAATTGTTGTTTTTTATATTGGTACTTTCCATAGGGTTCTCTTATATTCCTTATAATTTTTCGCTCTATCGCAACAGTTCAGACAGCAGATTTCCCTGCAGACGCTGGAAGGGACTTCTGTCAGAATATGTTTTCTTAAGGAGTCCTTATAAAATCGCCAGCGCTTAGCGAGGTATTTTCGAGCTTAGCACTGCTGCGTTTTTATCAGAGCGGGAGCGGGACGACGTAGAAACATATTCTGGCAGAAGTCCCTTCCAGTGTCTGCAGGGAAATCTGCTGTCTGAACTGTTACCTCTATCGCCAAACAATTGATTTATGTTAACCTTTTTCCACCGTAATCTTTGTATTCATATCAAAAAAGCCAACAGTATTTTTTTCTGATATGACACTGATGCTCACTAAATCATAGAGCCTGTGATATACCTTGAAATCGTCGCCCTCATATCCGGTACAGCCAAGGGAAATCAGATAATCTCCTCCCTGCAGATCCATCTGCTGTTCATAGGTGACAATCCTTGTTTCCCCTTCCTTTACCACTCCCGTTTCCACCCGTTCAAACATGGTGTTGGTACCGGTAATATCTGTGCCATGGGCATTTTTTATGGTAAAGGTGAATATAGGGTTTTTCACCTGTTCATGAAAATAAAGCTTTGCCTTTACCTGAAATTTTGTTCCTTTTTCAATGAGATTATTCATGGCTCCATATTGGTCTATAATAGCAAAGTCCACGATTTCAGCCTGTTTTTCCCCGTAATCGGAAACGGATTCATTGACAGTAAAATGTTTTCTCCAACTGTCTTCCCCGCCTTCTCCGTCTATGACGCTGCTTTTTTGGCTTACATCCTCCAAAGTTTCCTCATCCAACTGATGCACCAGCAGCTTTTTATACATGTTAATCATGTCCTTGGGGGAACCCTCCGCCAGCTTGACACCTTTATTTAAAAGGATTACCCTGTCACAGTATTTGGCAATGCTGCTTAAGTCGTGGCTTACAAACAAAATGGTCTTTCCCAGCTTCTTGAACTCTTCAAATTTGTGAAAGCACTTTGTCTGGAAAAACACATCTCCCACGGACAAGGCTTCATCTACAATAAGTATTTCCGGATTGATGTTGATTGCCACTGCAAAAGCAAGGCGCACGAACATACCGGAGCTGTAAGTCTTCACCGGCTGATGTACAAAATCCCCTATATCCGCAAATTCCAAAATATCGGAAAGCTTTTCATCAATTTCCTCCTCAGAAAACCCAATCATGGTTCCCTGAAGATAGATGTTTTCAATTCCCGTATATTCCATGTTAAAGCCTGCACCCAGTTCTAACAAAGCGGAAATCCTTCCGTTTACCACAAGCTCTCCCGAGGTCTTGCTTAAAACTCCTGTAATGATTTTTAAAATGGTGGATTTGCCGGAGCCGTTGGTGCCTATAATACCTACGGATTCTCCCTGGGCAACATCAAAGGAAACGCCCCTGAGGGCATAATGCTCCTTATAATTTTTCTTTCTTGTAAGCCCCAGGGACTCCTTTAACCGGTCAGAGGGCTTATTGTAAAGCTTGTATATTTTACTGATATCCATTACCCGGATTGCCGGGGGAATTTCCTGAGAGGTTCCGGTTTCTTTTGGAGGATTTTCCTTTTGCTCTCCGGTTTTCCTTTGATTATTTTCTTTCTCTTTCCCTGTTTCGCCCCGGGTACTGTTTCTGTTTTCTGCGTTCATGGATTCACCTGTTTTTCTATTTGAAGGCTGTTTTTCAGCCATGCTTGTTCATTTTCCTGAATCATTTTATTCATTTATAGCTTCATGGTTTTGATTTTTATGCAGCTTCAGCATTTTACGTTCCCATAATGCTATAATACATCTGCAAAATGGGGCTTCAACCGTTTAAACACAAAAGTTCCCATAGCAAACAATGCTATAGTCAATATCCAGAAGTAGGCAAACTGTCCCGGCTGCTGCCAGAACCAGACCTCATCAAACAATGACTGCCTGTACCCGGTTACAACATAAAATACCGGGTTCAATTTGAAAATCCATTCAAATCCGGTTCCTTCCGCACGGGCAAAGGACCACATGATGGGGGTTGCCCACATGCCAATCTGCAGGGCAATGTTGACGATTTGAGTCAAATCCCTGAAAAAGATAACAACTGAACAAAAAGTATAGCTTAATGCCAGCACCAGAATGAACAGGCAGAAGCTGTAATATACAATCTGTAAGGTATATGGGGTAAAGTGATAGCCATATATAAAATAAATTACCAGAAGCACTCCCATAAAGAAAACATGTATGAAGCCTGCCGCAATAATTTTAATCAATGGAAGTATACTGATTTTGAATACTACTTTCTTTACCAGATAATTGTATTCCAGCAAGGCATTGGTGGCATTATTGATTGCCTCGGAAAAAAAGAACCATGGCACCAGGCCGCTTGTCAGGTATACTACAAAAGGTACTTCCACACCTGATTTAAAGATTTCTCCTTTTTGGGAAAAGCCTTTTTCAAATACGAGCCAGTAGACTAAAATAGTTATGACCGGCTGAATAAACGCCCAGATGATTCCCATATAGGAGCCGGCATATCTGGTTTTGAAATCGTTTTTGGACAGCTTCCATATAAGGCGTCTGTTCTGCCATAGTTCTACGGGCAGAGAAAACATTTTCTTTAGAAAAAGAGTCATAACAGTTGGTTCTCCTCCGGTTGGTGTTGATAGTATCGTGCATAATTAGTAGTTATTGTACCATATTTCTCCATAAATATCAATTTATGGAGAAATAGGCAATATTCAGTTATCTAATTATTAACATTTAGTATTTCCGGGCATAAAAGATATGAAATGCGACATTCAAGACGTAAAAGCTCATTCTTCTACTGGTTATAGACAAAATTTTTTAAGATTTCGTATATTATATAGGTTGTCTGATATATGAAATTAAATACTTTCTTATGGTGTCAATTTCGATGTATAGTAATTATTTTCTTTTACTAAATCCATATGTTTACCTTCCAATAAGGAAAGATTCTGATTGTGAGATATAATTATACAAATATATTCATCACTTTTATTGTTGATTAAGTCATACACGACATTTTGAGATTCCTCATCAAGATAGGTTGTCGGTTCATCAAGTATAAGTACACTAGGTTTTCTAAGTAATGAACGGGCAATTGCAATCCTTCTCTTCTGACCTCCTGATAAATTTTTTCCACCATCCAAAATGGGCAGGTTTAATATATCATTTTGCTCGTTCTCCTTGCTTTTAATCAATCCTACTTTTTGAAGACAGCTTACAATCTCTTGAATTGAAGCCTCCTTATTCCCTGCAACCATATTTTCTTTTAAGGTACCTGTAAATAAAAAGGTTTCCTGAAACACAATTGCAATTTCATCACGAATATTTCTCAGGCTTAAATCCCTTAGTGATTTTTCATTATAATAAATTTCGCCTTGATAATCATCATATAAACCCATTAAAAGTTTGACCAGCGTTGTTTTCCCTGATCCATTTTCACCTTTAATTACTAATATGTCTTTCTTTTTCAAATCAAAATTAATATTTTTTATCAGTTCTTTATTTGTATAAGAAAACGTCAAATTTTTTACAGAAATATTTTTAATCTTTCCAATTTTTGTTCCCTTATCAATATTTTGTTCTTTAACCACACTAAAGAACTCCAGCCTTTTTAAAGTTGCCAGCACTGGCTGAAAAGTCATATATATAGATGACATCATTTGAGCCGGTGCCAAAATAATCCCGGAGTATTGCAGAATAGCAACATAATCCCCAGCCGTTATCTGTTTTTTGTCATACATATTAACACAAATCAATGTCGCTATAATGCTGGCCACAATATTAATTATAGATATAGCCTCGCTTGATTTTGTAAACGTTATGTTTTGTTTCAGATTGTTTTTATAAAGTTTTTTGTTTAACAGATTTATGGAATCCGTCTTTTCCTTTATCAAATTTAATGATTTTATTTCGGCTATTCCCTGAAAGCTCTCCTGCATTTTACCTCCCAGTTCGCTTCTCAACTGAGCAGTTTCATAAACTAATCCATAGTATTTCTTTGCTGTCATAATCGAAATATATCCAATTACAGGAATAAATATTAAGTATATTAATAAAAACAAAGGATTTATATTTGCAATAATTATAATAGCTCCAATAGCCGAAATCACAGTTGTAATTATGCTTAATATGGTGGGCGTAAAAATTAATGAAATATTATCAATTTCTTTAATTCTTTCAGACAATTCACCACTATCCATTCGATCAAAAAAGTTCATGGAGAATTTTAGGGTTTTATTAATATATTTTTCTTTTGTATATTTAACACAATCAATTCCCAACTTAGTTATGAGTATATTATTTATCATCTTAAATCCGGAATTTAAAATAGATAGCATTAACAGCGCTAAACATAAATATATTACAAACGAAAAGCTGCCGTTCAATAAAGCTATATCAAGTATCTTTTTGTTGATATTGGGAATATACACATTAATAAAACTGGATACTAATAAACCAATAAGTATAAGAAAACCATACAACACTATTTTTTTCCTGTTTGCCATATTTTTTTATCCCCTATTCATTATGATTTCTGCTTCTTTACAATAATACTCGTAATTTATATCACCTGACTTAGAATATTCCAATGCCCTGCAATCAAAACATTGGAGTCTGTATTTACAATACTTACAAGGAAATATCTTATCCTTTGAAAGAAACCAATATTCTATGTACTCTCCCTTTTGAAGAATTTCCGCCAATGTTTCCATCTGAAGGTTACCCAATTCAAAATCCCTAAGACCTGGACAGGGATATACTTTCTGATTGCTTGCAATAAAGATTTTACTATACAAGCAACTATTTATCTTCTTTGTATACTGATACAAAACATAGTCTATTTTCATTAACCTTTCCCGATAATTTTTTAATAAAACAGTATCATTGTGCTTCTCATCAAAGAGGTATTTTTGAGTAATTGGAATTCCTATTTTCAAAGGCTTGTCCAGCATCTCCAGAGAACTTATCAGCAACGTTCCTATAATTGGAAAATTATATTTTTTTATCATTTTCACATTATTCTTAATTGTAGAAAAAGCATTTTCTCTACCCGCTATTTTTGTATAATCGTCATCACAACAACCAACAAACAGGATATTAAAATATATATTTGATTCAAACTTCAGCCTCTTTAATTGTTCTTCTTTAATACTATAGCCGTTTACCATAATTCCTATCTTAATATTTTTATTTATTTTACCAGCCAAGTTAATAAAACACAGCATTTTGTCAAAATCATAATCACTAAAAAAAGGATCACCACCCATTATATATATTTCCTTAACCTTATAATAATTCAATTGTTGAATCAATTCATTATAATTATATTCCAACGGTTTATAATTCCAGCGTTTACAAAAACAGGAAATATTTATCTTGCTGCTATCAGCATTACAAAAATTACAATTTAACGAACATGTTGTGCTTAATTCAATAATTGCTGTTCGCAATTCAAAGTCAGAAATCAGACCATCATAAAGCTGATAATCACGACTGTGGGGTTCATCCATGCAGTAACGAAAGTCAGAACGTACTATCCATTTATCCTTAATTAGATTTTTTATAAAATCCTCTTCAACTATATCTGTCACGGAATTCATGATTAAGTGAAGTTCCAATGCTTCCTTGGCCGTTAACGAGACATAAGAACCATCATATAAATTAAGCAAAACAATCCCATTATCACCTTTTACCTCAGTAATAAAATTATTAAAATTATACATATTACCCTCTCACTAATCCGTTTTCTCAAGACTTGTGCAATAATAAGTCAGCCATTGTTTTATGTTTTGCTTTTGGTTGTCACAAAAATCATCATTAATTTCAAACGAATCGCCTTTACCATTAATACTCGCATAACATATATTACAAAGTCCATTAACTTCGCAATTCTTACAATTTTCTTTTCTTAATTGTACCAAGTTCTGATAATATTGCAACGCAACTTCTTTATCGATACCTTCAAATACATTACCTATGCTATAATTTGGATTTATTTTTTCACATATATGCAAAGTTCCATCCGTAGCAACCGTTAGCTTTGCACTCATTGGATTACATACGGAACATGTAGTCTCCGAAAATTGCATACGCTTTTCAATATATCTAAATTTTGCCTCAAAAAACTTATTCGTAAAATTTGTCGCCTTTTCTTTATTCCTATATTGCTTAAAAAGTTGCTGTATTTCCTCCATATACATTTCATATTTAGGATTTTTGTTATAATAATCCGTATTATATCCTGATACTAAATTAATTCTACTTATACGCTGATCCAAGTGCGGATTCTCAAGAAAATAGTTATTCATTTTCGCAGGGCTAACCTGATAGTCCAATGTCAATAGCAATCCGTATTTTTCTACGGGTAATAAATCTAATGTTTCATTTATATTATTGATTATCACCTTATGCGTTGGCTCGCCGTCAACTGTAACCCTATTCAAATCATGAATTTCCTCATAACCATCCAAACTTATATTTATAAAAAAATTATGTTTTGAAAAATAGGTGACAAGACTTCTTTTTATCAAATAGCCATTTGTTGTAACTCCATAGATAGCCTCTTTTATCTTATAATATTTTTCAACCTTTTCGACAACATACTTAATCTTATCAAGTTGTAGTAAAGGCTCTCCTCCGTAAAAAAGTATAACAAATTTATTATTAGGATTCTTAATTATACATTCTTTATAATTCTCCACATAAAGTTTTAGAGCTTGGTCTATTATATCGTAGGACATACAATTATTATCATATCCCTTAGAATATTGATACATATCGGAGTTGATGCAGTATTTGCATCTAAAATTGCATTGGTTTGTTAAAATAAGACACAAACTCCGTATTTGCATATTATTTTTCTCGCTCAAAAAATACTCTTTATTCATTTCGGAATAAATTGTATAGTACTTTTTCTTCATGTTATTAATCATTTCTTCATTATAACACTTATCCGCTATCAACAGACCGCATTCGCTATCATATATAAAGCCATTTCCGTTTAAAGATTTTATATGCATTTTACTCATATAATACAGACATGAATTTTTGAGATAATGTTGCTTTGGTTCAACAATAAAAGTACTGCTCAACACCAGCAGTACTTTCATTGTTAAAAAACTAATACTATTTGCCACCTGCTGTACCAAATGCTCCTGCTGCCGTAACTACATCCACAATAGGTGCTGCTCCATCAGCAGAACAAGGACCTAAACAAGCAGCTCCGCAAATAAGATAACATCCCAATGTGGGACTTGCAAGCATTTCTACACTACTCATATCCTTTCTCCTTTCTATTATGCATTGGTTTTTTATATGTTTTATAATATTACATTTTTTTATATTTGTCAATTTTTGTAAAACATTAATTTTGAGCAATTAATTTATTTAATTTTTTCTTTTATTTTTCATACACTTTTTCTTTTTCATAATTTCATAAATCATAAGACGGGTTATAAGCTGCAATCCACACCTATTATTTCTAAGTATCATTTCCATATTATCCACATCAGAGCAGAAAGCAGAGTAACTCAAAACAGTCAGCATCTTTTTTCAATAACGTGTATTTTTATCTTGCAAATTCCCTGCGTATTTCATATACTATGATTATAAAGACTTAACTGTTATCTCTTTTCCTGCACTGTCAAATCAATACATTTCAGACAGAAAAGGAGAACTGCACCGGGAAAATCATAAATGTAGAAATACAGAAAGAAGACAATACAGACCATCAGAAAAGAGTCCGCTATCATGCTTCCTGCATCACAGCAAATATTACCGACACCGGCTCCCAATTTAAGGACATACCGGATTTATGTGTTATTTACATATCGAAGTCAGATTTTTTCAGGGAAGGGAAGACTGTTTATCATATAGACAGAATTATCCGGGAAACCGGCACCATTGTAGAAAACGGCTTACAGGAAATCTATGTAAATGCCGCCAACAAAGATGGAACAAGTATTTCAAAGCTTATGGGTGTCTTTACGGAAAGCAATGCTTATGATGATGAATTGTTTCCAGTCACATCAAAAAGGAAACGCTATTTTAAGGAAGATGAGAAGGGAGTGACAGAGATGTGCGCAATTATGGATGAAATCAGGGAAGAGGGAAGGTTGGAAGGAATTTTGGAAATCGCAGAAAATTTACTAAAAATGGGAATCAGCATAAAAAAAGTTGTTCAGGCAACCAAGCTTCCGACAGAAACCGTGCAGGCAATGGCAGACGAAGCCGCAATATGTAAATAAGCGGCTTCCCTTTCAGCCCTCTCCCAGCTCCTGCATAAAACAATACCTTCCGCTGCCCAGCTCTTCCTTTCTCTCCCTGTCCCCATCCGGCAGGAAAAGCACAGCCTCCCCATTTGCCGGTATGGTCACCTCATAGGAAAGTATATTTTCAGAAATGCTCCATTTCACCTCTACTTTTCCATAAACAGAATCATAATAGCCCTCACAGCTTTGAATTTCCATTGTTTCATCCGCCAGAACAGCCGGTCTGAGCAGAATCCTGCCTTTGGGAGCATCCATGGAAATGCCAAGCAGGGATTCATATAAAAAAGCTCCCACACTCCCATTGTTGAAATGATTGAAAGAATTCATCCCATCCTTGTGAAATCCCGATTCTTTTGTATAGGAGTCCCATCTTTCCCAAATAGTGGTTGCTCCCTGGTTTACACTGTAAAGCCATGAAGGATTTTCCTCCTGCAGCAAAAGCTCATACGCCAGTTTTGCCTTTCCTTCCTTAACCAGCACCGAAAGCAGCTCCGGCGTACCCAGAAATCCGGTACTCAATCTTTTGCCGTTTCTTTCAATGGTAGATACCAAATCCGAAACCGTATTTTCTTTTGCCCTGCCATCCAGCAATTCATTGGAAAGCGCCAAAAGACAGGCGGTTTGCGTTCTTTGAGTCAAATGCGAATCAATAACATATGTTTTGTTAAAATGTGATTTAACTTTCTTCAACAGTCTTTTGTATTTTCTTACATCCCTTCTTTTATCCAATGCCTGTGCCATTTCCATCATCATTCTGGCATCTTTGGCGTAATAGGCAGCAGAAACCATTTCCTTATCTGTTTCCTCAAAAGCAAGCCAGTCTCCAAAGGCTGTAAGAGGACCTATTCTTGCCCCCTCTCCCTCAAAATTGCTTATTCCTTCCAGATAATTCATATATCTGCTCATAGAATCATACATGTCTTCTACATAAGCAATGTCCCCATACTGTTTGTATAATTCATAAGGAATGGAAATTCCGGCATCCGCCCATCCTGCATTGCCGCTTCCGGTAACTGATGAATAAGGAACTGTATCCGTATAAGCCCCGTCTTCTCTCTGGCTGTCCCTTAAATCTTCAAGCCATTTTTTATAGAAATTTCTTAAATCCTGATTAAATATCGAAGTTTTCAGGAATACCTGTGTATCCCCTGTCCATCCAAGCCGCTCGTCCCTTTGGGGACAGTCTGTTACTGCCAGTAATAGATTGTTTCTCTGGCTCCACTGAATATTTTCTATAAGCCTGTTTACTTTTTCATCATCTGTTACAATCTTTCCGCATTCCGGTGAACTGTTGCCAAGAAAGACTGCTGTTAGCTCCAAAAGCTCCACATCCCCGGAAACCTCCAGCGAAATATACCGAAATCCAAAATAGGAAAATGCAGTCTGATACTCCTCTGTTTCCTCTTCCCCTGAAGTAATCTTCACCATTGATTGAGCCGTTCTGTAATTTGCCTGATACAAACTGCCCTTAGGTCCGTCATTCCCCTTTTCTTCCTCTCCGCTGTCATTGAGCATTTCCCCGAAATGAATGGTAATTTCAGTCCCCGGCTTTGCCTGATATTTTAAATGTGGCACACCTGTCATATTTTGTCCGAAATCAAATATCACAGTCTGCCCCTTTTTTATCTGTAACCCTTCATTTTTATCATACCACGGGCCTTTCTCCGCAGAATGACTGTTTTTCCCTGCAATATTTTGACTTACCGTATATTGTCCTGCCGTTTTTGCATTTTCTTCCGCTTCCCCCGCAGCTTCCATCCTTGCAGTCTCATTGATATGTCCATAGGTGCTATTATCGCTGACAGTTCCATCATATATTACAATGCTTTCCGGCTCCCTGCTGTATTTCTTCTGTTCTTGCACCTGATAGCCGTAAAAGGACTTAAATTCTCCTGCAAATCCCAATGTTTCCTCTGTGGGCATATATACAGGCTTTCTGTCTTCTTTAGCAGTTTCTTTTCCTTCTGTGTTTTCTATTTTTTCTGCGGTTTCTTTTCTTTCCGCGTTTTCTATTTTTTCTGCGGTTTCTCTTCCTTCCGTATTCTCCGCTTCCGTCAGGGATTCTTCTTTTGTGGTTCTCTTCCCGAAATGGTACACTTCTCCATTATAAATATCCGCTGATACTACCGCAGTGTCCTTACAGTACTCCCAGCTTTCGTCAGTGGCAATGACCTGGCTGCTGCCATCCTCATATAAAATATGAAGCTCTCCGATAAAAGCGGGCAGATGATAGCCATAGGTTCCCTGTGAAACTCTGCCGCACCACCAGCCTGTCCCTAACATAAATGCCATGGCATTTTTATCATTTTCTTTCAGATAGTCCGTTATATCATAGGTATTATATAAAAGCCGGTCTTCATAATCCGTCCACCCGGGCTTTAATTCATCATAATTCCCTCTTCCCAGCCTCTCACCATTGACATATCCGTCATAAATTCCAAGGGCACTGGCATAAAGCACTGCTTCCTTTATTTCCTTATTTTCCAGAACAAATTCCTTCCGAAAGACTGCCTGTCCATCCTCATAAATATTTTCCTCCGGATTCATGGCAATGAACGCTCCATGGGAAAAAGCATTTTCCTGCCAGAAAGCTGTGGTAAAAAGGGCCTCTTTTGAGCTACCCCGGTTTCCATGGCTGTCTGTTACCTCCACTGTCCATGCATAGGCAGAATGCTCCTTTAGCTCCTCCCCCTCATAAGGAATGGCAAAGGTATTTTTACTTTTTACCACACCGCTGTCCCATACAAGGCTTTTTTCACCGGTAAGCTTATGAATTTCATAAACCCGGATTTCATATGACTTTTGCAAAAAACCCTGTTCCTCTGAAGCCAGCTTCCAGGAAAACGCCGGAGTTCTGTTATCCACACCAACAGGACTCTGCACAGCATCCACTTCCTGGCTGAAAATCTCAAACTCCCCTGCGCCTTCCTGATGTAAGGTATTAAATGCTTCTTTTTTTCCGCATCCTGTTTGTATGAACAGTAACAAAAAGGTCAACAAAAAGAGAAACCTCAAAGCAAGCCTGCTTTTATTTTTTATGACATGATTGTTTTTTTTATATACCCGTCTCTTATCGTGTCTCATATATGCATTTTATCATTCCACTACATATTTTGCTATTCTTTTTCTTTGCATTATTTTACCATGCGCAGCCGTTCAGCCTTCCGCTTTCCCGTATACTGCTGTCTTTTTATCTGAATCCGCTCAATGCAGAACAATCTCATTAGGCGCCGTATTATAGCTGATAATTTCCGCTCCCATGCTTTTCATAAGCTCTATATAATGAGGCGTAGTATAATAGCTCTCCTCCCCGGTTTCCCTGTTCCGGTTTTCCATCAGCCAGTCAGGCGCATCAAACAAAGCAGCCTTAGGAGATACCAGCTCATAAAAGACATCCGGCAGGCTTCCATTGCCGTGATGGGACATCTGTACATAATCCGCCTTCAGCTTATCCCCGTATTCCGCCATGATTTCATCCGCCACCAGCTCTCCGATATCTGCCAGATATAAAATACTTTCTTCCTTTCCGGACAGCTTAAATACCATGGAACCGTCGTTTAAAATATTGTCGCTTTTGCTGGTTACCAGTTCGTTGCAGCTATGATATACCTCCATTTTCAACCCCAGAACATTTTTTACATCTCCTTTTTTCAGCCATGTTACATTCTCATGGCCATTAAGCCCCCGCAGCAGATAGCTATAAGTGTCTACCCGTATTCCCTGCCTTTCCACCGCTTCATAATCCATCTCTCCTATCAGGATTTCCCCTATAGAAATTTCCGTCTCATCCCAGCCCGCCTCCAAAATGGAGCAAAGCACCCCGCAATGATCATCATGGGGATGGGTAATAATCCAGTAATCCACCCTGCCGCCTCTTTTTTTGATTTCTTCTACCAGGGGAATGGACTGCCATGCCCTGCCTCCATCTATCACTGCCAGCCCGCCCCTTCCGTCTTCTATCAGATAGCTTAAGCACTGAAGCCCTTCCACATCTGCAAACTGAGTGATAGTATAGCTTTCCGCAGGCTGGTCCTCCAGCTTATAAACCGTATAATTTTCGGTCCTTCCGATTTCATAAACAGGATATTTTTCCATATCCTCCGGCAATATATGATGAGAAGCAAATACCAAATACTGATACTGGTCCTTTTTCATCTTTTTTATGATACGCCTTAGATTTATTTCATCATTGGACATCACCAGCTGCCTTGCAACCCTCTTGACCTGCTTATAGTTGCCAAAACTCTTCCTTACAAACAGCATCTCAATATTGGCATTGTACATGCGGATATCTTCTGCAACAGGCTCTGCCACCATTGCCCTCGGGCCTTTAAAGTCCTTCCTGTTTGGAATAACCAAAGCGTCCTCCGGAAGCTTTTCATAATCCCTCAAAATAATCTCGCTTACCTGAATTGCTTCTTCACTGATTTTGTAAATATTTTCGGCAGGCTTATATTCAATGCTTGTATACACCGTATTACCGCAAAGTACAATCAAAAGCAGGCAGGGAATCCAAAACCATTTTTTCTTCCGGGAAATATATGCAAAAGCTGCCGCAATACAGACAGGGGACAAAAGAAGCCAGAAAAACCTCTCAAACACTTTCATCATTTTTGCTTTTGACACCACCGTCAGAAGTATCGGATTCCCAATAATGAACATAAGGATTGCCCCATACAAAAGATAGACCTTCATCTCCAGACTTTTTTCCTTTCTCAAAAAAAAGAACAAAAAGGCTCCAAGAAACAAAAGCCCAAAAGCTCCTGTTCCCCAATAGGTATTTACTTCTTCCTTTAATGTGTTAAGCCATAACATATTAAATCCTCTTTTCTACAACAGGAAAACAGCCATGAGAAACACCTCCGGCAACAGGCTGCAGGCTGCAAAAATACAGTTTTTCCATTTTTTCCTTACAATCAGATTGGCAAGGGCCGAAACACCTACCACAAGGAAGTTCAGATACAGCCCCGTTTCTCCCATAAAGGCGCTGGCAAGAAGCCCTGCCGTTACCAGAATCCAGTAAGGCAATGCCTCCTTAAGGCTCTCCTGTTCCCATGCCCGGTTCATAAAATACCATACAAAAGGAAGGCCTATAGTAATAAACAAGGCTTTTCCCTGCCATATACGGGTAATGAGGAAATTTTCGGGACTGAATACATAATAATTGCCAAACATATGCAAAAAAGCAAAGAATAGCAGAAACCTTCCCAAATCCTCCTTTTTTTCCATCCATTTATCCGCCAGCATACAATAAAGCCCATATGCCAGCGGCATGTAAAACAGCGGATACAGATTGTGGCAGATAATCAATGTATGAAGCCTTCCGCTCATAAGACAAAGGGAAGCCTGATAAACAGGCAGCGCCGCCATAATATACCGGGTCTCGATGGGCATTTGCATCAGACCGTCATAAGCGCTGTACTTCAGCACATAATCATGGGACAGGCACATGGAAGACAGCCCCGTATAAAAAGCATCGTCCTTATCCGGTGTGGACATTAACAGGATTACCAGTATCTGGGCTGCCACCAGCCCGGCTCCCATAAGAAAATAAGGGTCTTTATACCACTTATAAGCATCCCGGCACTTTTCCTCCTGCTTTTCCGGCTTCCGCTCTTTCTGAAAGTACCTGTACCATCCAAACACTCCTAAAAGCGCCATAAACAGACTGGCTCCAATATAAATCCACGTCAGCAGCCGAAAGCTTCCGTCCAGCAATATAAATACCATGGCGGCTATCTGGTAAACACTATAATTTAGTACCAGCCCTGTTCCCATGGCTGAAACAGCCAGAAAGCGTCTGTGCTTTACCAGTACCTTTATAAAAATACCGCCTGTCAGAATCGGAATGACGCACATCCAGAAAAAAGCCAGTCCATATTGAAATATCATGTTCACATCATTCACCTGCCCGCCTGTAAAATACATAATAATTTTCTGTCTTTCCTACTTCTTCGTAATTCCTGCTCAAAAAGGCTCCTTCCACATCCACCTTCTTAAGCCTCTTCACTTTAACTCCTCTGTCCTTCCAATGATCGGTTCCCCTGTGCATGACTACATAGTCACATGCCACGTCGGTATTTAAATTCAGCGTATCCGCCAAAACCTCTACCTGCTGCCATTTATTGCTTAAGGGTCCCTTCACCGACTCATATGTGCTGTAAAATTCATAAAGCATTTTCTGAGTATCGCTATAGGCTGTTTCATATCCCAATGCTGCCTGTTCCTCCCAAATATCTTTTCCATAAACAGGATAAAAATCAGCGCTGTATACACGGCAGTCCTTCATCCAGTCCTTTGGCCCCCATACATGGGCTTTTTCCAAGCCTTTTCCTTCCATATCTGCCAAAACCAGATCATAGACCTGCACATATTCCTGATTAAGTCCAAAACTGCTGCTCCATGCAGGCGCTTTTTCCATAAATACAGGAGTCCCTGAAAGAAACACCATCAGAAACAGAAACGCCCCCGTTCCAAAAAGCTTTTTCCAGTCCTGCTCCTTATCTGCCCTTTCGAGTACCAGTACCGCTGCAATACAGATAAAAAGAGGAATCTGGCAAAGCCATCGAATCGGATAATACAGAGAAAGTGCCGGAAAACATTTTACCAGCAAAAAAACAGTTAAAGGGCAAAGGAGAAAGAAATAAGATAACACCCCATATCCTAAAAGAAACCCTTTCTTCTTTCCAAGAAAAAAAAACAGTACTGCAAGAGAAATAAGAAACAATCCCCAATACTTGTCTTCGAGATTCATGAAATAATAACCAAGCTCCATGCTTTCCTTTATTTCCGCCATGTTCCTTTCCCCGCCTTTCTAAAATGAAAATCAGTTATTTATTCCGAAATAATTTTCCAATAGCCGCAAGTCCTACAACACATGACAAAGCTGTCATAGCCAAAGGAAGCCCCAAACCATAATCTAATCCTGCTGCCAAAAGCCCGCCTGCGAGAAGAAGCGCATACTCTGCCAGCCAAACAAAACCTGCTGTAGCTCTCCGGCTTTTATTCTCCTTAAAGGCTGTTAAAAGCAAATAAAAGCAATAAGGCAGCAAAATTCCCGTAAGCACGGCTCTTCCTTCATATGCATAATGGAGCATTTGATAAGCCTCATTCATATATGCCTTATCTCCCATAAAAAACAGAAAGGCATAAATCCACATAAAGAATATGCGCCCGTTTTTCCATTTTTCAAAAAAGTATGCAGCAAATTGATAATAAACCAAAAAGCTGATAAAAAGCATCCAAAGGGATATACAGCAAAACAGCAAACCCGTAGTATTTATATGAAACCAGTCTGCCAGACAGGCATAAAATGCAGGCAGGTTCATAAGAGTCCATCCAAACTCCTTTGGTGCTGACAATGGTTGTCCGGTAAGGGGGTTAAAACCATGAAGGGAATTGGTATCCAAGATAGTATTTACCGTTTCCGGCACCAGATACCAGCTTTCCAGCTTAGGGGCATATAGGAAAAACAGACTGCCTGCAAGGAGAAAGGCAGGCGCAATACAAAGCAACTCCTTAAGAAGCTCTATGTTTATTTTTCCTATTTTTTTCCCCTTCCCGAATTTTATAGTTCTTACGCACAAAGCTGCCAGACCTGCGCACATAAGCGCCGCCAATACATAAAGGAACCTGTCAGACAGCATTTGAAACTCCCATCCCTTCAAGCCGGCTGTTATTGCCACAGCTTCAAAGCTGCCCCATAAAAGAAGCGTACCGGATAAATAAGTACCGCTTATGGTTTTCTTGCCGAAAAGCATCCCAAGCAGAAAAGGAGCCGCCAAAAGCACAGCCGCCAATGCCATAATATGAATTATTTCCATAAAGCTCCCTCCTTTTGCAACAGTTCAGACAACCGATTTCCCCGCAGACGCAGGAAGTGACTTCCGTCAGAATATGATTTCTAAAGGAGTCCTTATAAAAACGCCAGCGCTTAGCGAGGTATTTTCGAGCTTAGCACTGTTGCGTTTTTATCAGAGCGGGAGCGTGACGACGTAGAAACATATTCTGACGGAAGTCACTTCCTGCGTCTGTGGGGAAACCGATTGTCTGAACTGTTACCACCTTTTTCGTTAAGATTACTTCAACTTATAAATATACAAAGGTCCTTCTATGAAAGGTTCCTGATAATTTTCCCTTATAAAGCTTCCGAAGGGCTCTTTTTCCAGCCATACCCGATAGTCCATAGTATATTCGCAGTCCAAAAAAATAACAGTAGGTATTCTTTCCGGAAATCTTTCATAATACGCAAGTAGCTGCTCTCCAAATGCCGGAGTGCTTATAGTATTTCCGGTACCGATAGATGCCTCTGTCTCACCATACAGAAACATATCAGCGCCCACATACAAAAATACATCATCCTTTTTCACATGCTCATGAAGGGAAGCCGTCTTCCATTCATACTGCCTGTAATCCGTATCTCCCAAACGTATATCGCTAAGCACTCCGTGCCATGCCTTATAATTGGGCTCAAACACGTTCAGCCGCTGGGTTGCCGTATAGCGCACCAGAAATATCCGGCTTGTAAATACCATTGCGGTAAAGATCAGAACAAATACTACTGTTGCTGCCCTTCCTGTTATTCTGCTACTTGCAGAAGCCCTGTATTTTTCCTGCCTTGATTCCTGCTTCTCGGATTCAGTTCCTTCTGCCCCGCTCTGCCCTTCCTGACCATTTTCAAAAAATACCCGGATAATCATATATAGTCCCGCCAGAACTGCCGGAAATAAAAAAGACATGGAATAATTTGCAGTAAGATTGGATGAAAGCAATACTGCAACTACTAAAAACAGATTTGGAACAATCATCGTATAAAAAAGCACCCTGTCTTTTTCTGTTTTCTCATAGGTACAGTAAAAGTAAACGCCCAAAACAAGAGTTTGCAAAATAACCGGGAAAAAAATCAGGAAATTCACATCCTTTATAGTATGGAACTGTACAAGGGCATGTACCGCCTGAAACATCAACAGCATCAAAGACGGCAGATAACTCTCCTTCTTTTTCCATCTTTTCCACAGGCTCCGGCACACATGGCAAATCAGAATTGCCGGAAGGGTTATTTTTAACATATCCCACAAATACCGGATATGGCTTAAAATATGTTCACTCATAATCTGCTCATGGGATTCATCCATAAACACATAAGATAATGCTTCTAAAAAACCTTTCAAAGTTGCGTTTCTTAATATAAAACCGCTTAACACATAACCCATGAACAAAAATCCGCAGACTGCGCAAATCCCTGTGAATATGCCCATATTCTTCCATATCTGCATTTTTTTCAAACCGGACTGCTTTTCCTCTTTTCCATAACCGGATTTTGTCAGATAGGCAATCACCGCCCAAAAGGCAACAATCAAAAATACCGCTGCCGGATAGGACAGCACCGTAATACAAAGCCCTATTGCAGCCATGGACAAATACAAAAAGCCATGCCTGCTCCTTTGCTTTATAAAAAACTGCAGAAGCGACATCATTGTCAGAATCAACCCCCAGCAGCACATCAATGTATACTCCGGAGACTGAATATGCTTTGGAGTAAAATTAAAAAACAATACGGCAAGCATTCCTGCGCACCTGCCCGTCATATAATGCCTGCAGGTACGATACACATAAACAGCCAAAAGCCCCTGGATGCACACGCCTGCAATTCTTAAAAATACCAGCATGCCGATAACAGAGCCTGTCGCTTTTTGAAACAGCCAGACAAGAGGCGCATATAAAACTGCAGAGGTCTGATGAAGCTCCCACATATCCAGAAACAGCCTGTCCCCTTTTATAAGGCGGCAGGCCATTGTCACTGTATAGGATTCATCAATATCCGCACTAATATAAATAGTCTTTAATGCCCCTAAAACAGAAAAAGCAAAAACCAGTATCCATATGCCAGTCCAGACAAGCTTATTTATCTTCTTGCTCATGTAAGCCGCTCCATTTTGTATCCTTTTCGGAAATTATCAAATCCTCTCTTGTCATTCCCTCCGGCATAGGCCACTCTACTCCAATGGCTTCATCACACCAGAGCAGACCTCCTTCATCATTGGGATGGTAGAAATCTGTACATTTATAAGCAAATTCCGCATAATCCGATAACACGATAAACCCATGTGCAAAATTCTTTGGTATAAAGAACTGCTTTTTGTTTTCTGCGGACAAACGCACCCCATACCACTGTCCATAAGTCTTTGAGCCTTTTCTTAAATCTACAGCCACATCAAACACCTCTCCGCTTACCACACGGACAAGCTTATCCTGAGGATAATGAATTTGATAATGAAGTCCCCTTAACACACCCTTTTTGGAAGCTGACTGATTATCCTGAACAAACTCCATGTCAATTCCCGCTTCCTTAAAGTCATTATAATTATAGGTCTCCATAAAATAACCTCTCTCATCACCGAATACGGCAGGCGTAATCACCTTAAGTCCTTCTATATGGCAGGTCTCTACTGTTATCTTTCCCATTTTTCTCTTCCTCTCTGTTATTCATTCTAAAATCCCACATAGCTGATATTTAAATCCACTCTTCCGTCGATTCCGTCCACGGAACCGGAGGATGTATATTGCCACAAATCATAGCTTCTGTCATAAGTAGGCGTTTTCCTGTATTGAGCCATCCAGATATAATGGCTTTCTAACACGCCGGCATCCACATTGCTGCCAAACCAGCTTCTGCTTGCATATACTCCCGCATTAAAGCCGGAGTTTTCAATGGTCTCACAAAACGCTTTACATACCTGAGTACGCGTATCCCGGTCCAGCTTATCGGCCCGGCCTTTTCCCCCTGCCCCTTCCGTATCGATAAAAATAGGAAATGCAAGCTCATAGCCCTTGCAGAGAGTAAGCACCATACTGGCCTCCTCCACTGCCTCCACTGTATTCACTGCCTGAGTAAAGAAATAAACGCCGGTTTTGATTCCTTCTTTTGCAGCGCCTTCTATGTTTTTTCTAAAATAAGGGTCTTCTACCAGTGCGCCGGTAGAGGAGCCTCTGTAACCACAGCGGATAATGACAAACTCCACTCCGGAAGCCTTTACCTTTTTCCAGTCGATTTCTTTGTTCCATTTGGATACGTCAATTCCAAAGCCCGTATTTTCTTTCTTTAAATGCTCCACCGTTTCCGTGCTGTCCGCATCTGCCAGGGCTCCTGAAACCTCTGTATCTTCTATGGCAGCATCCACTTCATCTTCGGATTTTATCATATAGGAGATATCTTCTATAAGCCGGTATTCTATCTGTTCCTTCACATGAATGGGTATCGTTTCCGGTACAGTAAAATCATCTATTTCCTCCAAAGAAACCCGATAATCTCCAGCCTTCATGTCTCCCACGTAAATAAGCCCGTCCTTATCCAGGTCCTTATAATAAATGCTTTCCTTTACCTTGTCCCCTTCTAACGCTTCTAACAGAATCCGAAAGCCCTTTCCTGTTACACGCCGATCATTTCCATCAATTACCGTTACACGCAAATCCTTTTCCACGGAATTTACAAGCATAGATAATTCCCTGCTCTTTTTTTCCGACTCCGTTTCTTCTGAGGGGGCTTCCTCATCAAAAAAGTCCTCATCTTCCATAAAGGCATAGGGGTCTTTTTTGGGATTCAGGTCGTATTCCTTATAAACGGAATCTGCCTCTGCTGTCAGGTCTTCCATTTCTTCTGTTTCGGCGTACTGCTCATTATTCTTTTGTAAACTCTTGGGCAAAAAACTGCCTGTTGTTAGAAAATTGGCAAAAAATACAGCTCCCACCACGCATATCATTATGGCAGTTACCGCAAAAATCACCTGTCGTTTTAACTTAGAGTCCATTTGCAACCTCTACCAGATATTTTCCATAATCCGTTTTCATCAGCGGCTCTGCCAGACAAAGCAGCTGCTCTCTGTCAATAAAGCCTCTTTTATAGGCAATTTCTTCTATACAGGAAATATAAAGACCCTGCCGTTTTTGAAAAGCAGCCACGAAATCCGCCGCATCCAGAAGGGAGTCATGATTTCCCGTATCAAGCCATGCAAAGCCTCTTCCCAATGTTTCCACCTGCAGGGCGCCTCTTTCCAAATATTCATTGTTAATACTGGTTATCTCGATTTCCCCTCTGGCAGAGGGCTTTACGTTTTTGGCGATTTCCACTACATCATTGTCATAAAAATAAAGTCCTGGCACCGCATAATTGCTCTTGGGATTTTCAGGTTTTTCTTCGATGGAAAGAGCCTTTCCGCTTTCATCGAATTCCACCACTCCATATTCCCTCGGGTCTCTTACATAATAACCGAAAATCGTGGCGCCCTTTTCCCTTGCCGCCACCTTCCTGAGAACCCCTGAAAAGCTTTGTCCATAAAAGATATTATCTCCCAAAACCAGCGCCACACTGTCGCTTCCGATAAAATCCGCCCCGATAATAAATGCATCTGCCAGCCCTCTCGGGGTTTCCTGCACCGCATAGGAAAACTTCATGCCAAGCTGTTCTCCGCTTTCAAACAGCTCTTCAAATACAGGCAGGTCCCTTGGAGTGGAGATAATCAGTACCTCTCTGATTCCTGCCAGCATTAAGATAGAAAGAGGATAATAAATCATAGGCTTATCGTAAACCGGCATAATTTGTTTTGAAATCGCCTTTGTAAGAGGATATAATCTTGTTCCTGAACCTCCTGCTAATATAATTCCCTTCATATATTGCTCCTTCTCTGTTTTTTCTATTACTTCCCGATATACAGAGTAAACAGCGCTTTTATCCGCTGCCACACTTCCATACCGGTGTACACTAAGGGGGAAGGCTGTTTTCAACCTTCCCTCCGATTATAATTATTGATACATTTCATTATAATATTTTTGATAATCGCCGCTTGTTACACTCTTCATCCATTCTTCGTGTTCAAAAAACCACTGAATAGTCAGCCTGATACCTTCTTTAAACATAGTCTCCGGCTCCCAGCCGATTTCCTTTTTAATTTTGTCCGGTGCAATGGCATAACGCCTGTCATGGCCTTTCCTGTCCGTGACATAAGTAATTAAATCCTTCGACACCAGTTCTTTTCTGGAGTCTCCTTCCGGAAGCATCTCCTGCAGAGTTTCTATGATGATGTTGATAATTTCTATATTCTGCTTCTCATTGTGCCCGCCGATATTATAGGTTTCAAACAATCTGCCTTTTTCCTGAACCATATCGATTGCTTTTGCATGGTCTTCTACATAAAGCCAGTCACGGACATTCTTGCCGTCTCCGTAAACCGGAAGCTTTTTCCCGTGGAGGGCATTGTTGATAATCAGAGGTATCAGCTTTTCCGGAAACTGATAAGGGCCGTAATTGTTGCTGCAGTTTGTAATGTTTGCCGGAAACCTGTAGGTATCCATATATGCCTTTACAAGCATATCCGAGCTTGCCTTACTGGCAGAATAAGGGCTGTGAGGATCATACGGGGTAGTCTCATAAAAATACTCTCCATCCTCCTCCAGAGAACCGTATACCTCATCCGTAGATACATGAAGGAACTTTTTCCCTTCTTTAAATGTGCCATCCGGCTGCTCCCATGCTTCCTTTGCACAATTTAACATCACAAGGGTGCCAAGTACATTTGTCTGCACGAACACTTCAGGACTTTTAATGCTTCTGTCCACATGGCTTTCCGCTGCAAAATGCACAACCCTGTCAATATCATTTTCTGCAAACAGTTTTGTAATAGTTTCCTTATCACAAATATCGGCTTTTACGAAAGTATAATTATCCCGGTTTTCAACTTCCTTTAAATTTTCCAGATTGCCTGCGTAGGTAAGGGCATCCACATTGATAATGCGAATTTCATCCCCGTATTTTTTGAACATGTAGTGTATATAATTGGAGCCGATGAAGCCTGCGCCTCCTGTTACCAGATAAGTTCTCATGTGCTATCCTCCGTTTTTATTGTCTTTTTCTGTACTTAGCATATGCAGTCATAGGATTTTCTATTTATCTCCTGAAGCATTCCCCGATTTTCCATTTAAAGTTTTTATAGTACTTCCAGACATTCTGCCGATATTCTAACATAAATTCTCCGTTTTCGCAACTTTACAGTGCATTAATTGGCAGAAGCTGGAAAATTTTGTTTCTTTCTATTTCTTTTTCTTACAATTTGCTATTTTCTGTCAACGTATTCCGGTTGACCTTATTCACAAAAAATGACACAATATTTACAAAAGAAACTGACTTACAGGAGGATTTTTTATGCTATATATTCATTTATGCAATCACTGCAATCGTTTTCATATTTTAAACGGTCATAAGACCCATTGTCCTATCTGCGACAATTCCCTTCAGGAAATGAAACTGGATTTTCTGAAATATGCCCAGATGAATGAAGAAGAACGAGAATGCTATAAAAGAAAGGTGCAGACTGTAAACCACTAACATGCACCTTTTCCCTGCTTCCATCAATGAGAGCCCACACCAATCTGATAATATTCTATTTCTAATTTTCGCATCATTCTTTTGTCATATTGATTCCTGCCGTCAAATATAACCGGATTTTTCAAAAGATTCTTGATTTCTTCCATATCCGGCTGCCTGAATTCTTTCCATTCAGTAATCAGAATCAACGCATCTGCCTCCTTTAAGGCTTCGTATTTACTTTCCACATAGGAAACGCTGTCATTCCCCTTCAGATAGCATTCCCTTGCCTCATTCATTGCTTTGGGGTCATAAGCAGTTACCCTTGCCCCCCGCTTTGTCAGCTCATTTATAATGGTAATGGCAGCAGATTCCCTCATATCATCCGTGTCCGGTTTAAAGGAAAGTCCCCATGCCGCAAAATTCATACCCGTTAAATCCTCGCCAAAACGTTTTACTATTTTTCCGGGAATTACGAGCTTCTGCCGTTTATTTACCGCTTCCACTGCCTCTAGCATCTGAGGCTCATAGCCAAATTGATGGCTGGTGCGTACAAGTGCCTGAACATCTTTCGGAAAACAGCTTCCCCCATAGCCGCAGCCTGCATAAATAAAGGAATAACCGATGCGCTGGTCACTGCCGATTCCCCTTCTTACTTTATTGATATCAGCCCCCACCTTTTCACAGATATTGCTGATTTCATTTATAAAGCTGATTTTAGTTGCAAGCATGGCATTTGCAGTATATTTGGTCATCTCTGCACTGGCAATATCCATAATAATAAAATTTTCCGTATTCCTCACATAGGGCATATAAAGCTGGCACATCACCTCTGCTGCCTCTTCATTGTCCGCACCGATTACAATACGGTCCGGGCGCATACAATCGCCTACTGCGCTTCCCTCTTTCAGAAACTCCGGATTGGAAATCACGTCAAAGGTCAAATCACTGTTTCTTGCATCCAGCTCAGCCTGAATGGCTGCTCTTACCTTTTCTGCCGTTCCCACCGGCACCGTGGATTTATCTACCACATACATATGGCGCTTCATGCCTTTCCCAATGCTTTTTGCCACCTCTAATACATAATGCAGGTCAGCGCTTCCATCCTCTCCCATGGGCGTGCCTACAGCAATAAAGCATACATTTGCCTTTTCCAGCGCCTGATTGATATCCGTAGTAAAACGCAGATGTCCGATTTTGTAATTGTTCAATACCAGATTTTCCAGCCCCGGCTCATAAATGGGGATGATGCCCTGTTTCAGCCGTTCTATTTTGTCCTCATCCACATCCACGCACCACACGTCATTCCCCATGTCCGAGAAGCATGTGCCCGTTACCAGTCCCACATAACCCGTTCCAACTACTGCAATTTTCATCCTATAGTCTCCTTAGAGCTTAATTTATGAAATAGCCTTAAACTCCCTGCCACTGATTTTCATGCATATGAATCACAGAATTATACAGTGCGCAGCTTCTTTCTTTGAACTGCCTCACTGTCAGACATATATTTTTCCCCTGTGCCAAGAGCCATATGCACATCACGAATACGTTTATTGAGCATATCCATTGCATGCACCTCCAGACTGGCTTTCTGGTCACTTCCCCACATGTCATGGGACAGGGTAACATGTCTCTCAATTACACAGGCGCCCAGTGCCACTGCCGCAATGGTAGGCTCTAAATTTGCCTCATGCCCGCTGTAGCCCACAAGACAGCCGAATCTGTTTCTCAATGTTTCTATCATGCGAAGATTTAAGTCTTTTACGGGAGCCGGATAAGCGCTGTTTGTATGAAGCAGGATATAATCTCCTTTTCCATATTTTTCAAGCACCTCCACTGCATGGTCCACCTCTTCCATAGTCGTCATCCCGGTGGATAAAATAACCGGCTTTCCTGATTTTGCAGCCTCTGCAATCATATCATCCCTGCCGTTTGAAGCACTTGCCACTTTAATATACGGGATATCATATTGAAGCAGAAATTCAAGGCTTGGCATGTCCCAGGGCGAAGCGCTCCAGGTCATGCCTTTTTCCCTGCAATAAGCATCGATAATGTCATACTGCTCCTTTTCAAATTCTACCCGGTATTTATATTCCAGATAGGTCATGGTGCCCCATGGCGTTTCTCTTGGAACGGATTTTTGTGCCTCCGGTACCGCCAGCTCCGGCGTGCGCTTCTGAAACTTTACGTTATCCCAGTCGGTTGCATTTGCAGCATCAATTAATTTTTTGGCAATTTGAATGTCTCCGTTATGATTGATTCCAATTTCCGCTATCATGTAGGGGCTGCTGTTTTCCGTAACTAATGTATTTCCAATTTTAATTTGTTTGTTTGCCATAACCTGTCTCCTCTTATTATCCCCTGTTTAATGCCGGGGAACTTCCTTAATAAAAATACACAAACGCCTCAGCCTGCGCCTGGCGCTTCCATGAATATTAGGGTGTATATATAAATATTCTGCACCATCCTAAAATCTTCCATACTTATATTTGCATATAATTTACCGTCTGTCAATATTGCAGAAGCTTCAGCCACGGAAAACAGCCCGAAATATGCAGCAATGCAGTTTGTCTGAACTGTTACCGAAATATTTATCCTGCAAAATCTTCAAAATATATTTTCAGCAGCTTCTTATCCTCATTCCCTGCCATAAAATATTCCCGAAAGCAGTTCCTTATTTTAGAGGCGGCAGCGGCATTACCGGCAATGGTTTTTCTAAGCCCCGGAGAAAAACTCAACAGCCATTCCAATTCAAAATTGCTGTAATCAAAGCCTTCCATATCTCCAAGGAACATTATGCACGCATCTTCCGACTGCCCACAGGCTTCCCGATATTTGTCTTCTAAAAGAATCTTATTGTTTAAATACAGGTTCACCATATCATTTAACAAAATGGCATACCGATCGGGAAATATGCGCATATTTTTTACCCTGATTTCAGGAAGCGCTTTCCATATTTTCTCTTCGTACTCCTTAGATGGCATTATAATTTCATTCATTATCATATCATGGTACAGGAAAAAAGCCTTTTCTCCGGCATTTTTCATGTATTCCTCCAACTGCTTTCTTATCTCTCCCTTCACCTCTTCATCACAAATCGGATATACCAGCGCCAATATTCCTGTATGCTCCCCTTCCTTCAGCACAGGCATAATGGTATCCTTTTTGCACGTTCCGTATACCTGCTTAAATATATTCGTTATGTCCCTGATCAGACCCATATAATGCCTTTCTTCTTCCTCTCCCATATTTGCAAGAATAGAAAGAAGCTTTCCAAGCAATTGCTCCAGAGCCGGTCTTTTCTGCTGTGGCAATTCTTTTTTCTGCCCCCAAAGCCTTTTATGATTATAATGATTGATAATAAAATTTAATATTACTGTTTTTTGGGTTCTGATCGTAAAACCATCTATCACATTGCTGATTCCCGAAAGAATTTCCTCTGTCAATTCACTGTCTAAATCCAATTTTGCAGCAAATGTCAGGAATACAAATATTTTATGCTCGGACAATACTCTTTCATTTTTTTGCAGCAACAGGTTCCGAAAAACAATTCTTAAATATTCTTCACATCCGTCCTCTAATTCAAAATGCTCAATGGAATATTTTTGCATGACTGCTGTTAATTCCTTCACGCTCCAATACCGCAGAATCAGAAAAATTTCAAAACTCCCCAGCTTATCCGCATGAATGTTGGAACTATATTCAGAAAATACGGAATCTCCCTTTGAAACCATATCCCTGCTTCCCACAGAAGAAAGATAGCTTTCCATATATAACTGAAATATTTCCCTGCATTCTGCATACCGGTCTGTCATAAGATAATTTTCTTCCAGATAGAAAAAATAATCTTCTATTTTTATACGCATTTTTTTATATGCCGGAATATCAGAATGTATAAAATATTTTGTAGCCGCCTCTTCCGTAACCCTTTTTGAACTTTTAAACAGCTCCTGAAACACCTGATAATTTACCTGAAATGTATACAATTCCTTTAAAAACTGATTTCCATCGTTTCCTATGTTGGGCACCTTTGAAAAAATTCTTTCCGGTTGTATTTTTTCAACCTCCTTCTTTATCTTTGCCTTAATTTCATCCTCTACTCTCTCATTTGGACTTTGAATGATTTTTCCAACCCAATAACGATTCATTTCCGCAATAAAGTACCACTGGTATAATTTCCGGCTATAGCAGGCGGCGGCTGCCCGTCTTAAATATTGATAAGCATTTACATATTCTTCCAGCCAGTAACAAATATATGCCTGTTCCAAAAACAATTCCGGCGATTCTTCTGAAAGCATCAGTTCATTTTCTTTCTTCTGTTTGCTAAGGGCAACTTTATCAAACTGGTAGATTGCCCTAAGCCGTTTAAACCGGTCGTCAGCCTTTGCCGGAATTTGGATTGCATCCCATATCGTTCCGTTTTCCTGTTGTACTAAATTTCCTATTTGACAAACGCTGCTCTTTTTAAGCACATTTTGTATCGCTTTTACCTTTTCACTGCCGTCTTCTAAGACAAGCTCCCGGATAATCTTTTCAGACTCCCTTTTTTTGCTACTCACATCAACTGCCCACATGGCATGGTTTTCCACCACAATATTGTACATTCCAAAGCATTTGATTAAATACCTTTGCAGTGTATAGTTCATCCCGCAAAAGGGCCGTAAATAATCATAAATCTCATCAATTGCATTTTCCGCCTTTTCGTCCTCTAATATATAATCCAACATTGCCACCACATATTCTGAAGCATGTTCCTTTTGGAAATCTTCCTTTATAAGCTGTGAGGCATATAACACATTCACCCCCAGATTCTTATAATATTGAAAATCATTCTGATTGTATTTTTGATATGCCTCAAGCATATATGCCCTCTGAAAATTCCTGCCTAAAATATTTTTTACCCAGTTAAAAAGCTGCTTTAAATCCGGGTCGTTAAAGGAATAGCCTATAAAAAGCACCACATTGCTTGCTATCAGTGATTTTATATAGGTTTCTATCAGTTTGAAATTTTCACTGTAATTTAAATAATCATCTTCTTTCAGCACAAAATTGTTATGTTCAAAATCCCCATGGATTTTAATGACTTCTTTTTGTGCAGTTTTATATGGCAAATCCTGATTTTGACTTATAATCTGCATAAACTCTCCTTTTTCTGCCGCAGCCTCTTCAATCAGATTATCATAATTAGTAGTTATAATTGTGTGCGCATTCAAAGCAACCGTACGCCGGTGAATGTCAGAGGGTTTTAAAGGTTCCTGATAGCGGAATATACGTCTTGCCAGCTCCACATATTCCTTTTCCCCTCTTGCATTATAGTACAGTTGGGGAATTTTCAGATAATCATCCTGCCGCTCATGCTCTCCCATATGCAGACCTTCCTTAAAGTTTTCCACTGCCTCTTTCCACAAAGGCATTCCGGATGGAATGGAAGCGCCTGCCCCCACGAAAACCACCAGCTTTCCCTCTTCCCTTGCTTTTCTTAACAGTCTTCGTTCTTCTTTGTAATACTTCTTATTCAACTGTACCATATAAAATTTCTCCTTCCACCATGTCTGTATTTACAGTTATCTCTTTCCCCGTTTTTCCAGATAAATACTTTATTTTCACTTTATACCAACCGTTTAAATCCGTCAAATACCTTTCAGAAAATACATTTTAGGTTCATTGGGGAATAAACAAAGAAATCTGACTGCAAAAAAAGACCTTCAAACTGACTTATACATGTTTTATGCCGGTTTGAAGGTCAAAAGGTTACAAAATTATTTATTCTATGTTATTTGTTAAAGTTATTTTCTTATTTAGTTTCTATTCTTACCAAGTATATGTTCTTGCTCTCTTTTATTATAATATAAAGTATGATTGATCTTTTAGCACTTATTTTATTTAAAATTATTGTTTTCTAACGCTTATTTCTCTTAATATTTTTAAGCTTTGATTTCTTTAAGATATAATTATTAAAATATAATATGTAAACAACATTCATTTACAGCTTCTGCAAATACTCCTGATAAGTATCATACGGAAGTCTTCGCCCATGCTGTACCATCTTTTTCCAAAGCCCGTCCGCTCTGTTTTCAGTGATAATGCTATGTTCCTCTGCATAGTGGATAATATCCGGAACAGTCCACAGTTCTAAATGATAGTCGGCAACTGCCTTTTCCACATCACGCAGGTTATTGCTTGCAATTGCAGACCCGGGAGTATGAATTGCCAGACTCAATGCTGCCGATTCCCCGTCTCCCAGCCCCTGCCGGTTCTTAAAATTCATATAGGTGTCAAACACCTCTGTTTCAAGCATGATATCCTCTGTATATATCGTCCCCTTTCTGATTTCAGCCTCTATTGGCTTTGCAAGCAATTGTCTTGTTGCATCCGTAGCTTTCAGCTCATCCAGTACAACAAGCGGAATCACCGGCTTATACCCCTTGTGCGCAAATACATCTAAAACTGTCTTAAATGAATTGACACACAAGAAAGAACTGAGCACATCCGTATCATTGAATATGACACGGTTTTGCCGAACCGACTCCTTTCCCATGCCCTGATACTCAGTCATTGTACATCACTCCCCTTTCCAATATTTTGAGTCTGTTGTCCATAAATGCTTCTCTGGCAAATTGACCGTATCGGCTCTCACTCAGGGCTTCTGTATCCTTTAAAAGCTCCATCAGCTGTATATACTGCCCGTCAACCATGTATTGTCTCAGCCCCTCACCTGGCTGATATAATTCCGGCTCTGCCACACTGATTGTCTTTAATGCCCTTTGAACGTCTACGCACTTTAATATTTCATATTCATCACGGGTAATCCGCTTTTCCTGATATAATCTCACAATGACCGCCATAAAGCTCATCCGGTAATACTGGCTCAGCAAAAAGACCTGTTCCTCATCCCATCGTTCCACGCGCTGCTGCCCAATATACCATTCCAACCCATCGTAGGGCATCAGAAAATAGGAGGCAAATTTATCGGCTTCCATCTCGCTTTCGCTCTTTTTGTCATCATAGCCGCTGGTACAAATAGTACCCGTGCAAATCTGCTCCACCTCAATATGGTACAGCTCATGAGCTGCCGAGAACCTCTGCCTTCCAAGAGACATGGCGGTATTGACTGCAATGATTTTGGAATCTGCTTCCAGAATAGACATGCCGCTTATATCTGCCGTGAATACCATTCGTATCAACGTGTACTCCGGACAATTTAGAAGCGCATTTGTAACAGCAATCGGCTGTCTGTTGTCATATCCAAACATGCTCCTGACCTTAACCGCCTCGGCATTTAACTGAATATCTGATTTCAACACCTCACCTCCGTTTCTGCCAGCTTCTTTAATGTGCGGAGATTCAACGCTATCTTCTGGACCTTTGCAATGGCATCCAAATCCTCATTCTTCAAATCCTTTGCCCGGTATGCGATTGCAATGGGTTCAAATTTACTTTCACCCAAAAGCACATTCATGTCACATCCAAAAAGCCTGCATGCCCGTTCTAACGGCGCTGCTCCGATACTTCTCTCCCCCTTTTCAAATTTGGCAATCAGACTGCGGTCAATTCCTAAAAACTCCGCGACCTGACTCTGTGTGAAATTTAACTGAGTCCTGATTTCCTTAAAACGTATTCCTGTGTTCCTCATCCTTTCCATATTTTTTATTTCCATCCAATATCACCCTCCTAATGAGCCTTGATACATGTTCTATCATTAGTATATGCAGATTTGTCACAAAATGCAACATAAAAATCATAAAAAATGTGACATTTGTTATAGTTCAGCCTGCAAGTTTTGGATTTGAGGACGCAGGAGGGGCAAGGTAGATATAAACACAGCTTTAGAAATATTTGCCAGAATTTTGGCATCAAACAATTTGTACCCCAAATAAGCATTATGGCATTACGATACACAGTAGGAACCGGCAGAACATATAGTAGTCTTCGAGGCCTTATAAAAACGCCAGCGCTTAGCGAGGTATTTTCGAGCTAAGGAACTGTTTAAAAATAATTTTTCAATAGTGCGCAGGATTTTTCTTCGAGAGTGCCACTGGAAAATCAGGCGCATAGCGGGCTATGTAACTGATTTCCCAGTGGTGCTATCGGAGAAAAAGACAAGCAATATGAAAAGTTATTTTTGAACAGTTCCTTAGCACTGTTGCGTTTTTATCAGAGCGGGAGCGTGCCCCGAAGACTACTATATGTTCTGCCAGTTCCTACGTCCTCAAATCCAAAACCCGCAGGCTGAACGGCTGCACCAGATTTGCCGTGGCAATTCAGACAGCAGGATTCTAAACTCTAAACTTTAAACTCCAAATCCGTAAACTCCGCCAGATTCCGATTGTCATCTTCCAAGGCAAACAGCGTTAAATGCACCTGGACAATCAATCCTTTGTCCGCTGCGACAGATTTATCAAATCTTTCTTCCAGCCACGCTTTCACCTGCTCATAAATACGTCCTATCTGTTCTTCCCTGTAACCCGGGGCAATATCCGGAGCATATAAAACCGGAAGATAACTATAAATAATCTCTTCCCCATATAGAGAAACCGGAGCCTTACAGTATACTTCCATAACAGCTTTTCCAAAGCCTTCGCAAAGACTTAAAAGCCTGCCGGCAAAGTTTTCTCTCTCAAAGCTTCCCAAATCCATAATCCTTTTTTGCTTCAAAAACGGCAGCAGCTCATCCGGAAAAGTGGTTTCCTCAGATTCATAAATAAATCTTTCATCTCCTTCTGCAATGCTCTGATTTCTGGTTACTGAAATACGGGCATTTATCCGGTTCAAGTTCCTGATATCAAAATCGGCGGCTGAAACAAGGAATTCATATGGTTCTGCCAGCTCATCCGGCAAAATATAGAAATTTTCTTCCCCTTTTTCAAGGGCACAATACTCCCCGTTCCGGATTTTCATGCTGATTTCCAGATTATCGGGAGCAATATTGGATTCCAGCAGCAAAAGCCTTTTTTTCTCAAAATCAAGAGAAATACGTATTTTTAATTCCTCCTGACATATTCCTGCCTGCATCTGCCAGGTGCCATAACTCCAGCTATTGCAAATCTTCCTGCAGCATTCTGACAGCCTGTCCTTTAATTCCGTATCCACAAGCAGCCTGTCCCTTAAATATCTGTATTGTACCATGGCATATAGGAACTGTTCATCCATGTCCCTCAGCCTGCTTTTATTTTCCGGCAAAAGGCGCAGGGTCAGAATATCCTGCTCAGCTGTCTGATGGACAAACGATACCCTGTATTTCCATTTGCAAAAATCGTCTTCTTTTACTTCTTCATCCGCATATCCGTGGTCATACTCCTGACTTTTTAATACAGGCAGCTTTGGAAACCTCTTATAAGGAAGATTTCCTTCTATTGTCTGCAGGCTGATTCCCTGCTCCTGAACTGTGAGAAAATCGTAAAACTCTTCTCCCTCAATTTCCCAGTCGGTAAATGTCAGCTGCAGATTTGTATTGATATGCATCTGTTTTGATACATCTGCTGCCTTGATTCCCACCGGCAGTATGCCGCCGGATTTTATGCTGCCGGGTTTTAAGGTAAGCCCGTCCCTGTCCGCTGCCGCGCTGAAGCACCATGCCGTTTTGGAAGGTGCAGCCATTTTTGAGCGTAAAAGGATAACTCCATCCATTCCCCGCCCGGTATAGAGATTTTGCAGCATAAGATTTTTATAGTAGTCGGCTGCCTGGTTTCTAAATGGTTCCTCTTTCATACCATTGCTGATTTTGACCACGCCGGAAGCAATTGCTTCTGCAAGCTCCTTTTTTACGGCCAGTAAATCCTCACAGGTATCCCTGTCTTCCCCATAAATGGAGTCCGGCTTTAAAAAGCCCTCCAGATCCATTAAAAAATCATCCGCCCATACTTCCATATCAACATCATAATAGGACACAGTTTGCTCCGTTCCCTTTTCATCCAGCACCGGAATATCCTTTAATTGAAGCAGCCTGTTGGCAAGGGGCTGCAGGGTCCATATTTCATAACCGGTAAAAGCAGGTTCTCCCGGCGGCACGAAAAACAGCTGCCCGTCCCTGCCCCTGACAGCAAGATAGTTTTTATTGATTTTCTCCTTATCCTCGCCAATTGCCGTGGCAACCCGCAATACTTCCGTTTCTTCTCTGCTTCCCTCCAGAATATGGGAAAGAAGCTCTCTCTTTCTTTCCAGACAAAAGAAAGCCTTTAATTCCCTGATTTCTTCTCCTCCTTCAAAGGGCAGCCTGTAAATAACTGTTTCCGGCATCTTTTCTTCATACAAAGCTTTTACATACTGCTGCAAAGGGGTTTTCTCCACCTGAATTTCCTTTCCGCACAGTTCAATAAAGCACTGTACATCTTCACATTGCAGCTGCCAGAAGGCAAGGCGCAGATTTTCATTTCGTCCCGTTTCATCTGCAGATGCCTTTTCCTCCCGGAACAGCTCCTGCCCTGCCTCCTCCACATACCGGAAAGTAACAGAAAATACATAGCCTTCTTCTGTTTTTTCCAAATCATATGTACATTTTGTATGGGGATATACGGTAACGGGAAGCAGCGGGTCCGTATAGCCATAGGGGATTTCCCATGTCTGCCCCAGTGCGCTTTTATTGCCTAAAATATCAATCATGCGAAAATCCATTTTCAGACTGCTGCCTCCTGCAATGCCTCCGTATGGATTTTCACCCTGGCCTTTTGCAAAGCAATAAGCAGGCACTATCTGGCTGTATCCGGTGCCTTCCTCTGTTTCCTGGGCAATAACAGGACGGCTTTCATTGCTTGCCAGAAAGCTTTCATTTTCCAGTACCTGATAGCCCAGCATCTGATATTGTTCCTGAATTTCGCTTTTGTCCTTTTCCTCTTCCATATAAAAAGCAAAGGTGCCCGGCTCATAAGCGTAAACCGATATTTCCTCTTCTGTCAGCACAACCGGGTGGGAGTCCTTTGTAATGCCTTCCTGCACAATTTTTATTCCATCGGCCCGCTCCTTTGTCTGCACCCATAAAATCAAATCCATCCTTCCCTCTTGCAGAATCTGCCTCTCTTCCAGATGAAATTTTAAATAATAGCCTCTGGCATTTACCATGGCGGCATCTTTTAATAACAGGAGAAATTGCTTTTTATCAGTTAAATATGCACTGTTCTCATAAATCCTGCCTTCTGTGAAAGAAGCCCTTCTCCCGGCTCTTTGGGTCATAAGCTCCGGCTTCTCCACCTCCAGACACAGATTATTGCGGTACAAAAACAGGTTGTTATCCACAGATGCGAAGCCGCAATTGTCTGAATCCAGTTCATTGGTATAGCGGTAAGGGGTAATCTCATAAACCTCATCCTGTAAAATTTCCATCAGCTTGCTGATGACTTCATAACCCAGCGGCTGAATTTCAAAAATATTCTCTTTATTTGCTTTTAAAGGAATCCGCAGCAAAACACCTCTTTCAAAAGGATACTCCCCTGTTTTTTCATCCCCCTTATAAGATACAATTTGAAAGCTTCCTCCAATCCATGACTGGATTTCCCAAAAGCTTTCATCCTTCTTTTCCATCAGGCCTTGAGGATTTTTCAATTCCAGTATCTTAGGCTGTCTGCGGTAAAAGGGCATAAGCTTTGGAAGCTGTATCATCCGGAGGGCGCCTTGGGGATAAACAAGCTCTCTTTTTGTAAAGCTCCACTCCAGACTGTTTTCTTCATCCAGGCTCCGGAGCATGGTTTCTGTTCCAAGGTTTCTCTCATACAGACGTATTCCGGGCACCCTGGGCAGTGAATCCCTAATGCCTGAAGCAGCGCCGCCTGCCTCCTTCATCCTTATGGACATGCGGTGTATCACATCTGAATCCGAAAAATTCTCCGGATTCAGACCGTCAAGCTCCTGAAAGGCAAAATCATACATGCTTTTGGTGCCTTCCCCTTCTATATAAGCACGGCTGCCTCCATAACTGAATCTGGAAATCATTCCTGCCGCTTTTTCCATAGTTTCTTTATCTGTAATCAGTTCTACCGCCTGATCCAGAGTCAATATTTCCTCCCCTATTTTTTCCAGGGCAAGAGAAACCATTGTTTTTGTCAACATATAGAAATACTGGGCAAACATGAACTCCGAGACAGATGTACCCTCTTTTGCATTTTTTCCATTCCAAAGGCGCATTTTTGCCGGCTGCTCATTCCACAGGGCCAGCTGGTGATAATAGTCCTGCATATGGGAAAAAAAGCTTTCTTCCACAAGAGGTTCCTGTTCCAAATCATAAGTTTCGGTTGTCTTCGGAGCGGAAAACCAGATAAGCTCCATTTTGGGAAACAGCGGAAACGGAATTCCCTGAATTTCCACATTTTCCCCGTTTTCTTCCATTTGGCTGCTTTTAATATAGGACAATATCACGTTACATGCCAGAAATTCGTTTAAGCGCTCAAACAAAAATCCCTCTTCAAAGCTGTCCGTGCGGGATAAATATTCATATAAATATTCCAAAAGCGGTTTATCAATGCGCATATTCTGATTTTCTCCTGTCCTGACAGAAAGCAGTGCCCGGCGGAAGCATATTTCTGCAAGCTGTGCAAAAGGCGTATCCAGCCTGTCCTCATAGCCCAGCTTAAAACAGGTCTCTTCCGTCATGCCGTGAAGAAGGGCTAAAAATGCAATTTTCCGTTTTCCGGAAGCTTCTTTTCCCGGAACAGGTTCATCAAAAGTCAGATACCAGACAATTTCTGCGCAAATTTCCCGTTTTTGTTCCACAACTGCTCCGGCATACCATTGTATTTCATAGAAAGGCAACGGTTCCTGTAAAGGATAAGCCTCTTCAAGCCGTTCCCCCGCTTCCCAGGGCGCCAGACTCTTTTTTCCGAGGATAAACGTATCTTCCCATGTAAAGTTGAAGCTGAAGGAAATCTTAATAAAAAGTATTTTTAAATAAGCATTTACGGAAACGGAAAGCCTGACCGAAAGCTCCGTATGCTGATACCGTTCCAATACCAAATCCACCATAAAGGAAAGATTTACGGAAAAACCAATCTGTATCAGCACAAAATCCACAGAGCCGTATATGGATGCCGTTACTCCGGCACATGCCTTTACCTTATAATAGACGGAATCCTTCTGCCCTTCCACAGCAGGTACGTAGTTGGCTAAAATGCCTTCAAAAATTGCCACCAGCATCAAATAAGCGCCTGCCTTTAAAGGTCCTGCGGAAATTTCCCTTCCGATGCCTGCCGATATGCCGATTCCCAGTTCCAAAACCACTTCAAAGTGCCCTTTTGATACTTCAGGCACAGCCTGGGACGTGTCTCCGTTTAGCAGTCCAAAATAAAAACCTCCTTTTCCTGTAAAAAACAGATAGGTCAGCCCAAAGGAATTGGAAAAATCCTTATTATGAGGAAATCCCATGTCAATTTTAAAATTGCCGTTGGTGTAAATCCACACTGCAATTTCCCCCAGGAAAAGCTGCACGGCTCCAAGCTCGATTTTGCGAAAAGCCTCCGGAAGCTTTAAACGGGCATAAAACATTCCTATGGTTTCCGTTACCTTACTGTACAAAATGGTAACGGACAGACCTGCCAACTGCTCCACCAGCTCCGAGCCATTCCCTATATCCACCTGAAGCCCATAGAAAACCGGGTCACACATCAAAAGCGTAATATCAATGGCATCCAGCAGCTTAAGCTGTAATGCCGCCACCCAGTTGTTATTCCCATCCAGTCCCGGACGTCCTGTTTTCCGTATGGCTTTTTTCATATTTTCCAGAACCCCCGGAAATGCCGTATCCGCAAAAGAAGCCGGAATGTCCACCTGAATATGCTGTCCAACCCCCAGATATTTCAAGGAAAACAGCCTGTCTCCCGCATCTTTTATGGAAGGGAAAATATCCTTTAAAATATTTAAGCCATAGATATCTCCCCCCTCTGCCCGGAGACGGCTTTCATTATCCCCATTTTCCCCCGGCACATCCTGTCTGTTCTCCTGCTGTCCGATGGAGGCATTGGTTATTACATTGACAAAAAAGTCCCCGTTTCCATAATCGTAAAACAGTTCGATGCACTCTACAGTTAAAAACAGGATTTTTAAATTTATTATGTATCTTGCCCGAATGGTTTCCTGCTGCCTGTCTATGACCACTTCCAGCTCTTTCAGGGTAATCTGCTTTAAAATGGTAAAAGGCCATGGCAGGTACCAGTTATGGTCCGGCGCAATCAGGCTTATCAGACCTTCAATAAACTCGCCCAGATTAAAATTCAACACCCGGAATATGAAGTTTTTCTGTGCATCATAAATTGCCGTAATCTCTATGCTGCGAATTTTTGTTACAAACCGGAACTCACGAAAATAAGCAGTGCCTCCTTCTATGTCAACCTGACAGGATGCCGCAAAATCAAAGCAGTCAAACAGGGTAATGCCGGCAGATATCCATAAATGATATGCCTCTTCCCATTCCAGATGAAAGGAGGAACTGATTTTATTATTATCTCCCCACTCAAAAGCAATGGCACACAAAAATTCAAAAAACACCGGCCTGCCCAGAGAATTGTCCGATGTATTTTCTTCTGACAGTTCTGTTTTGTATGTAACAAAAAGCTGGCTGACCACAAAGTCCAGACTGTCCTTTGATACTTCTTCCCCTGTAATCAGGGTAACCAGATTTGATAAGTAAAAAGGACTTGCAAGGCCTCCCCGCAATGTGAGAAGCTGCAATTCATCTTCCTTTTCATAAATTCCTTCCAGCTGTATGATTGCCGTAAGCAGGGTAAACTCCAGCATAACGGCAAGCTGCAGGCCTTTAGGGGAATATTCCGCCCTTCCCGTAACCGTATCAATCTGGAAAATGTGCTCGCCGATTGGTATGGTATGCAGGTTGTTATTTTCCAGCTCAAAATCCAATTGATATGTATTCTCGGGAATATAACCATACAGGCGGATATACCTTACCGTCAAATCCATAAATGCAGGAAAGATTCCATTTGCCGCCTTTTCCCCCGGCTTTTTTTCATATATACCCTGAAATTCCAAATCAGGCAGCGTAACATTGATTTTAAGGTGATGGTTGTCCCACACGCCATAAAAGCCTGCAACAACCGCAAGGAACCCTCCTATATTCAGCATATTCCACTGTACGGCCAGTTCCGCTTTTGCGCCTCCCTTTTCCTTTTCAAAAAAGGGGATGGGAACATCCGGCAAATCCAGTGCAAAAGAAAAAGCACAGCCCATCAGCCTGTCCCCGTTTAATGTCTTTGGAAGACTGTCTGAAATATTTTGTTCTCCGCCCATATCCTCCAAAAAGCCTTCCCCACTATGCCTCTCTATGGCAATCACCATGCCTGTAAGGGGAGAATTTTCCAACGGAGCCCAGTCCGGAAAATCCGGCAGGACGCTTTTTCCTGTCATGGAAGCAATAAAGTCCATACTATCCTCAAGCCGGACTCCTTCTTCAAAATTGGCATACAGATAATAGATATTTCCAAAATTCCCAAAGTCAATGCTCATCCATATGCCTTTTTCCGAAATACCGGAAATGGAAATGCAAAATTTCACTCCAACCCTGCTACGGTAAATCGTTTCTCCATTTTCCGCCCACCCGTCTCCGGTTGTATGGCTGTTTATCACAAGCCTGCATTCCTTTGCGGTTTTTATTTCTTGATAAAAGGGAAGGGAAATTTCCTTTAAAAATGCCCCTTCCACCACATAATGGGGTTCTTTTACAGTAAACGGCTCTTTTGCATCTCCTGTAAGCAGTATCACTTCTCCTGCATCCGGCAGGAAATCCCGGAAGTTTTCATAAAGAGGACAGTCAGGCTCATAATACAGGCTTATGGAAAACAAAGGAACCTTTGTCTCTTTTTTTGTATCCGCCGCTATGACCGCTTCCCTTAACCACATATTTTCAAAGAGATTTACAGGCCGGGAATAAAAATTCAGGGATACATAAGCGGGAGCCGGAGGATAGATTTCATTCAAAGATATATCTTCATCCTGTTTAAGCCTTGCCTGAAACAGACAGTCATAGCTTCCTGCATAGGCGGCTGTTATCATGGTACAGTCATAGCTTTTTCCGTTTTCTCTCATGATGCCCTGCAGCCTGAATTCATTTAATTCTAAAGAAGAAAGCTGCGGCGCTTCAATAGAAATGCGCTCTAAAGAAAACCTCTCTAAAATACGGGGGATTCCAAATTCTCCTTCTTTTTGAAGCTGTACGGCTCCTGTCTGTACCTGTGCTTTGATATATTCATAAAACGATTGTATGTCTGCCATATGGTGGCCTCCCTAATACTACAGGCTGTTTTTTTGTTTCTTTCTGTCTTTTTCCTTATCGGCTGATTTCTCTAATCCAAAATTGAGCAGGAGCCTGGTTAGTAGTCTCCATTTCAATATCATATAGCAAATACTTATCGCTTCCGCAATATTTGTATACAGTTCCATCTACTACCTGATTGTTTAGTTTAAAGGTTTCGTACAATAGTTTTGTAGTTGTGCTTTGGCATACTTTCATTTGACTGCCTTCCCATTTAAAACATGTAACCGGCATAATTCGAGGTGACGAAGAGCTAATTAACTGGTTATAAATTCCCATGGTATCTATATGGGGATGGGTCCATCCTTTTTGATTTTTGCACTTTGCACTGACTATTGCTGCATTGGGACAATGTAACAAATCTCTTAAAAACCATATCAGCGTACTATAATCATTTCGTTCTTCATCATCTGCAACATGCCTTTTTGCCCCATGATGGGCGATTCCTATCGCCTTACTTTCATACCCGAACCATAACGAAATATGCCGCATAATTTTCATTGTCTCAACCGTGGCATCTCCCGTAAAAATGTAACTGAACTGCGGATAAATCATTCCTCCGGCTTCTCCTACAATCGTTACCAGCAAAATAGACGAGCCGGTATTGATCAATACACTGTTATCATGAAGTTGAATCTGATTAAGCTCCTGATACTTATCCGGCATCAGGTGTCCATGATATAGCAATGGACAGATTCTGAAAAAGAGATTTGTATCCAGCGGAATATTAACAAACAAGGAATTCTCAGGTCCATATGGAAACACATAAGGAATCCCTGAATTATAATAAAAGTTTTTTAGATAAATAAATATATTGTTTTCATTAATTTCAAAATTATAGATTACAGTCCTTTTTAGCTTATTCACATTTTTATTTCCCACACATCCAAAATACATTTTCTCTATTTTTATCTTATTTTTAAAATTGCTTTTATATTTTCTTCCCAATTCATCCATTTTATTAAAATGGTCTGCATCAAAATGGGAAATATGGACATAATTTAGGACCCCATTGTTATTTGCCACAGCCACTGCAATCTTTTCCAGAGCCGGTCCATAAAAGTTATCTCCGCCATTGATGGAACCGCAATCCAATAACCCCACAAAACGTTGTGGCAAATTTCCGTATTGCAGTTCTATCAGAACAGAAAGCCCCAGCCCCACGCATAAATGTGTAATCTTCAACTCATAATTTCCCATAGCCTCCTCCTTTTTCCTTCCCTATCCTTCCACTGCTCCGTACCATCCCAGATTTCCCTCTCCATCTGCAATCAGGTACAGGTCATTATTGCTTTCCGGAAAACGTTTGCCCAATATGGTCAGGGAAAAATTCCGGAATCTGAAGTAAAAATCTTCTCCTTTTTTCAATTCCATGGAATCAAAGCCCAAAGACATGATTCCCTGCAGGGGCAGGGCAAAGGTATCTGTTTTTACAAGGGATTTGATTCTTAAGCCGCAATAAAAACGGGGCAGTCCCATGGGATTTTCCGAATCCGGGCTAAAAGCAGTCAAAAGCTCCAGAGTCAGGTTGGTTTTTGCTGCAAGACCGCCCAGATTCCCGGTCTCAATCAGCCACAAAAAGCCCATCCAGTTCTTTCCCAATGCTTCCTCATCTCCAAAGCCTTTGATTTTTAAAGTTTCAAAGCCTAAATCCAGAACACTCCTGTTTTCCTGTAGGAGAAGCCTGTTTATTTTTGCCGGAAACATGGCGCCAAAGGAGCCTGCCCGAAGCAGACCTTCTTCCGGATGGAACAAAAGGCTTCCATAATCTGCCTGAAACTCATATCCGGTTTCCAATGCCCTCATTTCAATAAGCAGTCCTTCAAAAGGCAGCTTATCAAAAGACAATAAATCCGTATCCGCCTGTTTTAACAGAGAAACAGTTCCTCCCAGCACAAACCGGCTGCTTCCGCCTTCAGTCCTAAGAGATGCGGATTCTATCACGATACTGCTGATTCCACAGTTATCCAGTATGTATTCTACAGGCTGTTCCATCACAAAGGCATAGTATCCGCCGCTTTCACTTTCCTGATAACTTCCGTGAAAGACCAGGCTGCAGCTTTCCTCATCCTTTCTTCCCGCTGTCTTGTATCCAAACAGCTTATTGATTAAAAGCTCTGTCCTTGCCTGAAACCCATAAATTTTATCTTCCCTTATATCAAGCTCCAGCTGCCTGACCTGAAAGCCAAAATCCTGATACTCCTCAAAATTCAGCTTCCCAGGGTCTTCATAATAAATCAGGGCGCTTCCCAGGGATTTTTCATTGCCGGAAATACTTACGGCCGGAAAAGCTGCGTAGGCTGCAAAAAACTTTTGCCGGTCTATTCCCTTTGCCAGAAATTCCAGTTCCTTTGGGAGTCCCGATATGTCCACCCCTGCCCGGAAAAAAACACTGCCCTTCCATTCTTTACTCCCCAATATCTCCTCAAGCTTCTGAAGCCTGGGATTGTTTAAAAGAGCAGTTATCTCCCCATAATACTGCTCTGCCTTTTCTTTTTCCTCCTCTTCCAGCTTCAGGCTCCAAAGCGAAGCCTCCTTCATGCACTCATTCATGCTTCTGTTGTCCACCAGCTTTAACACGGCAAGGGTTTTGTACTTTTCCCAGAGGCCGGGAGAACATTGAAATTCCCAGCCTGCCAGATTCTGATTAAAATGGCAGCAGGCTTCTTTTATGGAGGGCTCCCAGTCTGCATGGCACCCTTCCACTGCCGTTTTCAACTCCTCTTCCGTATAAAAGGTTTTCCCGCACAAGGAGCTGAGTTTTTCTCCATCCTGATATCCATAAGTCTTTGCTAACTGCAGTCTCCGTGCCGTAACGCTATAAGGAACGGATGCCATATCCCCCAGGCTGGTCAGTACCAGAAAAAGCCTTGAAGATAACAGGGCAAACCAGAACCTGCTGCTCATGGATGTATAGGCAATTCCCGGCACCAGTTCCTTTAACGGCACAGTCTGCAGCCAAAGCAGCTTCTGACTGTTATATGCTGCCTTCATCCCGTTTCTGGTAATGGCATAGGAGACGGAGTCACTATACAGCGTTTTTTCTTCTATCTGCTCTTCCACAAGGCTTTTCCTTATTCCGCTTAAATACAGTTCCTCCAGCCTGACTGCTTCTTTGCTGTTTTCCCTTAATCCCCCAAAAGGAAATACCGGCAGCCCTCTTTCTCCTAATGGCACTCCGGGCAAAACAGCATATTCATAAATTCCCTCTTCTCTTATATTGTAAAAATTCATATGCTCAGGCTGGGTATAATAAACTGCTTTTGAAAAGGAAATATATGCCGTATCCGGCTTTCCCTGTATTTTTAAATCTTCAAAATATGCTTTTCCTCCCGGACAGAAACACAGCTCATTTCCCATTTCAATCATTTCAGAGCCTGTCAGCCCCGGCATGAAAAAACCACCTTCCAAAATTTCTGCATTTCCGGAGGGAGTAAAATATTCCTCCTCATAACCGTTTATATCCGCCCCCGCAGCCAGCTCAAATCCAAACCCTTTTGGAAGGCGGAGCCTGACCTTTTGCAAATACACTGTCTGTAAAACGGTTTGGGCATTTACTTCCTTTAATAGCTCCCACCGGTTTTCAGGTACCGCTGCCGGGAAAAAACATGCCTTTACTTCCGGCATTTCCTCCCAGTCAAATACTTCCGAATACAGAGTCTTAAAAACTGTCCTCTCCACCCGTTTATCATAAGAAGACAATACATACTGGATTCCTGCACCAAAAGCTGCTCCCAAAAGCTCTCCGGAAAAAAGAAAGCTTAGAACACCCTCTCTGTCAATGGTCAGCTTTTCCAGGGAAGCAGCCGCACCTGTATAACGAAAAGAAAGCTCTCCCAAAACCGTCCACTCTGCTGCTCCGCTGTCTGCCTCTATTCTGCTGCCTTTTGGCAGAATCAGGCCATAAGCTCCCAATGGCAGTATGGCATCCTTAAGCAGTCTCCCGTTTTGTGCAAACAACGGATAAACACCCCAGAACCGATAGTTTTCCGAAAGATTGTCCACCCATACCAGCTCCGGAAGGGAGCCTTTAAACAACTCCCTCATCCGTTCCTCCAAAAGCTGTTTTTCTTGTTTTTTTGCCGGAAATATAACCATGGCTGTCTCCTTTCCGAAAGAGGTATATTAAAGCTCTATGCAGTCCCCTGCCACTAAAGGCATTTTCACATCCAGATATTTTACAGGAGTCTTTTCCCCTTTCACCATACGGAAAAGACTGCATTCTTTTAAGCCCACGCTTTTTTGCACATCCATAAGCCTTGTTCCAAGAGAAACCCAGAGCACATTGCCAGATACACTGATACAAATCTGGGGAATCACAACTGCACGCCCCCGGAAATAATGATATGCACAGCCATCCACTCCAAGCCCCCCTTTCCTCATGTTTTCCGTAGCCTTTAAAAGGCTTTCCCAATTATTGCACGACAATAAACAAATATTCCTGTCATAGCACAGATTTCCTGTACTGTTCCGGTCCGTAAACTGTGTAGGATATACAAGCCTCATATATTCCGCCGAAAATCCCTTATATAAAAGGTCGGCAATTCCCGCACCGCCGCACAGCTTATTATCACTGGTCATGGTTTTAGGCGGCGCCACCACAAAATTCATTTCTCCTGCAAAGGGCTCAAGCTTTATATTCCCATTCCGCTCAATTACCTGATATCTCGCCGCACCTGTACCGGTATAGCCGTTTAAATCCCCATTGCTTTGTCTGGCATCGGGAATATTCTGATACAGGGTATATTCCGTCATCAGGCTCATGCCTTCAAAGATTCCTACATAGCCGCTTTCCGGACAATAATCATAATAATAGAAAAGAATTTCTTCTTCTTCCATTGGAAGGTTTTCCAATATGGCATTTTTGACTGCCGTAAAGACTTCTTTTTGAGAGGCAGCTTTTGACATCAGCTTACGGTAATCCTCGTGAACCTTCTCTGTATCTAAAGTGAAAATTTCCTTCTTCATTGTAACAAGCGCTTTTTCCGATACTTTTTCCAATTGAAAGCAGGTTCCCTGATATACGATTCCTTCTGCCAATGTCACATCCAATTCCACCGCGATATCCGAATCCAGACTGCAGGCATCCGGACGGCTGCAGGCAAGGTAAAAGGTTCCCTTCGTGTTTTGAAAAGAATAAACAGCCTTTTCCATTACCCGGCAACAGACCTTGGGACCTTTTGCTTTTCCATTTACAAACCCGATACTGAATTCAGCTGCTGTCACCGGCAGCTGAAACTGTCTGCCGCAAATAATTTTATTTTCTTCTCCGACGTTTACTTCATAGGTTCCGGGCCTTTCCATTATAATCGTCCCATTTTCATCCTGAATGGTACAGGATTCCACAACAGGTTTTTGCAGGATTATGTCCGTCCTGTCGCCATGCAGAGACTCCCCCTGCCCAGTCTTATAATATGCCTCCAGAAAAATCTCTTTTTCTTCATCTAAATTCAATTTGGAAACGTCCAGTTTTCCCTTATCTGCAACTGCCTCTCCCATAAATTGTCCGCTGCTGTAAATCCGTGCCCAAAGAGAGGCTCCTGCTGTAAAATCCCCTGTCAGGACAACCTTTCCCTCTTCAACAGCCGTCTGCTTAATTTCCGGCGGCGCAATACAGGCTGTCACAGGAGGACAAAATGCCCCGTAAATCTTTGCCCCTTCATCCTCCATACCATAACCCAATTGAAAGGTAAAGTCTTTGCTGTCCTCCCACAAATCCAATTGTTCCAGGCCAATTCTGGCATTGGGCAGATTCAGCATAACATATTTTTCATTTTCATAAGCATCCTGATAAAACACTACAAGCTCCTTGGAAAACTCATAGGCATTTTTTCCCCGCTCCGGTAAAAAAACCAGCTCCCGTCCCTTCGTCACATGCCAGCTTTTCAAAGCCAGAGCCTCATAGTACACCCTGACAGCTGTTCCCGTGGTCTGTGTGTTTTCATCCTTCAGATATACATATAAGTCCGTCAAATCTTTTAACAATTCTTTCTTTACCCCAATGGTGCCCACAGAATTATTCCATTCCGACCAGCCTTCTATCACAGAATCGGAAGCTGTATTTCTCGATTTGCTAAGTACTATCCTGACATTTCCAAAGCATACCCCTTTTGTGCTCACTTCATACAGGTACTCTTCTCCCTCTTCTGTTATCTGTACCCTTTCTATCTCTGACAAGCTCATGGTATTCCCTCCTTATGATTTATTTGAATATGTAATTGCGAAATGCCCAGCCTCTATCATTTACCTGACAAAGTCAAAGGCCCAGCCTCTGGGTTAACAGACCATTCCTTTTTTCCCAACTGTCATAATCCTCTCTCCATTCTTCCGGTACCTGATAGCGCAGGTTATTGGCAAGCTCTGCCGCACTCAGTTCTGCCGTGCTGTCTCCTGCCAGAAATCCATTGACATATAATCTGTTACCGCTTTCCAGTGTAACATGATATAATACAGTTTCCACCCCCGGCGTCACGCACAGTTCCGCAATTTTTGTCTTTCCTTCCAAAGTGTATACTTCTGTTCCTGCTTCTAAAAGGTTGGCGCACACCAGCCCTTTGTCCGTTTCAAAAGGATGATTGATGCTTACCGAAACTTCTTTTCCATTTTCTCCCTTCATATGTACCATTGCCGTAATCATACTGACTCTTTGTATATCTTTCACCTTAATGCCGCCTTCAGGAGTGGAAAGCATATCACCTGCGCAGATGTCCTCCACCTGCTTCTCCGAACCATCCTGCAGCCTAATTTTCACGCCAGCCTCAAAGCAGTCTTTATAAATATTGATTCTTTCTATGATTTTTTTATTTAATGCAGGTTTTGCGTTTTGATCATTCGTTACCAGAAAAGTGTACGGCTTTCCCTGGCTGACTGCTTTGATTTCCAGCTTATAGGTCACATAGCAATAAAGGCTGTCCAAAATTTTTTCATAAGGATTTCCAAAACTGTCCGGCATATTCCATGAAATAGTACTTGCATCTTCGAGCACTGCCGCTGCGTCATTGTGGCAGAATCCCTGCCCTTTTGCATTGACTGCTGTCAGCATCACAGATGAAATATTATGAAGATTCACTCCCTGCACCTTGACTTTCCCTTTGCTGGGGATACGCAGACAGCCGTCTGAAAGCTCTGCGCTGGAATAAAAGTAATCTCTTAAGTCCTCGGTAAAGACTCCCCCCTTGTAACGGTACGCAATGTTGATATCCGTATTTTCTTTATTTTTATGAGTCCTTATGGGCGCGTCAATGGTAAACGTACCAGAGTAATTCAAGCCATACAAGCTTAATATTTCCCTGCATTCATAAGGCGTTACATTATCATCAACCGTGTAAAGCCTCACAACAATTTCCAATGCTTCATTTTGCCCTTCATCAAAATATTTTGCCGGAATCTGCAGACATACCTCCTCCTGGTCTCCCGTAAAATCGCTGCATACGTCACCCATAACAGTTTCTTTATCCAACAGGTTTTCTCCCGTGGCAATCTGAGGACTGAAAGCAGTTAAAATGCAATAGCCTTTAGGATCTGCAGCAACTGCCCTCAAATCCACCTGCACATATTGTTTTGTTTCATCCGTATAACTGATATGAGAGACCTCAATCTCAAACTCTTCCGGCTGTTCATCCGAAAAAAGTTCTTCCACCGGTTTTCCCGCAAGCATTTTTTCACGGATGGCGCATGTTTCTTTATATGCCTCATAAGTCTTTGGATATTTCTTTTCCATATTTTCCTCATTACCAAAAATTTTTACAAACGCATCCATTTCCTCCATTTTTCTGTCAATAAGTGCTTTCATGTCCGTTATCTCCTTTCTGTTTTGTTCCGCTTTAGCAATTGCTTGTTTCTGTTTTATTCATTTAATTTATTTTACATTAATCTTTTTAATTCGTCAATCTTTTTAAAATAATATCTTATGTTTTTTGTAACAGTTCAGCCTGCGGGTTTTGGATTTGAGGACGTAGGAACTGGCAGAACATATAATAGTCTTCGGGGCACGCTCCCGCTCTGATAAAAACGCAACAGTGCTAAGCTCGAAAATACCTCGCTAAGGAAAGAGATGAAAAATTAAAAAGGATTGGGCAGTATGCAATAGAGGTTTTAAGAGATGAACCGTGGCCGGTAGACAGGGATGTGCCGATGGATTTCATCTTTATAAAAGCAAAGCTTACGGCAGAAGGCAAGGGAAAAGATTATAAGCTCATAATGTTACAACAATAGATAGTTTTTCCTGTACTTTTTCCAAAAATTAAGCCGCACTATTAGAATGTTTTAATGCTGCATTTAAATTTTTTAGGGTTTGTCAAGTAAAGTGTGTAAATTAATTTGATTTTTTTCGGCGGTCTTAA
>CAJUEX010000008.1:0-53713 GCA_910585715.1 uncultured Lachnospiraceae bacterium
CCTGTGCTTTCCATAGCAACATGATGGCAGTTTTGAGAAACAATCCAGTCCCGTAAAGCAATCATATCCGGTATTAAGGTGGTAAACTCCCGGATTTCAGAGTTTGTCGGCTTACCCAAAGGGCCAGTCAGGATACAGGCAACAATTTTATCTTTGTGGACATCCAGCCCACAAGAAATTTCCAGAAGGTCTTTCATACAGAGCATCTCCTTTGCAATAGAATGGGCAGGAGATTTGCCCGAGGTAATACGGACTTTGCTACTCGTGCTAACCATAAAAGGCGCGACAATATGCTGTGCTCAAGGGCAAAACATTTACGTTGACAAACGGGGTGCAGATCCTCCAAGGTGCGTCCAAACTTAATCCTGCCTAAAACTATTATAAATCAAGACAGGAAGCTAAAACAGTAGTGGAGCCAGCCCCCTCCTATTTTCATTATAGGCTGTGATAACCCTTCATGATTCGTTGAAAAATAAATAAAATTGACAACTCTTATTGCAAGAGATAACGGCAGATAAAGCAATAGCAGACATGTGAAAATAAGGGGAGGACAGATAAAATCTGTCAGACCAACTGCAACAGGGTGTTGCGTTTACCTTGAAAATTTCCGTAGTTTTGAACAGTTATATTTTTTTAGAAAATGGATTGACACCCCCCACCAAAACCTATATAATACCCACATATCAACGAGAGAGGTGAAAAGATGAGGAATTAATCTACTTTTGAAAGCATGAAACCCATTGTATGCAGCATTCTTGCTGCAGCTTATTCATGTTGCCAAAAGTGGATTATGTTCTCATAACCTCTCTTTTTTGGTGCAAAAATAAAAGCATGAACGAAATCATGCATATAAAAATCAGAGACAAAGAGTACACAATCCGGAATCATTTTGGCAGCCTGACAGCAAATGATTCTTTTTTATTTTAGACAATTGAGCAAGCTTTTAGCACAGAACAAACAGGAGGATATGTATGTCTTTGATAAATGTAAATAATCTGACCTTTTATTATGAAGGAAGCTTTGACAATATTTTTGAAAACGTCTCCTTTTCCATAGATACCAATTGGAAGCTGGGATTTATCGGAAGAAACGGAAAAGGAAAAACCACATTTTTAAATTTGCTTTTGGGAAAATACGAATATAAAGGAACTATCAGTACTTCCACCATATTTGATTACTTCCCATACCAGATATCAGAAGCGGACAAGAAGGAATGTGCAGCAAACCTTATGGAACGATTAAAACCGGGCTGTGAACTATGGAAGGTTCTTTGTGAGCTTGATAAACTGGAAGTGGATGGAGAAGTGCTGTACCGTCCTTTTGAAACACTTAGCCACGGAGAACGCACCAAGGTAATGCTGGCAATTTTATTTTCCGGATACAATGACTTTTTATTAGTGGATGAACCTACCAACCATCTGGACCAGACATCAAGAGAAATCGTAAAGACATATCTTGCAGGAAAAAAAGGCTTTATTCTTGTATCTCACGACAGAGATCTTTTGGATGCCTGCATAGACCATGTTTTAGTGCTGAACCGCCGCTCTATTGAAATACAGAGCGGAAATTTTTCCAGCTGGTGGGAAAATAAAACAAGAAAAGATGCTTTTGTCCAAATGGAGAATGAAAAGCACAAAAAGGAAATTGATAGATTAAAGGCGGCAGCAGCACGCACAAACCAATGGGCAGAAAAAAACGAGCAGTCAAAAATAGGCTTTGACCCCATAAAAGAGCATGACCGGAGCATAGCCACAAGGGCATATATTGGTGCAAAAACAAAAAAGATGCAAAGCCGCGTAAAACAGATGGAAAACCGGATTAATAAAGAAATTCTGGAAAAAGAAGGACTTTTGCAGGATATAGAAAATCCCGTGGACTTAAAACTCTTTCCATTAAAGCATCATAAAGCCGTATTATGCTCTATAACGGAATACGGACTTGGCTATAAGGCTTCAAAGGGATATCTCTTTGAAGGCCTGAGCATGGAAATCTGTCAGGGAGAAAGAGTAGTTTTAAAAGGAAAAAACGGGTGCGGGAAATCCAGTCTGATAAAGGCTGTTTTAAAACATGCATCCGGTGAGGAGGCTGCTTCACACGACAGTTTGATAGAAAAAGGAAGGATGGAAACTGCCTCTGGAATGATAATATCCTATATAAATCAAGATACCTCTTTTTTAAAGGGCAGTATTTCCAAATTCTGCAGAGAAAGAAAAATAGAAGAATACTTATTTTGCGCAATTCTCCGCCAGCTGGACTTTGAACGTGTACAGTTTGCTAAAAATATGGAACAATTTTCAGAAGGCCAGAAAAAGAAAGTGTTGATTGCATCAAGCCTGTTGACCCCTGCCCATTTATATATTTGGGATGAACCATTAAATTATATTGACATATTTTCCCGAATACAGATTGAAAAATTAATTTTAGAATATAAGCCTACTATGCTGGTTGTTGAGCATGATGTAATGTTCTGCAATAAAATAGCAACAAAAACAGTTGATATTAAGTAAAATTCAAGGACCAAGATACTGTAATAATTCCGTTAACCGTTTTTCTCACAGGCACCGGGAGGCACTTGGGACCAAAAATATTTTTAGTCCCAAGCGCTTAGCGGAACTTCCATAAAATACTTTTCATTATGAAAAAAAAATGTTAAAATAAAAAACGCAAAAAAAAAGCACCATCCCCAAGGCTCACAGGTCCTTAAAAATGGTACTTATAAAATGCGCGATCAGGGGCTCGAACCCTGGACACCCTGATTAAGAGTCAGGTGCTCTACCAACTGAGCTAATCGCGCTAACACCGAAACGCAAGAATTATTATAGTATACACATTAAAAAAAAGCAAGTCCTTTTTTAAAGAAAATTGAAAAAATTTTAAAAATCTTTAAAAAATTGTAACAAATCAGTTTCAAATAAAAAAATGGAGGTCATTATGATTTTTGAAACCCATGCCCATTATGATGATGAGGCATTTAATCAAGACAGAGAAACACTGTTGGAAAGTCTGAAGGAACACGGAATAGAATATGTAATTAACGTAGGAGCCAGTCTGCAATCCACAAAAAATACAATCGGGCTTATGGAAAAATACCCCTTTATCTATGGGGCATTAGGAGTCCATCCAAGTGAAACGGAAGAATTAGACGAAGAAAATTTTCTTTGGTTAAAAGAACAATACTCTTTAGAAAAAGCGGTAGCGGTAGGCGAAATCGGGCTGGATTACTACTGGAAGGAGCCTGACAGGCAGGTTCAGCAAAAATGGTTCAGAAGGCAGCTTAGGCTGGCAAAGGATGTAAAGCTTCCGGTAGTGATTCATTCCAGAGAGGCGGCAAAAGACACGCTGGATATTATGAAAGAAGAAAAAGCAGAAGAAATCGGCGGAGAAATTCACTGCTTTTCCTATACAAAGGAAATGGCAAGGGAATTTTTAAATATGGATTTTTATTTTGGAATCGGAGGAGTGGTAACCTTTCAAAACGCCAGAAAATTAAAAGAAGCAGTGGAATATATCCCCCTGGATAAAATATTGCTGGAAACCGACTGCCCCTATCTGGCTCCGGTGCCCTTTCGGGGAAAGCGTAATTCCAGCCTGAATCTTCCCTATGTGGCAGAGGAAATTGCCCGTATTAAGGGAATCAGCAGAGAGTTGGTGATAGAAGCCACCAATCATAATGCAAGAAAGCTGTTTTCCATTTCGTAAGGAAAAGTCAGGACATGCTTAAAAATTTCCGAAATTATGTTACAGTATACAAGACATATGGGAATTGTCCTGCAACCGCAATGCTGCCCTGCAGGATAGGCAATATTACAAGCAGGACATTTCACAGCCGGTTAAATACAATAAAAAGGAGACATTATGGCGACACTTGGAAATCCCACAAATACCATTGCAGTTTTGCAAAAATATCAATTTACTTTTCAGAAAAAATACGGACAGAATTTTCTGATTGACACTCACATTTTAGAAAAAATCATTAGGGAATCAGGCATTACAGAAAATGACCTTGTTCTGGAAATAGGACCGGGAATCGGTACCATGACCCAGTATCTGGCTGAAAATGCAAGGGAAGTGGTAGCGGTGGAAATTGATAAAAACCTGATACCCATTCTAAATGATACCTTGTCTGCATATGATAATGTGACAGTTTTAAATGAAGACATCCTGAAAGTGGATGTATTTAAAATTGCAGAGGAAAGGAATCAGGGAAAACCCATTAAGGTAGTTGCCAACCTGCCGTACTACATTACCACCCCTATTATTATGGGACTTTTTGAAAGCCATGTGCCTTTAGAAAGCATTACCATAATGGTACAGAAGGAAGTGGCGGACAGAATGCAGGTAGGCCCCGGAACAAAAGACTACGGCGCTCTTTCCCTGGCAGTCCAATATTATGCAAAGCCGGAAATCGTGGCAAATGTGCCTCCGGGCTGCTTTATGCCGAGGCCTAAGGTGGGCAGTGCCGTTATTAAACTGTCCCGATATGAAAATCCGCCTGTTTCCGTAAAAAATGAAGCCTTTTTATTTGCCCTGATCAGGGCATCCTTCAATCAAAGACGGAAGACACTTGTAAATGGACTGGCCAACGGGGACTTGAACATTACAAAGGAACAGATAATAGAAGCCCTTGACAAAATGAAACTTCCTCCTGCCATCCGGGGAGAAGCTCTGACCCTTGAACAGTTTGCAAAATTAAGTAATATTTTATATTCATAAGTTCACAAAAAGTTCAGAAAAAAACGCATAAACAGGTGATAATTTATGCGTTATTTTTTTGACATTACTATGCTCCTATGATAAACTAAAGGGTATGAAAATAGGGAATTTAGTGTTAAATTCCGGCTACGAGGTGAAGGAACTTGGATAAGTATGAATATCGTATCCGGGCAGAGGAAATAAACGCCCTGATTGATAAAAAGAAATTTGCAGAAGCGGTAAAAATTGCGGATACTATTGATTGGCGCAGGGTAAAAAGTGTTATGATGCTTTGCAAGATCAGCGAGCTTTATAAGGTTAACCGCCGTTACGAGGACAGCAAGGAAATTTTGCTGCTGGCATACGACAGAAATCCCGGTTCCAGAAAAATAGTATATTCCTTATGTGAATTAGCCATTAAGCTTGAAGAAACCGTTCAGGCAGTGGAATACTATAAAGAGTTCGTTCAGATTGCCCCAAGAGATACGGGAAAGTTCATTTTGCAGTACCGTTTATATGAGGCTCAGGATGTAAGCCTGGAAGAGCGGATTGCGGTGCTGGAAGAATACAAAAAAAGAGATTACAGAGAAAAATGGGCATATGAGCTTGCTTATTTATATCATAGAATTGGACTTGCAACCAGATGTGTGGAAGAATGCGACGAATTGATTCTGTGGTTTGGCGAAGGAAAATATGTAATAAAGGCAATGGAGCTGAAAATGCTGCACTGTCCGCTGACTGCCAGCCAACAGGAAAAATATGACAGACGATTCCAGACACAGGAGCCTGTTTTGGAAGAAAATGCGGAACCGGAAGAAGAACAGGAGACTGAAAAAAGCACTCTTCCCATCCAGATTAAGGCAGTGGAGCCCTCTAATGCCCCCACCACCAGAATTCCTTCAAAAAATATAACTGAAAATGGAACAGAGGAAGAAGGAAAAGAGCCGGAGGATGATATTCCAAACCAGCCGGAACCGGAAGCAGAGCAGGCAGAATCGGCACAGGAACAGGCGGAGGAAGAAATTCCGGTAACTCAGCCGGATGATGATTTGGATATAAAAGTGAAGACGATAGATGTTGATAATGAATACAGCACTATCAATCTTCAGCAGGAATTGGCAAAAAGCCTTGCAAAATTTATGGCAGAGGAAGATATGGTTGCCAGTGATGCCACCATGGCAATGCCCTTTGCCAGTCTGGCGGAAGCAGCCACCAGCGATACTATTATGGAGGCCATTACGGATGATTCCATTAAAAACGCTATTATTGCGCCGCTTCTTCAGGATACTGCAGAGTTGACGCCTATCACAGAAGAAGACCTTCTGGCATCCATGGAGGAGAATGAAGAAAGCGGGCTTCAGGAGGAAGAGATTAAAGAAAGCCCCCGGCAGCCGCAAGAGCCCGAAGAAAGCCTGCAGCAGGAGGAAGAGGTCAGAGATATCCCGCAGCAAGTGGAGGAGAGTAAGGAAAGCCGGATACAGGAGGATGAAAAGAAACCTTCTATGGAAGACATTCTGTCCGCTCCAACTATACAGATTCCTTCACCGGTGCAGAAGGTTCCGGTTCCGGCAGGGGCACTTGAAGAAGAGCCGGACGAAATAACAGAGCAATTCGTTAAGGCTTTGGAGGAAGAAGCTTTAAAAGAAAAGCCAATACAGCGGGCAAGTCAGATAGAAGAGTCGGTACAGGGAATTCCGGCAGAACCGGTTGAGCCGGAGCAGGAACCAGTTCAGCCAGAGCAGATGCCGGTTGAGCCAGAGCAGCCATTGGTTCGGTCAAATCAGATACCCGTTCAGCAGTCAACCGGACAGGCAGGCCTTGCAGAAGTTTCAGCAGCAGAAATCCGGCCGAAGAATTCAGAACCGGAAGAACAGCCGGATGATGGACAGATTACCGGACAGCTTAGTCTGGAAGATATTATGGCGGAATGGGAAGAAACCAAGAGGGCCAATGAAGAACGCCGCATGCAGGAAATGCGGGAAAGAGTCATTCAGCAGACAGGTCCCATGTTCAGTAACTTTGATGCCATGGCAAGGGCAAGCGTTCAGGCTGATTTGGATTTAATCAGTCCGGCAGAGGATGTATTCAATCATGAACATCTGAATGAAGAGCTGGAGAAAAAAGTAACAGAGCAAGTTGTTGAAGAGCCTGTTCAAGAGGAAATAACAGAAACAGAAGGAAAGGCTTTGCCAAAAGAGGAGCGGACTTCTTCAGTTACTTTTGATACGGCAGAGATTTTTGGTCTGGAAGAAAAGCTGTTAGATGCATTAAACAGCCCTGAAATAAGAGAAGAGCCGGTTCCTATTGAACCTATTGCTATAGACAGCTCCTTTTTTGAGGAAGCAAAAGAAGAAACACCAATAGCGGAAACACCAGAAAAAGTTCCGGTTTCGGAACCGCCAATACCAAAACCTATGCCGGTAACAGCCCCGGAATATCCGGTAGAAATACCGGTTCCAGAAGCGCCTGTAGCAGCATCGCCGGAATATCCGGTAGAAATACCGGTTCCAGAAGCGCCTGTAGCAGCATCGCCGGAATATCCTGCAGAAGCGCCAATTCCGGAAGCATCCAAAGCAACAGTCCCGGAATATCCTGCAGAAGCGCCAATTCCGGAAGCACCCAAAGCAACAGTTCCGGAATATCCTGCAGAAGCGCCAATTCCGGCAGAACCCAAAGCAACAGCCCCGGAATATCCGGTAGAAGCACCGGCTCCAGAAGCTCCTAAAGCAGCAGTTCCGGAATATCCTGCAGAAGCGCCAATTCCGGCAGAACCTGTGCCGGAGCCGGCACCGGAAGCACCAATGCCGGATGAGGCAGCCCCTGCACCCGATGTTTCTATAGGGAAGCCGGTAGATATAAAAAGTACGGAAGCCATTCAGACATTTGTGCCAAAAGAGGAACAGCCTGCACGTTCTTTAACAAAAGCAGAAAAGAGCCGTTTTTCTCCCTTTGCTTCCAGTAAAGAGGAACAGGGAAAAGTTGCAAGAGCCTTGGATATTATGGACCTTTCCGCTGCAACAGGCAATATGATGATTACAGGAGAGCATGGAACCGGCACTTTACAGGCAGCACAAAATGTTGTTGTGCAGTTAAAAGAAAAATATCCTGATTTTTCCGGAAAAATGGCTAAAATTACCGGGGAGCTTTTGGCAGAAAAGAATATTGGAGCCACGCTGGAAAATCTGGAAAACAGTGCGCTGCTTATTGAGCGGGCCGGTGACCTGCCTGCAGATGCTCTTGGAAACTTATTATACCATCTGGAAAGATTAAAAGAGCATAAAGTCTTTGTAATCATGGAAGACACAAAGAAGGAAATGGAAAGGCTGACCTTGCTTTATCCGGACCTTGCAGCTAAATTCAATGCAAAGATTGACATTCAGGCATTGGATAATGACGGGCTTGTAAATTATGCCAAAGAATATGCAAGGGAACAGGAATATGCTATTGATGATATGGGCATATTGGCCTTGTATACAAAAATTTCCGAAATGCAGACAATTGACCATGCCGTTACCGTGGCGGAGGTAAAAGAGATGGTGGACAAAGCAATCGTTCATGCAGAGAAAAAGAATATGTCCCATTTTATGGATATAATTTTTGCAAAACGATATGACAGGGAAGATATGATTATACTTAGGGAGAAGGACTTTCTAAATTAAAAAGTGAGAGAGGGAAATAATATGGTACAAAACAAAAAAAATGAAAATAATGTTTTTGTTTCTGAGTATGACGAGTATTTATTTACACAGGGAAATCACTATGAAATTTATGAAAAATTAGGCGCTCATAAGGCAGTGGTAGACGGAGCGGAAGGAGTATACTTTGCAGTCTGGGCTCCCGGTGCCGTGTATGTGAATGTGGCAGGCTCCTTTAATGATTGGGACATTTACAGGCATAATATGAAAAAACTGCCAATCAGCGGTATTTTTGAACTGTTTATTCCGGGAGTGCAGGAAAATGACTTATACAAATATGTAATAACCACTAAGGATAACCGTAAGCTTTATAAAGCGGACCCTTTTGCAAATTATTCCGAATTAAGACCGGGAAATGCCTCGAAAGTAACGGATATTACCGGATTTAAATGGACGGATAGCAGCTGGCAGAGTGAAAAAGCAACAAAAGACTGGAATAAAGAGCCGGTAGCTATTTACGAATGCCACATCGGTTCCTGGATGAAGCATCCCGCTTCCCGGGAGGAGGATTCCTTTTATAACTATAAGCTTTTTGCAGACCGTATCGTTGAGTACCTGAAAGAAATGAAGTATACCCATGTGGAGCTTATGGGAATTGCAGAGTATCCCTTTGACGGATCATGGGGTTATCAGGTAACCGGTTATTATGCGCCTACTTCCAGATATGGCTCTCCAAAGGATTTTATGTATCTTGTAAATACGTTACACAAAAATAAAATAGGCGTTATTTTGGACTGGGTACCCGCCCATTTTCCAAGAGATGAATTTGGTCTCAGCGAATTTGACGGCACCTGCCTCTTTGAACATCCCGACAAGCGAAAAGGAGAACATCCTGACTGGGGTACTAAGATTTTTAATTATGAAAAAACAGAAGTGGTAAACTTCCTCATTGCCAATGCCCTTTACTGGGTAAAGGAATATCATATTGACGGCTTGAGGGTGGACGCAGTTGCCTCCATGCTTTATTTAGACTATGGAAAGAGAGACGGACAATGGGTTGCAAACAAGTACGGCGACAATAAAAATATTGAAGCAATTGAATTTTTCCGCCATTTAAATTCCATTGTCCCCAAAAGATTTCCGGGCACCATGATAATTGCAGAAGAGTCCACTGCATGGCCTAAGGTGACGAAACCGGCAGAGGAAGGTGGTCTGGGCTTTACCTTTAAATGGAATATGGGCTGGATGCATGATTTTTGCGATTATATGAAGCTGGACCCGATTTTCAGGAAAGACAACTATTACAAGATGACATTTGCGATGAGTTATAACAGTGCTGAAAACTATATTTTATCTCTTTCCCATGATGAGGTGGTGCACTTAAAATGCTCCATGTTAAATAAAATGCCGGGCTTTATGGTGGATAAGTATGCCAATTTAAGAGCTGGTTACACTTATATGTTCACCCATGCCGGCAAAAAGCTTCTCTTTATGGGACAGGATTTTGCTCAGGAGTGTGAATGGAGCGAAGCAAGGGAACTGGAATGGCATTGTCTGGGGGATCCTCTTCATTCCGGAATGAAAAATTATGTGAGAAGGCTTCTTGAAATATACCGTCAGTATCCATGCCTGTATGAAATAGATAATGACTGGGCGGGCTTTGAATGGATAGAAGCTGATGATTTGGAAAACAGCACCTACAGCTATTTCAGAAAAGCATCCAACGGAAAGAACAACATATTAGTAATATTGAATATGACTCCGGTGGAAAGAAAAGCTTTTAAAGTAGGCGTGCCCAAAAAGAAAAAATACAAGCTGCTTTTAAACAGCGATGCTAAAGAATTTGGCGGAAACGGGGCGGAGATACCAAAAGAAATCGCTGCCAAAAAGGAAGAGTCAAGCGGAAGGGATTATTCCATCACCTTTGACTTACCTCCTTACGGTGCGCTTTTGTTCACGTTTTAGCATTTTATGATAAACTGGAAAAAAGAAGAGCTGGAAGCCAATGAATGTGCTCGTACATTAGTCATTGGCTCCCAGCTTGTTTTTTATATTTCCGTATACTCTATATCTGCTGCTTTGTCATTAGTTTTTGTACCAGCTCATGATTGCTTTTTTCCGGACAGCGGGCAGGCTGTTAAGGAAAGGCGCCGTCAAAAACAATGCATGGAATCCGCTCTTATCTCTCTAATGCTGTTTAGTTTCAGTTTGTACGGTTTTCTGTATAAGCTGTATAAGAATATATTGAAGGATATTTGAAGGAGAGAGGGGTGGGGGCTGAAAATGATGGTTGGAACAATTAGTGTTTTCAGGAATTTGGTGGAGGCGGTTAAGAATCGTGTATAATCTGCCGAAATAAAAGGTGAATATTCAATTATTTATCTTTTATTCTGGCATAAGACGTCAGGAAAAAGCAGAAAGGCAAAATGCGCTACATGGAGAGTTGACATGAAGGTAAATTTAGAGGGAATGAATCAAAATCAAAATGTAGACAACAGTAAAATTACATACAGCGCTCCCTATACCCCCAGGATGCGGGCTCAAAAGGGATTTCGTTTAGACATTTCTGGTACTGTTATGGATAACAAGGCTTATGGAGGTCAGGGAAAGACCACAGAAGATGTTATGAAAGAAGCTGCGAATATGGATATTACCAATATACGCAACTACATGGCCATAATGTCTAATTCTATGTCCGGGGAAGATTTTTCCAATCTGATGAAGGAAGGCTTTCATCCCGGCAGCGTGGACGTGGAGACGATTGTTACTGTTGTAGACCAGATAAAGGCGAAGCTTGCGGAGGCAGGAATTGAGATTGCCGGTTATACGGATGACATCAGCATGGATAAGCTGAAAAAGATTACCGGAAATGCCGGCTATGCTATTTCCATTGCCCAAAAGTTCAGCCAGTATGATGTGCCTGTTACAAAGGAAAACGTGACAGAAGCAATGAAGGAGTTTGAAAAGGCAGGAAAGATACAGGAGCTAAGCGATGGCGCCATAAAATATATGGTTACAAATGGAAAAGAGCCCACCATTGATAATTTGTACAGGGCTCAGTTCAGCGCCGCTAAAAACGGAGACATACAGGGAACAGGATATTTTGAAGATGATTTTACCGGATATTACAGCAAAAAGGCAGACGACATACACTTTGAGCGGCTTCAGGAACAGATGGAAAAAGTCATCCAGGACGCAGGGCTTGTAGTATATAAGGAGACAGTCAATCAGGCTAAATGGCTGGTGGAAAAGGGAATTCCTTTAACAAAGGATAACCTGCTTTTATTAAATGAGTTAAAAGAAATTTCTTTTCCAAAGGAACCGGAAGATATCATTAATTCCATAGCTTCAGCTTTATCGGAAGGAAAGCAGGCAAAAGATGCCTTGTTGTCCAATAAGGAAAGTGCTCTGGAGCAGGCGGTTTCCCTGAAAGAGGCAGTAGATGCCGTTACAGAGGAAGCTGTGGAAAAGGTTTATGCAGAAGGAAAAACCTTTACCATCAAAAATCTCAGCAAAGCAATGATAGAGATTTCCTTATCCGCCACTACTCCCGGCATGACATATGAAAGAAAAAATCAGGAAAGCCAGGCGCTAGTCACTGCCAAAAGGCAGTTAGAAGAAATCAGGCTGCGGATGACGGTGGATGCCAACTATAAGCTGTTAAAAAGCGGATTTGCCATTGAGACTACAGAGCTTGAGCAGGTGGTAGAAAAGCTGAAACAGCAGGAGGAAGCAGAACAAAAGGTGTTATTTGGTCAGGGAGAAGAGGTTGCTTTTGGAGAAAGAGCTTCCCTTTACAAAGAGGTAACTCAAAAAGTAACAGCCATTCAAGACATGCCCGCCGCTGTTGTGGGGAAGGTTGCTTTTACCCGTTCTGTATTTACTCTGAATTATGTACATACACAAGGTACAGTATTAAAAAATGCTTATGAAAGCGCAGGAAAAAGCTATGAAGCGCTGATGACGGCTCCAAGAGGAGATCTGGGGGATTCCATCCAAAAGGCATTTGGCAGAATCAGGGTGCTGTTAGAGGACCTGAATATGGAATACAACGATGCCAATGCGAAGGCAGTCCGTATTTTAGGATATAACCAGATGGAGATTACCGAAGAAAACATAAATGCTGTCAAAAATGCGGAAGAAGCGCTTACCAGAGTGGTTCGTAAAATGACGCCGGCAGCAGTGCTTCAAATGATCAGGGAAGATGTAAATCCACTGAATATGAACGTGGAACAATTATATGATTATCTGAAAGAAAAAGAGTCTGAGCCTTCCGAACAGATGGAGAAATACAGCAAATATCTGTATAAGCTGGAAAAGAGCAATGGGATTTCAGAGGATGAAAGAAATGCTTATATCGGAATATACAGACTGTTCCGCCAGATTGAAAAGGGTGACGGGGCTGCCATCGGAAGCCTGCTGCAGTCAGGAAGGGATTTGTCCCTGTCAAATCTTCTGGAAGAAACAAGAATACGAAAACGCGGCAGTTTTCAGGCTGTCATTGATGATGATTTCGGCGGGCTGTCCGCTTTAAATGAAAAGGGAGCTTCCATATCAGAGCAGATACAGGGATATTACAAAAAGAAAGCGGACCATATTTTTGAAGAGCTTTCTCCGGAAAAGCTTCGCATGGTTGACTTTACGGGAGACACTACCTTAGAGCAGTTGGATGAGATTTTAAGAACAAAATCAGAGGATGTTCTTTTAGAAAAAGAATACCTGAAGGAACAGCTGGATGATATGCGGAGAATCCGCAAGGTAGGGGATCAGGTCATTGAAGACCTGCTGGAATACGGTCAGGATATTTCTCCGGATAACCTGTTAGCAGCGGATTACCTTATGAATTATAAGGGCGCAACATTTAAACAGATTGCTTCCTATGCAAAGAAAAATGACAGAAATACCAATCGTGCCACAACCAGCGAGCAGACGCTGACTGCCCGCTTAGAGAATGATATAGGCATGATAAAGGAAGCCATGACGGATAAGGAAGCCATGGAACAGGCATATGACAGGTTTATAGAAACCACAGAGGACATATTGGAAAACAGCTCTTTTGAAGAAGGAGCTGCAGCTATAGATGTAAAGAGCATGGCTATCTTTTCCAAACAGTTAAGGCTGTTAAAGCATATGGCAAAGGAAGAAAATTATCAGGTGCCCGTATCCATAGGCGGCGAAATTACCTCTATCCACGTGAAAATTCTCAGGAATAAAGGAGAAAAAGGAAAAGTAACCGCTTCTCTGGAAACAGAAAGGCTGGGAAAGGTAGAGGCTTGTCTGGAAGCAGAGCAGGGCAGGATTTCCGGATATGTGGCATGCAGCTCCGGAGAAGGCTTTGAAATATTGAAGGCTCAGGAGCCGGGGCTGCAGGAAAAGTTTTTAACAGAAACGGAAAAACAGGCAGAGGTTCAGATAATTTATGAAAGGCATACGGATGTGGAAGGCTTTTCACACAAAAAGGAAACCGATACAGCCATATCCACAAAAGAACTGTATCATGCCGCAAAAGCTTTTATTGAATTTATTGAAACATGTTAACATACATTATGCAAATAAAAGGAAGGTGCTTTTATGAAAGTTAATTACAATTTACAGGCGATTATCGCCAATAAATCTCTTAGTACAAGTGAAAATAATCTTGCTGTTTCCAGTTCCCGTTTATCTTCGGGCTTTAAGATTAATGAGGCAAAGGATAATCCTTCGGGAATTGCCATTGCCAAGAGAATGAACGCACAGTTAAAGGGATTGGAAAAGGCAAGGCAGAATGCCACCGACGGTATTTCTGTAATTCAGACGGCAGAGGGAGCTTTATCCGAAATTCAGGAAATGATTCAAAGAATGAGCGAGCTGTCTGTAAAAGCTACAACCGGAACTCTGGTAGATGGTGACCGGGATTTGGTTATGGAAGAGGTTTCCAAGTTAAGGGATGAAATAGAAAGAGTAGCTGCAACTACTGACTTTAACGGACAAAAGCTGTTAAATGGAGAATGTGATTTAAAAGGTTACACAAGTGAACCGGGAGCCGATATAGAATATTATTCTGACGATATTCCTTTAGGAAGATATGCTTTGTCTATTTCACCTGTATTTGATGCAGACGGCAATTTAACAGATGCCACATCAGTGAATTTTGGCGCTGCCGGACCGGCAGGGGATGAACTTCATTTTGATGCTGCCTGTGTTACAAAAATAAAAGGAAAGACTGTAACGATAATAGACGCATTGCAAAATGAGGTGAGGATTTCCATTGATCAGAATACATTTGCCGGTGCAGGAACAGCCATGACTTTGGATTTAACCGGAATCGGCGCTATGCGTTTCCAGATTGGAGCCAATGAAGGGCAGGTTCTTCCAATACGGATTCCTGCTATTACCCTGTCCAATATGGACATGGAAACACTGGATGTTTCAACTGCTGAAAATGCCTCTAAAGCAATTGCACAGTTAGCAAATGCTAATGACTATATTTCTGCTGTCCGTTCCAGATTAGGCGCTTATCAAAACCGTCTGGAGCATACAGAAACAAATCTGGATTCATCAAGTGAAAGCGTTACTGCAGCATATTCCAGCATTATGGATGTGAATATGGCAACTGAGATGACAGAGTATACGAAGCTTCAGGTATTGACTCAGGCAGGCACTTCCATGTTAGCACAGGCAAACGAAAGACCTCAGCAGATTTTGCAACTGTTACAGTAACTGCTGTCAGGCTGTATGTTAGCGAAAAGTAACCGCTGTCAGGCTGTATATTAGCTGAAGGTAACCGGAGGTCGGAATATGAATGATGAGTTAAAGCAGCAGTATAAGCTGCGTATCACAAGCGCCAATAAGACCCAATTAGTAGTCATCCTGTACGAAATGTTTTTACAGTATATGGAGGAAGCAAAAGAAGCCTATAAAAAAGAGAATGTGAAAGACTTTAAAGATGCAATCCGGTATGCCAGAGGATGTGTAAAAGAACTGATGCAGTCTCTGAACTTTGAATATAACCCTGCAAAAGAACTGATGCAGTTATATGTGTATGTAAACAAGGAGCTTGTCCATGCAGATGTGCAAAACAAAACAGAGCCCTTAGAGAACAGTATTGCAGTCATGAAAGAGCTTTGGGAGGCATATAACCGGATAAGCAGCATGGACCAGTCTCCGGCTGTTATGGAAAATTCCCAAAAGGTTTATGCAGGGCTTACCTATGGGCGCGGTAATTTAGTGGAAAACCTGAATCAGGTCGGTGAAAATAGAGGATTTTTGGTTTGATTCTTCAGGCAGCAGATTTAATTTTGCTGCCTGTTCCAATAAATACTTATATCGTTTTAAACTGGAATTTACTTCATAAATATAGCAGTCAATTAAATCAGGCTCTGTTACGTTGTCAAAGTTAGAATAGGCACATTCCAGAGCAAATTTTGTCTTATCGATATCATCTAAAAGCTGTAAACGTTCTTTCTTTTTTTCAATGTCCGCTGCCCCTCCCGTTTTCATATCCGTCACCTTTCCATAACAGTTCAGACAGAAGTTCCCCCACAGGAATCGAAATGGGGGGTTGGCAGAACATGATTTCTAAAGGAGTCCTTATAAAAACGCCAGCGCTTGGCGAGGTATTTTCGAGCTTAGCACTGCTGCGTTTTTATCAGAGCGGAAGCGTGACGACGTAGAAATCATGTTCTGCCAAGCTTCCATTCCGATTCCTGTGGGGGAGCTGCTGTCTGAACTGTTACACCTTTCCTATATTTTCCTTTTTAGTAAGTATAGTCACAACCTGAAAAAAATATTCATATTAATTTCCGCTTAACCATATAATGTAAAAAAATCAGATACAAGCAGGCAGGAAAAATATGAAAATGGAAGAAATCTGGGGCGCCTGTGCCATTATACTTGTATGTATTCTGGTGCTTGCCATTTTGTTTTTTAAAAATAAGCTGGAGGTCATTATGGGATTTTTTATGAGGGGAGTCATTGGCGGGCTTGCAATATATGGCATAAACCAATTATTATTATCCTTTGGGATTTCGCAGGGGGTGGGCATTAATCCTCTTACCTTATTGACAAGCGCAATCCTAGGAATACCGGGGGTTTGCGTGCTGTTCGCGCTTATATTTATATGATTTATTGTAACTTTTTCACAAAAAAATATTTATTTCTCAAAAAGCTATGGACAAGTAACAACACATGCTTTATAATCCATTTTACAAGTCAGTCAGACAACAGACTACATATTACACATTCATATCTATTGTGTCAGTTCAGGCAATCTATTTAGCATGAACGTCCATTTTCGGACAACTTTCCCAAGACAGAAATTTGACAAGGAGGAATGATACATTTACTATTTTTTAAGTTGTTTTTTATTGATAGCCGCAGTTTCTGATATTTGCAGCTACCGGATAAAGAACCAAATACTATTATCAGGCTATATTATCGGAACCGGAATACTTATATATGAAAATAATGCCGGGGCGCTGATACAGGGATTTTTCAATATGCTGCTGCTTCTCATATGCCTTTTTCCCGTTTTTGCCCTGCAGGTTATAGGAGCCGGGGATGTAAAGCTGTTTCTGCTGCTTGCCATGCTGCTTGGCATTAAACCCTCCCTGTACTGCATTTTCGTTTCCTTTCTGATAGGAGCCGTCTACAGCCTGATTCAAATGCTTTATTATAAAAACCTGATTCAGAGGTTTGCCTATTTTTTTCAATATTTAAAAGATGTTCTAAACACAAATCAAATTCAGCCATATCATAAACGACAGCCTGACAAAAAGGCAGTGATTCATTTTACGATTCCCATATTTTTAAGCTTTTGCATTTATTGGATTGGAGGTACTTTATGGATACCCTTTTAGCAATTTGTGATTATGAAAGAAAGTATGTATATAAATTAGCCCAATACCTGTCCGGAAAAAAACATTTTCCTTTTAAGGTCATGGCATTTGACAATCTGGAAAAGCTTGCCGCTTTTTCCAAGGAACACCCCATAGAGCTTTTACTCATAGGGGAGGACATGGAAGAAAAAGAAACGGCCGGACTGGCAGCAGGACGAATCCTTTACTTATGTCAGGAAAATAAAGAAAATGAAAACAGCCGTCCTTATATATACAAATATCAGTCAGGCACAGCCATTATGAAGAAAATTATTGAGTATTATGCAGAAGGAGAAGGGCAGCAGGCGGTGCCGGCAGCAGGAGGCAGAAAAAGAAAAATGGAGCTGATAGGAGTGTACAGCCCTATCGGCAGATGTCTGCAAACATCCTTTTCCTTGATTTTAGGACAAATCCTTGCAAAGAAAAAAAGATGCCTGTATTTAAACTTTGAAGCTTATTCCGGCTTTTCCATGCTTTTAGAAAAAGAGTTTCATCATGACTTTATGGACCTGATGTATTTCTTAAAAGAAGGAAACGGAAAATTTGTATATAAGCTGGCAGGTATGGTGGACTCCATCGGCAGCCTGGATTTTATCCCTCCCACCGCTTCCTTTCCGGATATATTGGAAATGGAAGGGGAACAGTGGCAGCTTCTTTTAGATGAACTGGAAAGGAATACGGATTATGAAGCAGTGATTCTGGACTTGTCCGACCATGTGCGGGGCCTGTTTGAAATACTGGAAAGATGCAGCAGGATATATACCATTACAAAACAGGACGGAATGGCATTGGCAAAAATAGACCAGTATGAAAAACTGTTGGCATATATGAAAAAAGAGGAGCTTTTGAAAAAAACCATTACCTGCAGCATTCCGGTTTTCAAGCAGGTTCCCTATAAGATGATTTATTTATCCCACAGCCAGTTGGCTGATTATGTAAAAAACCTTTTAAAGGAGCAGGGAGCATGAGCAGAAAAGTAAATTATGAACCCCTTAAAAAACAATTGAAAGCAGAGCTTTTTCAGGAAATTGACTTTTCCAGAGAGGTAAAGGATGAAGAAATCCGGGAACTGATAGATGAAAAAATCATGGAAACAGGAAGGGGCACCTATATCCCCCTTGCAGAAAAGAAAAGGCTTGGAAAGGAATTGTTCTTTTCCATAAGAAAGCTGGATATCCTACAGGAGCTTATAGAGGATGAGGAAGTGACGGAAATCATGGTAAACGGACCTGACAAGGTATTTCTGGAAAAAAGAGGAAAGCTGTACCGGTGGGAAAATAAATTTGAATCCAGAGAAAAGCTGGAAGATGTGATCCAGCAAATTGTGGCAAAATCCAACCGGGTGGTAAATGAAACCAGTCCCATTGTAGACGCCAGACTGGAAAACGGCTCAAGAGTCAACGTGGTGCTGGCTCCCATAGCATTAAACGGTCCTATTCTTACTATACGGAGATTCCCGGATAATCCCCTTACTATGAAAGATTTTATAAAAATGGGCTCAATAACAAAAGAGGCGGCTGACTTTTTAAAACATCTGGTGGAGGCAGGATATAACATTTTTATAAGCGGGGGAACAGGAAGCGGGAAAACAACCTTTTTAAATGTATTGTCCGGATTTATTCCCAGACAGGAGCGGATTATTACAATTGAGGACAGTGCAGAACTGCAGCTTTCAGATACCCCTAATCTGGTCTCCATGGAAACGAGAAATGCCAATGTGGAAGGCTGTCAGGAAATCACCATAAGGGATTTAATCAAAACATCTTTAAGGATGAGACCAGACAGAATCATTGTGGGAGAAGTAAGAGGAGGGGAGGCCCTCGATTTGTTACAGGCGTTAAATACCGGCCATGACGGAAGCCTGTCCACAGGCCACAGCAACAGTTCAAGGGATATGTTAAGCCGGTTAGAGACAATGGTCTTAATGGGAATGGAGCTTCCCCTGTCCGCCATCCGCAGGCAGATAGCCTCCGGAGTGGATATTATCGTACATTTGGGCAGGCTCAGGGACCATACGAGAAAGGTTCTGGAAATTGTGGAAGTAACAGGCTTTGAACAGGGAGAGATTTTAACGGCGCCCCTTTATGAATTTAAAGAAGAGTTTACAAAGAAAGAAGAGGCTGTAAAGGGCTCTTTGGTGAAAACAGGAAAACTAATGCACAGAGATAAGCTGATGCTTGCAGGAATGGGAACCTGCGCAGATTAAGGGAGTGACATATATGAGAAAGTATCATGGGAAAAAACAAAAGAGTCTTGGGAGAAGGCAATATGAACTCCTTAAGGATATGGTTGGCGGATTGGCGATTCTTTTGTGCATTAGTTATTTCTTTTATCATTCTTTTATTCCCGTGATTTTCTTATCCCCTTTATTAATCGTTTATCGAAAGCTTTGTGAAATAGAGAGAGAGCGTTTAAGAAGGCAGAAACTGAGCTTACAGTTTAAGGATGGCATTTTAGCAGTTTCTGCTGCCTTAAAAGCCGGATATTCCATTGAAAATGCTTTTTATGAGGCATATAAGGACTTGTGCCATTTATATAAGCCGGAAGATAAAATCCTGCAGGAGTTTTTATATATAAACAGACAGCTTGCAAACAACATGGTTTTAGAATCGCTTTTGCAGGATTTTGCCGAGCGTAGTCAGGTGGAAGAAATAAGAGACTTTGCGGAAGTGTTCTCCATTGCCAAGCGCAGCGGAGGAAATCTGAATAAGATCATTGAACATACCGCACTTTTAATTGGGGAAAAAATTCAGGTGAAACGGGATATACAGACTATTTTAGCGGCAAGAAGATTTGAACAAAAGGTTATGAATGCCGTTCCTCTGTTTATTTTGTTTTACATAGATATGACTTCACCGGGGTTCTTTGAGCCCATGTATGGAAACCCTGCGGGCATCTGCATTATGACAATCTGTCTGATAGTATATTTTGCGGCTTTTCTTTTATCAAGAAAGATAGTGGCAATTGAAATATAGGAGTATAAAAATATGATATTAAGTTTCATTTTATTTGCAATATATTTGTTTCTTTTTTTCCAGGGCAGAAAAGAGCCGGGTAAAAACCTGTTTATGAAATCGGCAGGTTATCTGGTAAAAAAGTCCCCCATCAAAGAAATCAGAAAAGACTCTGTCATGGAAAATTTGAAAATCTTACACCCCTTAAAGGCCGTGGATAATCAGGTTACCGCCTATTATCAACAAAAGCTGTCTTTTGTACTTGTCGTTGTTTTTTTAGGAAACTGTCTTGTGCTTCTTTCAGGAGTGAGTAATTGGCAGACTACAAATTTAAAGAACAATAGGATTACAAGGAACTCCTACGGAGAACAGGAACGATACGTAAAGCTTTTGGCGGCTGTAGGGGAAAGTAAGAGGGAGCTGATGCTGCAGGTAGCGGCAATAAAATATGACCGGACCCAAATAGAAAAAATATTTTTGGAAATGGAGCAGGAAATAAGGAAGGAAATGCTTTTAGAAAACGAAAGCTTTGAACAGGTAAAAAGCAGCCTGTATTTTCCAGAAAAAATAAAAGATTATCCGGTGGAAATAGATTATGCAACCGACCATTATGATTATGTGGATATTACAGGAGAGGTAAAAAACGAAGCATTGACGCAGCCGGTTATCGTGGTGGTAGAAGTAACCCTTTCTTATGAGTCCTTTAGCAGGCAGTTTTTTGTGCCCCTGACCTTATATCCAAAGGAGTATACAGAGGAAGAGGCGTTGTTTCAAAAGGTTCAGCAAAGAATTGAAGAGCAGGATAAGCAGCAGGAAACAAGTAAAGAACTGATACTTCCGGAAAAAATAGGGGATGAAGAAATTGTATATAAAGAAATCAAAGAAGAAACAGAGCTTCCCCTTTTTCTTCTTACATTAGGCGCAGGCATTGTAGTGTATTTTTTGGGGGATAGGGAATTGAGCAAAAAGGTAGAAAAAAGAAGAAAGGCTCTGCAGTTGGAATATCCGGAGTTCGTTAGTAAGTTTACGCTGCTGACCGGGGCCGGAATGCCTGTAAAGCCGGCATTAAACAAGTTGGCAAAGGATTATAAGGACAAAAGAAGGGCGGGGGCAGTAAAAAATTTCACCTGCGAGGAGCTGCAGACAGCCGTTTATGAAATGGAAAGCGGTATATTGGAGGAAGCTGCCTACGAGCATTTTGGAAAAAGATGTGAAATTCCTTGTTACGTGAAGTTCAGCGGACTTTTAATACAAAATATGAAAAAAGGCTCTAATGATATGTTTTTACTTTTGGATAAGGAAGTAAAGGAAGCCTTTGAAGAAAGAAAAAGCAATGGAAGGAGATTAGGAGAGGAAGCAGGGACAAAACTTCTCTTACCTATGATGCTTATGCTTGGAATCGTTATGGTTCTTATTATCGTTCCGGCATTTCTCTCTTATCAACTATAAACACATAGATAATCGGGCTGCAGGATATTTCCCGATTATCTGCAACAAAAACAAAAGGAAAGGAGAAAAAGCTATGAAAGTATGGAATGTACTGAAAAAATTATGGCATGGGGAGGAGGGAATCGGGACAGTGGAATTGATACTTATACTGGTAGTGCTGATCGGGCTTGTCATTATTTTTAAAAAGCAGCTTACAGACCTTGTAAACAGTATCTTTAAGACAATTACGTCAAAAAGTAAAAGCATTACAAAATAGTTCAAGTATCGGTTAGGAGGAAAAAATGGGAAAAGGTCTTATTGGGAAAAAAGGTTCTGTTACAATTTATCTGGCACTTACATTATCGGTAATGCTGTCATTATTTCTGACCTTAATAGAAGGAGCTAGAACAAATGCAATCCGAATGCAGACCGAATGCGCCATGGATATCAGTCTGTATTCTGTTTTTGCAGAATACAACAGGGAGCTTTTGGAACAATATGACCTTTTCTTTATAGATACCTCCTATGGAAGCGGGAACAGCTCCATTGAAAATACCACGGCACATTTTAAAGGATATATGACGGATAATACAGAACAGGATTTGGGAATGGGAAATTATGTCACAAGGGATTTGCTTGCAATGAGAGTAGAAGAAGCACAGATTAACCGGTTTACTCTGGCAACGGATGAGCAGGGAGAGGTGTTTAAAAGACAGGCGGTTTCCTATATGAAGGATAAGTACGGCTTGTCTTATATCAAGGAACTGCAAAAATACATGGATGAAGCGGCGGATGCGAACCTGCTAGACAGAAATGTCACAGAGGAAAGAAATGCCAATCAAAAAGCCATTGATGATACTGAGCTTCCTCAAAAAAAGGTGGGAGAGGACCAATGGGAAGAAATCCCCCTGGAGAATCCTGCAGATGAGGTAAATGCAACCCGGAACAAAGGAGTTCTCGCCCTGGTGACGGATAAAAATGCCGTCCTTTCCAATGAGACCATTGCAAAGGAAAATTACGTTTCCAATCGAAAAAGAAGCAGGGGCGCCGGGCTGTTGGAAAGAAAGGGCTGCACCCAGGCAGATGAATTATTTTTTTACGGATATATTCTGGACAAGTTTGGCACCTATGTGGAGCCTCTTGAGAAAAGTCGGCTGAAATATCAGATAGAGTACATATTGGCCGGAAAAGAAAACGATATGGACAATCTGAAATGGGTGGTGAACAGACTGCTGTTGATACGGGAAACCGCAAACGTGGTATATTTGTTTTCCAATGAAACAAAAATGGCGGAGGCAGAAGCGCTGGCGCTTACTTTGGCGGCAGTAATACAATTACCGGAGCTGGCAAAGCTGGTGCAGGTGGCAATTTTGTTTGCATGGGCATATGCGGAAAGCGTTTATGATGTAAAACAGCTTTTGGCAGGCAGAAGGGTTCCTCTTTTGAAAACAGACGAAACCTGGCATTTTGGACTGGAAGGAATGCTGTCCTATGAAGATGGGCTTGAGGATTCCGAAAATCAGGCTAATGATGAGACAATAGCAGACGGCTTGTCCTATAAAGATTATCTCATATTGCTGATGACCACTGTCAACAAAAATACAAGAACCTTTAGAACCATGGACTTAATGGAAATGGATATCCGGAAAACTGCCGGAAATGAAGCATTCCGCATGGATGGCTGCGTGGATTATATAGAAGCCACTGCATTTGTATTCAGCGGGTTTGGCTATAGCTGTGATATTACAAGGGATTATTGTTACTTTTAAAGAAAGGAAGGTGCCGGGGGATGTCCTTTTTGAGAATTTCTAAAATTACCACAATATTCACATCAAATTTAAAGAAAGGTTATGCTCTCCGTACAAGTCCAAAAAAATCAAAAATATTCTCAAAAAGGATGTCCCCCGGAATCTTCCAGAACAGGGGAAAAAGCAGGGGAAGCGTTACGGTGGAAGCTTCCCTGGCAGTGCCCTTATTTTTATTTTTTGTATTGAATTTATGCTGTATGTTCGATATTCTGGCAATCCATATCCGGCTGGAAGGAGCCCTGCATCAGACGGCAAGAGAAATGGCTGTATACGCTCATGCCATGGATAAGGTGGATAAAAAGGAAGTCCTGCCTTCCCTGTTAGGTTCGGTTGCCTTTAGTGAAGCTTATGTGAGAAAGCAGGTCAATAAAACAGCAGGACGGGAATATCTGGACAATTGTTGCATTAAAAACGGCAGCAGCGGGATTATTTACAGCTTTAGCAAAATCATGAAGGATGACAGAATTGAACTGACAGCTCTTTACCGGGTAGAGCCTAAAATACCTTACATAGGATTTCAAGGCTTTACCATGGTTACCCGATGTACCGCAAGAGCTTTTACCGGATATGATAATGCGGGAACGGATGAAAAGGAAGCGGATGAACAAATTGTATATGTGACGGAAACCGGCAGGGTTTATCATACCAGAAAAAACTGTACCCACTTAAAGCTTTCCATATCCAAAGTAACTTATAAAGGAATAAAACAGCTTCGGAATAAGGGAGGAGAAAAATACAGACCCTGTGAAAAATGCGGAAACTCTCCCGGAAGCACGGTTTATATTACAGAGGAAGGAAACCGCTATCATAATGCTATAAGCTGTTCCGGTCTGAAAAGGACCATTGACGCAATTCCCATTAGCAAGGTGGGAAACAGGAGCCCCTGCAGCCGGTGCGGCGGCACATAAGTATAAAACATAGAAATATAAAAATATTAAGATAAAAAATATTAGGACAAAAAAGATTAAGACAAAAAAGATAAAAGCAAAAATCAAAAATTATAAAAATGTAGAGACATAAAAAATATAAGAACATAAAAGCAACATAAAAACAACATAAAAACAACATAAAAACAACATGGAAAAAATAACCGGGAGGCAGTAATTAAATGGAAGAGCTTGTAAACATGACGATTATCATGGCATTATTGGGAATTTGTTCTTATTTTGATATAAAGGAAAAGAAAATACCGATTTTTTTCGTGATTTTATTTGCCGGAATCCATATTGCTTTTTCTGCATATCAAAACTGTTTTTCCATTGAAAGACTTTTGGCAGCATTATTTTTGGGAGTCGGATTTTGTCTGTTTTCCATGGTTTCAAAAGGAGCGCTGGGAATGGGAGACGGAATGCTTGCGGCGGCATGCGGGATTGGCCTGGGATTTTATAAAACACTTGCCTTATTTTTTTATGGATTTCTGCTTACAGGGCTTACAGGATTTTTGCTTTTGGCAGGGAAGAAGGCAGGCAGAAAGGCAGAAATGCCTTTGGTCCCGTTCTTATATCTGGTTTATGGGGGCATGTGTTTTCTGGGAATTTAAAGAACACTTATTTTGTTGTTTATTCCCGCGAGCAACGAGCCAAGTGATTGCGTGCAAGCATTTGACTTCGGTAACAATGAGGAAAACAGCCAGCCTATGCTATTTGACAAATGCCGCAAGGGTTAAACAGTCCGTCCATGGTGTTTTAAGTATGATATCCAGCTGCTTGCGGCGGGGACTTTGGCTTCTATAATGATTAGGGATAAGAAGAAATGAAAGGAAGGAATATATGGGAAAAAATAAAAAAAGTAAAACAGGAAATATTGTTTTTCATCTTTTTAAAATCAAGGCAGGAGGCAGCAGCACAATAGAATTAAGCCTGATTATGCCAATGCTGCTTACGTTATTTACATTTTTAATCTATCTGTCCTTTTTCCTGTATAACAGGGTGGAAACAACTGCAAATGCTTATATTTGCGCATTGAGGGGAAGCAGGCTGGAACAGGAAACGGCAGAAAAGACGTATCAGCATATGAAAAAGGAAAGCAGCAGGCTTATGAAAGGCAATCTGTTGTCCCTGCAGGAATATAAGGAGCAGATAGAAGTGAAAGGCAGCTACGTTCAGGTTACCTATGGAATAACCCAAAAGGTTCCGGGAGCAGTGATTTTAGCAGATTTATTTGCTGAGGATACATGGGAGTTTCAAATAACCCGGAAGGCTCACAAGCTGCAGCCGGTGTTTTTTATCAGGAACTGCAGGAAACTTAGTAATTTAAAAGAGAAACAGGGAAAGGATGAGGAAGGTGCAGGGGACTTATAAAAGAGAGATGAATTCCAGTTATTTTATATTGGAAGAGCAGGCTATGGAAGGGACACAATACTATCAGATGAAAATGGTGACAGAAAATAAAATTTCCCATTTACTGCCGGTTTCCATACATCCTTTTAACGGGGAAAATCAATTTTATTATGATATCAGCGGAAAACAGACACTGGCATGCATTTTTGAAAGAAGGGAAATAGAAGCAGGGCAGCTTGTGCAGATTCTTTCCGGTTTATCCAAGGCTCTCGCAGAACTGGAAAATTATTTACTGGATGAAAATTATCTATGCTTAGAGCCGGAGCATATGTATATGAATGTGAATACAGAACAACTGTACCTGTGTTTTTATCCATTTGAAGAAACGGATTTCTGCCAAGGGGTGCAAAAGCTTTCGGAGTATTTGTTAAATCATATTAATCATCAGGACGAACAGACGGTGAATGTGGGCTACCAGCTTTACCGGCTGACAAGAGAGGATAATTTTGTATTTCTGCAGATTGTAGAGGAAATTTTACAGGAAAATGAAAACTCAGAAAAAGAAGAAGCTTATGAGAAAAGCATGTATAAAGAGAATTTCCGTGAAAACAGGTTAGAATCCCCGGATACTTATATGTCCTGTCAGCAGTGGGAAATGGAAGAAGGGGAAGAAGACGGTCAGTCACAAAATAAAGGGAGCAGTGTTTCTGTAAAGGAATTTAAGATTCCGGCTTTTTGCTTTATTCTTCTTATATTAGGAGGAGCAGGGTACATAATTTATCAATACATGAACTGGCAGCAGGAAGGCACCGCTTCTCTTTCGGTATTTTTTGGCACAAGGGATATGATTTTGGCAGCAGGCGCCGCTTTTGTTGGGGCAGTTGGATTCTTTTTGCTTTTTTTGTATAAAAAGATATTGGAAGGGGGAAGAGTAAATGAGAAGAGAGAAAAGGAAAGTATGCAAAAGCAGATGGAGCAGGAGTATTTTTCCATTCGTAAAAGAGCTTATGAAGATGAGCAGGAGCCGGCTGAGGTTATGGAAACAGAGGAGCCGGAAAAGCTGCTAAAATATGAGGAAACTGTTTTATTACAGGAAAACATGTATAAGGAAGAAGGAGTATTAGTTGAAAAGCTAAAAAGATTTGACAAAAAGACACCGATAAAGATTAGTTTAAACAATTTTCCTTTTATTATAGGAAAACTGGAAGGCGCTGCGGATTATGTGCTTTTGGATAAATCCGTAAGCCGTATGCATGCAAAATTTATAAAAAATCCAAATGAGGATATGGTGTATCTGATGGACTTAAACTCTAAAAACGGAACATTGAAAAACGGGATTCCTTTAGAGGCAAACGAACTTGTCCCTTTAACGGCAGAAGATGAAATCACCTTTGGAAAGGTAACCTTTACCTATCATTGACACCGGAAAGGATAAATGATACCCTTTTACATAGAATACTTTTCACAATTATCCAATATACTTCTTGAAATCGAAAGGAAAAAGGTATTGCATGTTAAAGGAGTTAAGCTACTTTCTAAAGACCCTGAATTATATTCAGCTGGACACAAACCTGCAGGAATTTACAGTGTTTTTCCAGTTGGAAAATTCCTTTGTAAACGTGATTCATGTGGTGGATACTACAAAAAACCCATATGTGAATCCGGATGAATACCGGCACATTGTGGAAAAGACGGAATGGCAGTTTCGTGACAGGGGATTATCAGAGGTTCATTCCCTCTCCTTTATTATCAGCGAAGATTTGGAGCGGGCAGAAGCCTTTGCAGGGGATGTGGTATTTAGCTGGATTCTCTGTCAAAACAGTCTTTTTATACCAAAGAACCATGCGGAAGATTTTTACGGCATTCGGAGGAAGCTGGAGGAATTTTTACAAAATCCGCAGGTTCCGGAGGAATATGAAGAAAATAATGTAAAATATGACTGGACAGGGAAACGCTCTTATAAAAGTATAAAGGACAGGCCCTTGTCCAATCATTTTTTCTTTCTTTTAAATGTTTTTGTGTTTACTTTGTGTACATTTACCGGTGATTTGTTGTATACTAAGGGTGTTATGGGCGTAGAATCAGTTATTGATATGAAACAGTGGTATCGGTTGTTTACCTCCATGTTTCTTCATGCAGGCATTGACCATCTGGTGAGCAATATGCTGATATTGTTTTTCCTGGGAGATATTGTAGAGCGGATTTTGGGACATGGGAAATATTTTTTCTTATATCTTCTGGCAGGACTTGGAGGCAATCTGCTTTCTCTTTGGTTTAGTTATGGCATTAATGATAAAACCGAATCCTTAGGGGCAAGCGGGGCTGTTTTCGGCATGATAGGCGCTCTTTTGTGGCTGCTTATCCGTAACAAAGGCCGGTTGGAGACTATGTCTATTTCCAAAGTATTATTTTTGATTGGGTATTCAGCTTATTACGGGCTTCAAAGCACCAATGTGGACAATATGGCACATTTAGGAGGACTTGTATCAGGATTTATTCTGTGTGTGCTCCTTTATCATAAAAAGTCAGCAAAAAACAGAAAGGTAGCGGCAAGATGAAGGTAAATATATATTATGGTGGAAGGGGTCTCATAGACGACCCAACGTTGTATGTACTTGGAGTTATGCAACAGGTGCTGGAGGAACTGAATGTAAGGGTGGAGGTGTTCAACCTGCATGAGCTGCGAAATGGCGTTACGGCACTGCCCCGGACATTAAAGTCTGCAGACGGCATTGTTCTGGCAACTACGGTGGAATGGCATGGAATCGGAGGATATATGCAGTCCTTTCTGGATGCCTGCTGGCTTTACGGAGATAAGGAAAAGATGAGCAGCCTTTATATGTGCCCGGTGGTCATGAGCACCACTTACGGGGAACGGGAAGGCAAGCTGGACCTTGCCGCATCCTGGGAAATTCTGGGAGGCCGCCCCTGCAGCGGAATATGCGGCTATGTAAAAGAAATGTCCCAGTTTGAGGCAAATAAGGAGTACCGGTATATTATTGAAAAAAAGACGGAAAATTTTTACCGCTCCATACAGCAAAAGATGACTATTTTTCCTGCCAGCAATCAGGAAGTAAATAATATTATTGCCGTACCTAAAAATATAGACCTGACGCCTCAGGAAACGGAACAGTTGTCTAAATATGCTTCCGATGAAAGCTATGTTCAAAAGCAGAAAGAGGATATTCAGGAGCTGGCAAGTTATTTCAAAGAAATGCTTGGAAATGAAAACAGTACCGGCAGTAATGAATATATAGAAGCCTTTAAAAGCCATTTCAAGCCTCAGACCGGCAGCAGGGCCACCTATAAGTTTACCATAGAAGGAAAGAAAAAAGCCCTGATTATTCAAATAAACAATGGAGAGTTGCAGATTGATTATGGCAAGGAAGAGAATGCTGATGTGGAAATTCAGATAAGCCCTGAGGTTATGAATGAAATCATATCCGGAAGAATGACCTTTCAAAGAGCATTCATGGCAGGAAATATGAAGATGAAGGGTGATTTTAAGCTTTTAAGATTACTGGATCAGGTATTTAGTTTTGGGGAGGAGAATTAACATGAAAGACGAAACATGTATTTTTTGTAAAATAGCAAACGGGGAAATTCCTTCAAAGTCTATATATGAGGATGAAGAATTTCGTGTAATTCTGGATTTGGGACCGGCCACAAAGGGACATGCGCTGATTCTCCCAAAGAATCATTATGCCGATTTGTTTGAGCTGCCGGAAGAAATTGCAGAAAAAGTAATGGTTCTGGCGAAAAAGCTTGGAAGCCGGATGGTGGATAAGCTGCATGCAGACGGACTCAATCTTGTGCAGAACAACGGTGAAACAGCAGGACAGACTGTATTTCATTTTCATATGCATCTGATTCCCCGTTATAAGGATGATAATCAGAAAATCGGATGGGTGCCCGGAAAGCCCGGGGAAGAAGAGCTGGAAGAGACTCAAAAGCAGATAATATACGAATAAAGCCGGGTTCAAAAGACAGCGGAAAAGGAGAAAACATGAAAGAATCAGCAGAAAATTATTTGGAAACCATTCTTTTATTGCAAAGGGACAATAAAATGGTACGCTCCATTGATGTTGCAAGGGCATTGGGTTATTCCAAGCCAAGCGTAAGCCGTGCCATGGGAATTTTAAGAAATGAAGGCATGCTGGAAATGGGAGAAAACGGAGCCCTTATTTTGACGAAGGAAGGCTCCAAAAAGGCAAAGGCACTGCTGGAACGCCATGAGACCATTACCCGGTTTCTTATGATGACAACAGATGTAAGTCAGGAAATTGCAGAACAGGATGCCTGTAAAATGGAACATTTTTTAAATGAAAAGACCTTTAAAGGAGTTAAAAAATTTATTAAGGAAGTAGAAGAATATAATCAATAACCGGCATGAAAACAAAAGGATTAAGCGGCAATGTATTAAAAATAATAGCGGCAGTTACAATGATGGCGGATCATACGGGGATGATTTTGTTCCCCCGGACAGAAGCTTTCAGACTGATAGGCAGGATTGCATTTCCTCTGTTTGCCTTTTTTATAGCGGAAGGCTGTCGTTATACCCATAATAAAAAAAAATATCTGGGAACGATTTTGCTTCTTGGACTTATTTTTCATGCAGTATTTGTTCTGGCAACCGGTCAGACATTGTTTAATATCTTTATTACATTTTCCTTTTCCATTATACTGATTTACCTTTTGCAAAGGGTAAAAAAGGAGATGAGGGAAGGAACGTGGCAAAGTAAAATTCTGTCCGGAATCTTATTTTTTGGAATGCTTTTTTTCACATACTTATTTACCACTTGCTTTCAAGTGGATTACGGTTTTTTTGGCATAATGCTTCCCGTAATCGTCAGCCTGTTTGACGGCCTGTGGCAAAGAAAAGCAGCCTTTCTTGCAGGGAGTCTTTTGCTGGTATTATCTATACATACATATTTTCAGTCTTTTTGCCTGTTGGCGGTCCCCATACTTTTTTTCTATAACGGAACAAAAGGAAAATATAAGATGAAATATTTTTTCTATGTGTTTTACCCTGCTCATCTTGTTATTCTGTTTTTACTGGATATAATCATATAATCGCGTATATATGAACGAAAAACGGAAATGTTAAGTTTGGTTGACAGATTTCAAGAGCTTCTTGGTAGAAAAAAAACCGAAAAAAGGCTAAAGTTCTATTAGCACATTAAATTTAGGGGTAATTGCGAAACACTCTGCAGCCCTCAGCTTTTTCGTGCAGGAACCAGCTGCAGGCAGAAAGTGTTTCTACGCCGCCACGCTCTCGCTCTGATAAAAACGCAGCAGTGCTAAGCTCGAAAGAACCTCGCCAAGCGCTGGCGTTTTTATAAGGGCGACTTAAGAAATCACTTTCTGCCTGCAGCTGGTTCCTGTACGAAAAAACTGAGGGCTGCAGGGTGTTTCGCAATTGCCGGGTTAGGTTTCAGGAGAAAGGAGAAGAGGAATATGGAATTTAGCAATAAACTAATGGAGCTCAGGAAGGAAAAAGGCTGGTCGCAGGAAGAGCTGGGAAATAAAATTGATGTATCCAGACAGACAGTATCCAAATGGGAGCTGGGGCAGACCACACCGGAAATGAATAAGCTTATAGAAATCAGCCGTTTATTTCAAATTACGGTAGATGAGCTTATATGCGCCAACAGTAATTATGATGGAAAGCAAGAGCCTCAGACAAGGTTACAGGATGGTGAACAAAAAGCCGGGTCCGGGAAATTTCATTATGAATACATTAGTGAAAAGAAGATAAAAGGCATCCCCCTTGTTCATGTAAATGTCGGAGTTGGAAAGTGTAAGGCAAAAGGGATTATTGCTATCGGAAATGCGGCAACGGGAATCATTGCCATAGGTTTTGCGGCAACGGGCATTGTTTCGATAGCCTTAGCCTCCGTGGGATTGTTTGCTTTTGGCTGGTTGTCCGTAGGTCTTGCAGCTTTTGGAACTGTTGCAGCAGGAGCTCTTGCATTTGGCGCAGTTGCTGTAGGAGTAGTAACCTTTGGCGGGATTTCCGTGGGAGTATATTCCATAGGAGGAATGGCAGTTGCCTCCCGGATTGCCGCCGGAGGTTCAGCCAATGCGCCAATTGCCATCGGCGATACGGCACAGGGCGCTATTACCTTCCTGCGTTCCGAAGCATTTACAAAAGAAGAGGTAAGAGCCGCTATTTTAAACAGATATCCGGGTACATGGGATATTATCATCAGGCTGATTTTGCTGGCGGCGTTTTAAAGTAGTCCGGTGTGCCTTGGGGATATGGAGGCGGGCAGGGAATCGGGATGGCAGTTTGAAAGAATATGATTTCTAAAGGAGTCCTTATAAAATCGCCAGCGCTTAGCGAGGTATTTTCGAGCTTAGCACTGTTGCGTTTTTATCAGAGCGGGAGCGTGACGACGTAGAAACATGTTTTTTCAAACTGCCATCCCGATTCCCTGCCCGCCTCCATATCCCCAAGGCACACCGGACTGTTGTATTTTTTTGCCTGAGGGGTATCTTTTATTTCATAAAATTTTTAGAAATATTGCGCTTATTTTTAGAATTATTCCATACAAAATATGCTATAATCTCACATAAAGAGGTAATTGATATGAAAAAGCAAAGAAAAAGACTTTCCCTCTACGGGAAGCTTATGGCTGTAGGAGCCATTATGGTGATACTGCCTCTGCTGCTCACAAGCATTACTTTCATGACGCTGCGGGTATATCTGCTGAAGGCGCCCGGATTTGGAGACGGTCCCAAAGGAGTTGACCCCATTGCCACCAGAATCTTTATGATTGACATGTTTATAGCGATTATTCTGATTTTGGCATTAACAGCTTCCATGCTGGTCCGCTGGGTATTGAAAGGAATGATAAATCCTATTCAGGAGCTGGGACGGGGCATGGAATGTATTGCGGAAGGCAATTTTGATTATCAGCTTTCCAGCAAATACGAAGGCGAAATCGGAACCTTATATGATAATTATGAGGATATGCGCTTAAAGCTAAGGGAATCCACCCAGATTACCATTGACAATGAAAAGAAAAACAAAGAGCTTGTCAGCAACATTTCCCATGATTTGAAAACACCCATCACCGCAATTAAAGGATATGTGGAAGGAATTATGGACGGGGTTGCGGACACTCCTGAAAAAATGGATAAATATATTCAGACCATATACAATAAGGCAAATGACATGGATAGCCTGATAAATGAGCTGACCTTGTATTCCGGTATTTCTTCCAACCGGATTCCCTATAACTTCCACCGCATTAATGTAAGGGAGTATTTTAACGATTGTATCGAAGAAGTAGGGCTTGATTTAGAATCCCAGAATATCGAGTTAGATTATGATAACCTGGTGGATGAGGATACAAAAATTATAGCAGACCCTGAGCAGTTAAGGCGGGTAATCAATAATATTATCAACAACAGCATCAAATACATGGATAAAGAAAAGGGCGTCATTGAAATTCGCATACTGGACCAGATTGATTCTGTAAGAATAGAAATCGAAGACAATGGAAGAGGCATCAGCCAAAAGGACCTGCCCAGAATATTTGAGAGGTTTTACCGGACGGATGCTTCCAGAAATTCCACAAAAGGCGGAAGCGGCATAGGTCTTTCCATAGTGAAGAAAATCGTGGAGGACCACGGCGGCTATATATGGGCTACAAGCAAGGAAAATGAAGGAACCTGTATTCATTTCGTAATAAGAAAACATGAAGAGGTAGAAAAAGATGAGTAAGATTTTGATTATTGAAGACGAGACGGCAATTGCAGATTTGGAAAGGGATTATCTGGAGATTAACGATTATGAAGTCTCCATTGAAAACGACGGAACAAAAGGGCTGGAAGCAGCGCTGAATCACGATTACAATTTAGTTATCTTAGACCTTATGCTGCCGGGAATGGATGGTTATGAAATCTGCAAACGTATCCGGGAAGAGAAAAACATTCCGATTATTATGGTATCCGCTAAAAAGGATGATATTGACAAGGTAAGGGGACTTGGGCTTGGCGCGGATGATTATATGACAAAGCCTTTCAGCCCAAGCGAGCTGGTAGCAAGAGTAAAGGCACATCTATCCCGTTATGAAAGACTTATCGGCTCTAACCAGAAATCAAATGATATAGTGGAAATCAGAGGAATTCGAATTGATAAAACCGCCCGCAGGGTATATATAGACGGTGAAGAGAAAACTTTTACCACAAAGGAATTTGATTTGCTCACCTTCCTTGCGGAAAATCCAAACCATGTATTTACAAAGGAAGAGCTGTTTCGGGAAATATGGGATATGGATTCCATTGGAGACATTGCTACCGTTACGGTCCATATTAAAAAGATTCGTGAAAAAATCGAATTTGACACGGCAAAGCCCCAGTATATCGAGACTATATGGGGAGTAGGATACCGGTTCAAGGTTTAATGAAGGTTGTATTGCTTTTAGACAGAGGTAGGAAAGCTTACCTCTGTCTTTTTTTATATCGGAAAACCTTTTCTAATGACGGTATAGTCTGACAGGTTACGAAGATATTGCAGAAAGCATAACAGTTCAGCCCTTAGCCTTCCCACACAGGAATCAGAACCGGCTGCAGGCGGAAAATGTTTCTACGTCGCCACGCTCTTGCTCTGATAAAAAACGCAGCAGTGCTAAGTTCGAAAGAACCTCACTAAGCACTGGCGTTTTTATAAGGGCTCCTTTAGAAATCATTTTCCGCCTGCAGCCGGTTTTGATTCCTGTGTGGGAAGGCTAAGGGCTGAACTGTTACAAGAAAGCATAGGAAAAAATATTTGCATGTTGACAAAATTTAATCGTTAAGCATATAATGATGATAGGAAAAAGAGAAAATCCAATCATCACCTGTGCATTAGGAGGAATTTAGTGGATAAAAGTTTTGAAGAAATAGAAATTTATCTTGCACAGGTGCAGGAGGCTGTAAAAGCCGGCAGTTATAGGATAGAAAGGAATCAAAAACGTCGGGCAAATCTGGCTTTATTTAAGGATTATGTGATTGATGAGAGAAAAAGCAAGGAAATTCTGTTACAGTTGACAGCATATGATTTTTGCCATGTATTGCAAAATGAGCACCGGGGATATCAGCATGAGTGGCTGTATGTATTTGGAATAGAGGTGAAGCTGCTTCAGAGATTTGCAGCAGAAGAGGAAACTGTACCATTGTACATAAAATTTAACAAACCGGATAATCAGCTGGTAATAGTAATTTCATTTCATAAACAGTTATACCCGTTAACATATGCTTTTAAATAATCCGGAATGAAAAGGAGGAATCACAATGTCAGAAAATGCCCGGCAGGATTTTTGCATAGAATGCAGAAAGAATACTGAATACGAAATCATAAAACAGGTCAGGCAGGAAATTATCCGTGACCGGAAATATGAATTTACATTTACCGCAGCCTTATGCAAAGAATGCGGGGAAGAAATGGCTATTCCCGGATTAATTGATTTGAATATTGCAGAAAGAGATAAACAGTATCGGGAAGCAGAAAACATTATTTTCATAGAAGATATCAAAAAGCTTATGGACATTTATCATATTGGAAAGGCTCCTTTATCCCTGGCTTTAGGCTTTGGCGAGGTGACCATATCCAGATATTTAGACGGACAGATGCCCTCAAAAAAATATTCGGATATAATGAAAAATGCGCTGGCATCTCCCGAATACATGGAAAGGCTTTTAAGGCAAAACAGTGAAAAGGTAGGAAAAGCAGCATATAAAAAGGCAATGAGCGCCATTTTGGAATTAAAGGAACTGTTTGAAATATCGGATAAGATGTTAGTCAGCATAGCATATATATTTGAACAGATGCAGGAGGTGACTCCTCTTGTTTTGCAAAAAATGCTATATTATGTGCAGGGAATCTATATGGTTCTGTTTGACATGCCGTTGTTTTCAGAAAAATGTTATGCATGGCAGCATGGCCCTGTGTATGAAAAGGTGTATTTTCTTTTTAAGGATTTTAAGTACAATCCGATAGATGACAACCGGTTTGCCCTGTTTAACGGAAAATCGGATAAGCTTACAGAAAATGAAAAAATGGTAATTGATTTGGTAATCAAAACATTCGGAAGATATAGCGGAAAAGTGCTTGAGTCCATAACCCATAATGAAAAGCCATGGAAGGATGCCAGAAAAGGGTATGACAGTACAGAGCATTCCAGAGTTCTGATAAAGGAAGAAAGTATTCGCTCATATTTTAAAGAAATGTCCGGGCAATATGGAATAGATTCTGAGGAAGGGCTTAACAGGTATATTGATTCGCATTTTTGTTCGCAGTAATGACAACGGTAAAGAGGAGAAGCAAATGGAGCCCAAAATTATTTTTGAAGACCAGCATATTTTAGTAGTATACAAGCCTGAGGGCATGGCAGTGGAAACTGCGAAGATAACGGAAACAGATTTATTATCCTATTTAAAAAATTATTTGAAAAAGCCTTATCTTGCCATGGTACATCGACTGGACCAGCCGGTGGAGGGGCTTTTAGTATTTGCAAAGACTCCTTTTGCCGCTAAAGAGCTGAGCAGGCAGATACAGGACAACCGGATGAAAAAACGATATCTTGCGGCAGTCTGTATTGACAAGATGGCAAGCGGGGAGCAGGCCTGCAATGATAAAGAGGAGATAAAGGCAGAAGAAGGCTTTGGACGATTATTGGAGGATTATCTTTTAAAGGATGGCAGGACAAATACTTCCAGAATTGTAACAAAAGAAACAAAAGGAGCGAAAAAAGCCTCACTTTTTTATGAGCTGATAACAGTCCATGAACAGGAAGGTATCGGTATAGCAAAAATTGAACTGATAACAGGCCGTCATCATCAAATCCGGGTGCAGCTTTCACATGCAGGTATGCCCCTGCTTGGGGATTTAAAATATGGAAATGAAACTTCCATTGAAAAATCCAGACAGCTTCAGGTAAAGCAGGCAGCGTTATGTGCCTGTCAGTTGGAATTTTTTCACCCGAAAACCGGAAAACCTTTGCTTTATCGAATTGAGCCGGAAAAGGAGGTTATCAGAAAATATGAGAAATAACCGAAAACCGCCCGTTTCATTTCTATACTGTGTATTTTTATTTTTTATATTCTTTTTGTTTTTAAAATATCAGGCTGGCTGGTTTCATTAGCTGTTGGAGATTCGGCTGATTTGAATAATTATTTTATACATCTTATCAAGGAATTTCTGCTTGTATGCTTTTGTGCATTTCTTGCTTTTATAAGTGGACAGGCACATATATTTCATAGAAAAGGTTCCGGCATTTTAAAGGGTATACGGATTGGTTTTTATTTCTTTTTTATGGCCTCGGTTACCCTGGTGATAAACCTGTTTTTAGAAGAGGCGGAAAGAAAATTACAGCCATGGTACATGATTGTGGCATTTCTTTTATGCATGATTTGTGTAGGTATTGCAGAAGAGGTGTTTTTCCGCGGAGTTCTTGCAGAAATTCTTTATCAGCGGTTTGACGTGGACAGGGCAGGAATCTGGAAGGCTGTTATTTTATCCGGGCTGTTTTTTGGCATTATACATTTAAGCAATCTTTCCTTTGGTGAACCGGTGGGAGTATTGATACAGGTTGCAGGCGCCGGCATAAGCGGAATGGTATTTACGGCTGTTTATTATTGTTCCGGAAATATCTGGACTACGGTTTTTCTTCATAGCTATATTGATATGGCGTCGCTGTCTTTGAGCGGCATATACGGCTGCGGGACAGTAAAGGATATGGTTTCCGGATATGAACCTTTAAAGCTGGTTGGAATGGTGCCTTATGTGCTTGTATTGCTTGTGTTGCTTCGTAAAAAGAAGATTGGAGAAGTGGAAAGAAATATGGCAATTAGAAAAAATTGACAACAGAAAACACATTTTATAAAACATAGAATTATCGGAAAAACTCATACTATCTTCAGGTGATAGTATGAGTGATTTTTTTGAAAAAAATAAAAGGCATATTTTTTTTGTCCTTATCTTAATAGGCGCATATCTGGCAATCCAATATCTGGTCCCGTTGTTCCTTCCGCTAGTATTAGCATTTATGATAATTGCTCCTCTTAATCCCTTTCTGGAAAAGGTCTATGAAAAGACCCGTATGGGAAAGGGGTTTTTAGCGGGAATCATTCTGCTGGTTATTTGTACAATTGTAGGCATTTTGGGATGGCTTCTTGTATGCTTTGCACTGCAGCAGATTGAATACTTCATAAAAAATATCAATATTTATGAAGAGCAGTTTACATGCTTTGTCAGGGACTGCAGTCAAATGGTGGAGGAAAGGCTTGGAATGAATGCAGGCCAGATAGAAACCCTGATTTTGGAAAGAGTGGATATTTTTATTGAAGACATGCAGGTGCAGATACTTCCAAGTGTTATGAATCAGTCTTTTTTATACTTAAAAATAGGGATAGGCGCAATTACATTTCTGGTGGTTACCGTTATAGCGGCAATCCTGTTGGCAAAGGATTTTAAAACAATGAACGATTGCATATCCAAGGTCAGATATTATGATGATGTGAAGCAGATTGTGGTAAAGATCGGAAGGCTTATCAGCAGTTTTTTTAAAGCACAAATTATTATCCTTATTATTATTGCACTTATTTGCATGGGTGGATTATTTCTCGGAAATATTAAACATTACGCATTAATCGGGGTAATAACAGGCATTTTGGATGTGCTGCCTTTTGTGGGAACCGGAATTGTTTTGTTGCCTTTGGCAGTCTGGCAGCTGTTAAATGGAAAAATTATATCGGGCATTATTTTATCTATCACCTTTATTGTCAGCGCATTGGCAAGAGAGCTATTGGAGCCAAAGCTGATTGGTCAAAAAATGGGAGTGCTTCCCATAGGGATTCTGATTTCCGTATATGCGGGGGTAAAGGTATTTGGATTGTTAGGAGTGTTTTTGGGCCCACTGTATATGCTTATTCTGTGCGAATGTTATCGGAGGATTTATGGAAGGTCTGTAGGAGAATAGAAAAATTAGTTTAGAAGAATAGAAATGCAGGGCAGAAAAAGACGTCATTACTTGCAAGCAACGGAAGTATTGGTGTCTTTTTTTGATGTGCGGGTTTTTGTGTATTATTGGTATGGAAATTCATAAAAATAAACGATTTTATGTAATTTGTGGCTAATAATTACAAAAAAATATCCTATTTTTTACATATAATGGCATAACAAAATATGTGTGGTAGAATGGCATTCAAAAGAGGAAAGAACAGGATGGTAAAAATGAAGAAAGAAATATGGAGAGTTTTTGCAGGTTTTTTTGCGGCAGTCTTTTTATTGGGCAGTTTTTTAGAGGTAAGAGCTGCAGATGTAAATTTTTCATTTCAATTAAGTGAAACAGATCCGATAGGAGTGATTTGTAATAGAAAATGTGAAAATGCCTCTGTTTCTTATGTTAGATTCAACTCCATAGGGGGTTCTCCTGATTTAAGACTTATAGTATGGATTTCTGGCCAGAACGGAAATAGGCTGACAGAAAGCTTGGAAGTGACTTCTGATGATATAAATAAGATGATAGCATTGCCATATCGTCAGGGATATGGGCTTGTAGCAGGGCAGCGTGTCTGTCTCAACATAAAAGTTATAGGGAAATATGCCCGGCTTCAGGGAGTATGGGTGCAATAAAATGGAAGCAAAAACTATCAATAATGAAATATACAGTTAAAAATAAGAAAGGTAAAAAACTTCCGTGGCTGACGCATATAAACATCGCATGATCATGATATGTTTATAAATAGTAAATACAGGAAGGGGGAGATTCCGATGGAGGATTAAGTTGAAGACACAAGGATAAATACATTAAAAAGTATGAAGGAGATATTACGATGATAAAAAAGAAAATAAAAATGATGACATTGGCTGCATGTGCAGCATTAACACTTTTTTCCACAACCGCTTTTGCAGGAAATACACAATTTAAGTTCAGTTTAACAAGCACTGCCTCAAAAGAAAGTGAATTGGGGACGGCATCAAAAAGTAATGATGGTGATACCAGGGCATATGTGACACCAGATGCCAACAAGTCGAACCTGGCAATTAAAGGAGCAACAGTTAATTTCCGGGTAAGGGATAATGCAAGAAACTATGCAACGGAATATGTAGAGTGCCATGCATATCAAAGATATATCATGAAATACTTGTCAGGAAAAGCTGTCGGCGGGGCAAGCTATAGATTATATGCAAATGTGGAGAGGACAAATGCTTATCCGGTTAATTTAGGGGGATTATGGTGTCCTTAAAAACAGGACGGTTTATAAATAGTTATTTGAAGGGAGCTGTAACAGGCTCCCTTTCATGAATATGGTTGGAGGATGAAAATGAAAAAAAGTATATTTTTTTTAGAAGGTATCATGATTGTTATGTTGCTTTCAGCCTGTGGCTCCAAAGATGTAAATAATATAGAAGAAACCAAGGAGATACAAAATATAATCGAAAATGAACCAATTGAAAAAGAGACAATGACTGGAGAAAATAGCTGGGACGAAAGCAGGATAGAAGATTCCTTATGCGATAATGTCATCGTCAATGCTGATGTAGTTGTCCCGGAAGGATTTCAGGGAGTGGCAGCTGTATACAATGCAGGCGTACAGTATTTTCAGGAGGATGCTGTTATGAATGCACTTGGAGTGGAAAAGGCCAAGGCAACAAGTCCGGCGGAAGGATTGTATCAGTATGAAGATCAGACATTTGGATTTGATAATTCTGCAACGGGAAATTTTTATTATTATTCAAAGGCAGGGGATAGCTATAAAGTGTTTAATCCCTATGATATTTCAGAATATGCCGGTATAGAGAACCTGGGTGAGGGAAAAGACCTTGACTTTATGAGCGCAGAGGAAGCGGAAAATAAGGTGCTGGACACATTAGCGGATATAGGTATTGGAAATGCGGTAATTCTGCATACATATGCCCTGCCCGTTGAATATCATAAATATAGGGAAGAGGAAGAAGTAAAAAGCGGTTATCTGACGGAGTCAGAACAGCTGGGAGAGCAGTGGGATGTGCTTGGCGGTTGTTATGAGCTTGAACTGACTACATGCTATGATAATATTCCGCTTTATGAGGAAGGATATGTTGCAGCAGATGACAGTGCCTTTAATGGAGGCAAAATCAAGGCTGTAATTTCTAAGAATGGAATTGAAAAGTTAGAAATCCCAAACCAGTATGTAGCAAATGATACTGTAACGGAGGCAGAACCAGTGCTTTCGCCAAGTGAAATTTTACCATTTTTAAAAACCAAAATGGAAAATATCATCCTGACAGATACCTATACGGTAGAAAAATTAAGACTATGCTATTTTTCAAGTGTTGTCAATAAAGGGGAAGGGCTTTTCCGATTAATTCCCGCATGGGAGATTACATTGAAGGGAGAAACGGATGGCGACGTTGTCTATCTGTTTCAGGCAGATGATGGAGTTGAGATTCAATGACGAGAACACTATTTTCAGAGTATAAAAAGGCAGTTTATGAAAAAGGCATACTTTTAACTGCAGCAGGGGTATTTCTGATTCATCTGTTGAACTTATTGGATGAAATGAACCTGCATCCCACCTATGAATCCGGTTCCGTACTATATTTTTGGGTAAACAGGCATGGCCTTGGCGCCTTTTCCATTATGGTCTTTCTCTTTTGTGGAATTTCATATGGAGTTCAATTTTGTATGGAAAGAAATACAGGCAGTTGGAAGTATTATCTGATAAGGGAAAACCCCGTTTCTTATGGGATTTCAAAAATTATTGTCACTACCACTACGTCGCTGATATCCGGAATAATCGGGTATGGATTTCTCTTTCTGTTTTTGGCATGTAAGTATACCATGTTTCCGGATGATGAAATGTATCTTGAACAAATGGTTATGTGGCTTCCTTTTTCACAACTGGCAATGGAAAAAAACTGCCTGTTTTTCTTTCTCAATATTGTGCCCGAAATACTGATGTTTACGTTTCTGTCCATGGTATCCTTATTGGCTTCTATGTTTTCAAACAGCAAATATGTAGCCATTGCCGCACCGCTTATTATTTATTATGGGTGGAATTATCTGACAGGTACGCTGCGGCTTCCGGAGATTTTCCAGTGGCCATTAAAAATAAAGACAGGATTCCAGTTTTGGGAAAGCAGCGTGCAAAACCTGCTGTTTACAATCGTTTACTATTTATTAGGAATTATCGTAATGGGTTTTCTGTTTTTAAAAAAATTAAAGAGGGAGATGGAATATGCATAAGATATTTCAGATTGCTAAAAATGGCATATATCGAACATTGACCCATGGAAGATTTTATTTTGCATTATTTGTAAATTTTATTTTAATCAAACAGTTGACAGACTGCATAAGAAACTTTTCAGAAGCAGTAGGAATCAATGTTTCTCCATGGCTGTTTCCCTTTCTCATGCAGCAGAGCTATATTCAATTTTTATTTCTTGCCGGAGCCACGCTGCTGTTTTGTGATGCACCGTTTATAGAGGAAGGCAGCTATTTTGAGATGATCAGAGCGGGAAAGAAAAAATGGCTGGCAGGAAAACTGCTATACATGCTTATTCTTTCTGTCTTATATACAGCAGCTGTTATGCTGTTGACTATTTTCCTGCTGTTTCCAAGAATTACCTTTGAAAACAAATGGGGAAAGGTGCTTGGCACATTGGCACAGACAAATGCTGCAGCAGTGTTTGGAAACGATTACATAAGTCTGGACTATAAGATTATTTTAAAATACCAGCCAATAGAAGCAATGGTGTTTTCCTTTTTAATGGCAGTATGTGTCTGCTTGATTGTAGGATTGTGTGTTCTGGCAATAAACCTGTGCTTTAAAAAGGTGCCGGGAGCCTTAGGCGGCATTGCGGTTGCACTAATGTCTTATTTCCAAAAAAATTTTTCCAACCTTTATGCCATGTCCTTTTTCTCTCCTGCAAGCTGGATGGACATAGCCTTATGGGACAGGAAGGTTACCTTGTCCTATCCATCTGTAAACTATATGATTACATTTTTGATTTTGAGTATTGTCAGCTTATGCGCATGTTCTATGATAGTCTTTTGGAGAACAAGGGATGTACTGAGAAAGAAAGGGGAATACTGATGGAGCATATAATTGAAGTTCAAAGTGCAACAAAAAAAATAAATGATAAGGTTTTGCTGGGCGACGTGAACCTTCAGGTGAAAAAAGGGGAAATCATCGGGATTATCGGGCGAAACGGCAGCGGAAAAACAGTACTGTTTAAATGCATATGCGGTTTTATGAAACTGGATACCGGAAAAATACTGGTAAATGACAGGGAAATAGGAAAAAATTGTAATATGCCAAAAGACACAGGTATTATTATTGAAAGTCCGGGCTTTCTGCCAGCCTATAGCGGATATCGAAATTTACTTTTTCTGGCGGATATTAAAAGCAGGGCAAAAAGAGAAAAGGTTTGTGAGGCAATGAAACAGGTTGGGCTTGAGCCGGATAATAAAAAGGCAGTAAAAACATATTCTATGGGAATGAAGCAGCGCCTGGCAATTGCCCAGGCTATTATGGAAGACCAGAATATACTGATACTGGATGAACCAATGAATGGTTTGGATGACGGCGGCGTTGAGGATACGAGAAGGCTGCTGCTTAAACTGCGGGAACAAGGTAAAACAATACTGATTGCAAGCCATATGAAGGAAGATATCGATGTGCTCTGTGATAAGGTTTTCAGAATGGAAAAGGGGAAAATGAGTATTGTTCAGACGGCTGAATAAAGAGTAATGATAAATAAAATAGAAACAAAAGCAGAAGAAGCATTATGGGCATAGTTTATAAGGGATTATGGATATTGATAGATAAGGGGATAGCATAGCCTATCAGATTACAGAAAGGCTGGAGCAATTAACGGAAGACCAAAGCCTGATAGCCAGAGAAGTGCGGCAGGGCCTGTTAACAAAAGAAGAGGCAAAGCATGAAACAAGGCAGAATATTCTCCTTCAAAGCATAGGATATTCAAAACATATCGTTCCTGAGTTTCGTTCTGGGAACATAGTGGATAATGCCGGTTATTTAGTATGTTCAGATGGCTTTTACCATCATATTGCGGAAGAGGAGATGATTGCTAATTTTTGTGGAGAAGTACTTTGGAATGTGCAGCTTATAAAAGAGCGAACAGATGCTTTTATAGAGCTGGTAAAGCAACGTGGTGAAAAGGATAACATTTCTGTTGCGTTGATTAAGTACGTGCCGGATGAACAGGTAAAGGATATAGAGACTTGTGAATTGGTGGAAGAAGATAGTATAAAGTAAGAAAATAAAAAACTTATATATAATATTTTGTATGAACAATTTGTGTTCATTTTTCAATATGCCAAATATGCCAAACATAAATTTCTATTGACTAACCCGCACAACTATGCTAAATTAAGACAATAAACATCCCCAAATAAATACAAAAAAGCAATGAAGAGAAATAGTATATATTTTAAAACATTTCAGAGAGAAGCCGGCAGGTGAAAGGCTTTATGGAAAAATATAGAACCGGTCTCTGAGCTGTAAACCGAACTAAAATGTCCATATTCTGCAGGAGCAAAAAGGGAATCCCAAGACAAAAATCCCTTAAGCAAAAATGCAGTCAGCGGCATAAATACAGTAGGCTTTAACGGATTTCCACCGTTACAGGGAAAGCGGTATAAGGTGCGCCTTGTACCGGATGAGTGCAGTTTTATACTGAAATTAGGTGGTAACACGGACAAGATTCGCCCTAAGCTGATATTCAGCTCAGGGCTTTTATTATGCAAAAATACCCGACTTGCAAGATTCCCCGTATAGCGAGGCAGAATTGCAGTCATAAGGTGCTTTGCATCTAACAAACATTTATTCGATAATAAACTACATAAAAACAGAAAAAAGGAGAAAAGAAAATGGCTGAGAACAAAAAATTAGTAGAAGCAATTACCTCCATGGAAGAGGACTTTGCCCAATGGTACACAGATGTTGTAAAAAAGGCGGAACTGATTGATTACACAAGCGTAAAAGGCTGCATGGTCTTTAAGCCGGCAGGCTATGCTATCTGGGAACTGATTCAATCCCAGATGGACGCCATGTTTAAAGCAACCGGAGTGGAAAATGTATATCTGCCGTTGTTCATTCCTGAAAGCCTGTTACAAAAAGAAAAGGACCACGTAGAAGGCTTTGCTCCCGAGGTGGCATGGGTCACCCATGGAGGAATGAATCCCCTGCAGGAAAGACTGTGTGTAAGGCCTACTTCCGAAACACTTTTTTGTGATTTTTATAAAAATGAGGTTCAGTCCTACCGGGATTTGCCGAAAGTATATAATCAATGGTGCAGCGTTGTGCGCTGGGAAAAAGAAACAAGACCATTCCTGCGTTCAAGGGAATTTTTATGGCAGGAAGGCCATACTGCCCATGCTACTGCTGAGGATGCAGAAGCAAGAACCATTCAAATGTTAAATATATATGCCGACTTTTGCGAACAGGTGCTTGCCATTCCTGTTATAAAGGGCCGCAAAACTGATAAAGAAAAATTTGCAGGAGCAGAAGCTACTTATACCATTGAAGCCCTGATGCACGATGGAAAGGCACTTCAATCCGGCACCAGCCACAACTTTGGAGACGGATTTGCAAAGGCATTCGGCATTCAATATACGGATAAGGATAATAAGCTGCAATATGTACACCAGACCTCCTGGGGCGCTTCCACCAGACTGATTGGCGGAATTATCATGGTTCATGGAGATGATTCCGGCCTGGTGCTTCCTCCAAAGATTGCGCCTACCCAGGTAATGATTATTCCGATTATGCAGCATAAAGAAGGCGTATTGGAAAAAGCAGCAGAATTAAAGCAGTTGCTTTCTGCTAACTTCCGCGTGAAGGTGGATGATACGGATAAGAGTCCGGGATGGAAATTCTCCGAACAGGAAATGAGAGGCATTCCGGTTCGTGTGGAAATCGGTCCAAAGGATATTCAGGCAAACAAATGCATTTTGGTCCGCCGGGATACAAGAGAAAAGATGGAAGTAGCTCTGGATGAGCTGGAAGGAAAGCTTGCGGAGCTTATGGAAAAAATCCAGTCAGAAATGTTAGAAAGAGCAAGGGCACACAGGGATTCCCATATATCTTCTGCCGTGAATATGGAAGAATTTGCAAAAAATCTGGAAGAAAAACCGGGCTTTATCAAAGCAATGTGGTGCGGTGAGCAGGCTTGTGAAGACCTGATTAAAGAACAAACCGGCGCTACAAGCCGCTGCATGCCTTTTGAGCAGGAAACCATTTCCGATAAATGCGTTTGCTGCGGCAAACCGGCAGCAAAAATGGTTTACTGGGGAAGAGCTTACTAAAGATAATAAATTTGCCCTCTGAGGTGAACTGACTTGGATGGTGCAGGGACTTTCCTGTCCCAATGCTATCCATCTAAGTCTGCTCACCTTCATAAGGCAAAATTATAAAATCAAACCGGCGGCTGAAAAATTGGCAGGTCCGGTATCCGGAAGGAAAATAAATAAAAAAGCAGCACATTTATACCCAGATAAAGCAGGCAAATCCAAAACAGCCATGAAGGGAAAACAAGACCCTTTAAAGATAGACCGTGATAGATTCCGACCATAAGGGCAGCCAGTAGTAAAAGGCAGTCGGAAACGATTCCTTCTATGGTAAACCCATATTTTAATCCATAATATCCCATAGCAACAACAGGCTTTCCGATTATAACTGCCAGCGCAGACATAATCACCCGGGTTGTTATGGGAATTTTTTTAATCAGCTTATTCCAGGGACACAGAAAAACAATGCATACAGGATAAAAAACAAGCTTTAAATGCTCCCAAATGCTTTCACTTACAGGCATAAGTCCGGCAAAAAGAGGAAATCGTCCCAAAAGGTCATAAGTAAAATGCAGAATAGCGGCAATTATATAAGCAACCGCAACCATTAATAGATAATATTTAAAGTTGGAATTTTTCAGCTTCATTATTGCTCCCCTTTTTATAGATATGATTCATAAAAAATATAATATGATAATTATATTAAATATATTGTGAAATATATTATATGAAGTATATATTAGTAGTATTTCTTTTTTTAAATAATATATGAAAATAAAAAAGCCTATATAAATACAGCAAAATCAACCTGCTCCTGTTTTTATATAAGCTTTATTTTATTATTTTATTCTTTTATACATTTGCAAACAAGCTGCAGATAATCAGTTCAAAAAAATTTACAAAATTTCAAATCAGTTAAAATCAATCCACAATAAACCTGTCTATAACAGTAACAATCCCATCCTCATCATTGGACTTTGTAATAAAATCAGCCGCTTCCTTTACCTTATCCTGTGCATTAGCCATAGCTACCCCAATGCCAGCATACTCAATCATGGTCATATCATTAAAACCGTCCCCGCAGCAAATAGCATTTTCCCGTGTAAGTCCCACAGAGCTCAGCATACGGTCCAGCGAGGCTGCCTTATCCACATTTTTAGGCATGATTTCAATAAAAAAGGGCTCTGAACGGTAGATGCTTAAAATATCCCCATACATTTTCTGTAATTCCTTTTCATAATTTTCTGCAATTTCAGGCGGTGCGGTCATAAGACATTTATTTACATCGAAATCAACATATTTCGGAAAATTTGTTACTTTTCTTATGGGCATTCCATTGATGCGGGATTCTAATTCAATGTATTCATCAGTTCTGGTTCCGAGAATAATATTATCGCCCAGATAAGTGACAATGCCCATATCATTAGCCCTGGCATACCGGTAAAGGCCCGGTATCACAGAAGCCGGCAGGGTCTTTTGGTATACGATTTCTCCGGAGCGGCAGTTTATGATTCTTCCGCCGTTAAAGGAAAGCAGGTATCCGCCGTATTTCTCCAGCTCCAGTTCCTCTGCATAGCGCCTCATTCCGGGCGTGGGGCGACCGGAGGCTAAAATTACCTTGTGCCCTCTTTTCATAATATCTATAATTCCCCGCTTTGTATTTTCCGTTATTTCTTTTTGTGAATTGGTCAGCGTGCCGTCAATATCCAGAACAAGCACTTTTTCATCTCTTGTTTTCATAGTCCGTTTTCCTTTTTCTTTTTACGATAGTACATCAGGTATTCCACTTCTCCTAAATCTTCATTTACCTCTTCTGATTTTTTCAGAAACCCCTGCCCTTCATAAAACCGGTATGCCCCGTAATTGTTTTCAAATACGTGCAGGGTAAAGAAATCATAGTCCTCCTTTATATAATTTAAAAGCCTGGAACCGATTCCAATCCCGCGGTATTCTTTTTCTACAAAAAGCCCGGCAAGATATCCTTCATCCATGCCGATAAAGCCTACCACCCGTCCGTCCATTTCATAAACAAAGGTATCCACTTCCAGAACAGCTCTGGATACATAGGAAAAGTTCCTGTCCCAATAATCCTTTGGAATAAAGTCATGGGCATCCAGATTGCCCTCATACCAGATTTTCATAACTCTTTTTAAGTCATCCGGAATCATCTTTCTTATAAAATCCATATAATACTCCCCGCAGTGTTCATAAAGAGAAAGCCAGAGTTCTGCAGTACAATATAAATACAACAAACCCGTATTTTCCCGTGAAAATATACAGTTATCTGCCAACAACTGTTATTATACTAAAAACTCCTTTCCCTGACTAGTGTACTGACAAATTTATTGCTTATAAAACTTGTAAGTAACAGTTCAGCCCTCCGCTTTCCTCCACAGGAATCAGAATCGGCGGCAGGCAGAAAGTGTTTCTACGTCGTCCCGCTCTCGCTCTGATAAAAACGCAGCAGTGCTAAGCTCGAAAATACCTCGCTAAGCGCTGGCGTTTTTATAAGGACTCCTTTAGAAATCACTTTCTGCCTGCCGCCGATTCTGATTCCTGTGGAGGAAAGCGGAGGGCTGAACTGTTACACTTGTAATGGCAAAAAGTAAAATATATTTGACATTTTGCTGTTGAGGTGATATATTGTTAACAAGAAACTTAAAACAAAGGAAAGAAGGAATCTATATGGAAACAAATATTTTAAATACGGCTGCTGACGAAGCAGGCGGTGCAGGGGAAAAAGAACGTTTACAAAAAACAGCAGGAGGCTTAGGATGGCGCTATGCAATCTTTGCCATTGCAGTAATAGGAATACAGATACTGGTATCGGGCGTTGTGTCGGCTGTGGCTCCCCGGTGGGCAGAAGCAAACATATCCCTGTTTCAGTTTCTGTTGATAATTCTCTCAGTTGATATAATCGGTTTTCCGCTTATCTTTATTTTATCCAAAAAGATACCTGCCGCCAGGCTGGAATCCCGCAATTTGGGATTCGGGAAATTGATTGTATGTGTATTAATGGGAGCTGGTATATGTGGAGCAGGCGGGATTATAGGCAATATTTTTCATTTTGCCCTTACCCTTCCCTTTGGCGTGAGTATGGACGATGCAAATCAGCTTGGAAACATGATGCTGTATTCAGATGCGCCTATCCGGATTCTTACGGTGGGAATACTGGCGCCCATATTTGAAGAATTGATTTTCAGAAAGTTACTGGTTGACAGAATGATCAATCATGGGGAATTTGCTGCCATTCTTATGTCCGGCCTGATGTTCGGACTGTTTCATGGAAATTTTTCACAGTTCTTTTTCGCAACCGGCCTTGGAATGTTTTGGGCGTTTATTTACATTAAGACCGGGAAAATATGGTATACGATACTGTTTCATATGATTGTGAACCTGTCCTCGTCGGTTGTTACTGTATATTTGTCACAGGGTTACCTTCAGGCGCTGCAGACAGCAGGAGAAGATATGACAGGAATGACTCAGGAGGGAATGCTTTCCATGCTTATCTATTTAGGATGGATGGGAATTTTGCTGGTCTGCTGTATTGCAGGCATTATTCTCCTGATCGTAAACAGAAAAAAATTCTCGCTTAATGCCAATGCTGCAGGAATGAGCAAAAAGGAAGTAGCCGGCAGCGCACTTTCCAGCAAGGGTATGTTGCTTTATTACATTCCCTGCATCATATTATTTTTGATGGCATATGGAACTCCGATTATTAATTTATTCGTGAACAAATAATAACTCCGGGAATTGCTTAAATGATAAATCAATGAGGGGGGAGGCCACATGAATTTAAGCGGCATTTTAATATTATTCAGCATAATAGTTGGTATATTGCTGGCAAAATTGTTTCAGAGAAAAACAAGAACGGATAATAGCAAGAAATACAGATATGATGAGCGTCAGGAAGTTGTAAGAGGAAAGGGATTTAAATACGGTTTTTTTACCATTCTGATTTGCAATGGGCTGTCGGTTTGTTTGAAAATAGCGGAAGTTCCACTGTTTGCTGAGTTGGAGCTGCCCATTATAATAGGCAGTTTTATAGGAATCGGCGTCTGGGTCGTGTATTGCATATGGAATGAAGGCTATTTTGCACTAAACGAAAACAAAGGGAAAATTATGATTCTGTTTGTAACTGCTGCCATTATGAATTTTACTGTGAGCACCGTTGCAATTGTCCGCGGTACAATAATACAGGATGGTAAATTAACATATCAAAGCATTAATTTTTTTTGCGGGCTGCTATTCATAATAATATTTTTGACCATGTTTTTGAAAAAAGCCTATAAGGATGGAAAGGATGAGCAGGAGTGAAAAATTTAAAGCTGAAATCTGCTCGGGCAGCCTTGGATTTGTCTCAACAGGATTTGGCGGAAAAGGTCAGTGTATCCAGACAGACCATCAGTGCCATTGAAAAAGGGGATTATAATCCAACCATCAATCTGTGCAGGGCAATTTGCAAGGTTTTGGGAAAAACTCTGGATGAGTTGTTTTGGGAAGAATAAAAAGGGACCAAATGATTGTATGATACAGTCATTTGGTCCATTTTTCGCAAAATAATAAATTTTTATTGATTTACGATAAATTTATATTGACTTTCGATTTGTATGGTGGTATATTGTGGTAAATAAAAAAGAGAGGGCCCTTTTATGAACAGTAAAATAACAAAGATTACAAAATTAATTTTGGATACCATGTATTTTTTAGGGATACCTGTATGTATTTCCCTGCCTTTTACCTTTAAGCTGTACGGGCAGATAAATTCTTATTTCCGGGAATATTACTGGCAACTGGTAGTTTTATTCTTTTTGTCGGGAATATTTGCCATTCTCATTATTGGAGAGCTTAGGAAAATGTTTCGGACAGTTTTAAACAATGACTGCTTTGTAAAGGAAAATGTAACCAGTCTGCGCAAAATGGGCACCTATAGCTTTTGCATTGCAGTAATTACTGCAATCCGCCTGTTTCTTTATATTACGCCGGGAGTATTAGTTGTGGTTCTGGTTTTTCTCATAGCAGGACTATTCAGCAAGGTATTGTCAGAAGTTTTTGATAAAGCCGTAACCTATAAACTTGAAAATGACTTCACAATATAGGAGGACGGAAAAATGGCAATCATAATAAATTTAGATGTGGTTATGGCAAAACGCAAGGTAGGACTGACAGAGCTGGCAGGCGAAATTGATATTACACTGGCAAACTTATCTATCCTGAAAAATAACAAGGCAAAAGCAGTAAGACTTACAACTTTGGATTCTATTTGTAAGGCGCTGGACTGTCAGCCGGGAGATATTCTTCAATACGTGCCGGATGAAGAAGCCGGAAAAGAATAATAAGCTTTACAGAGGATATTTCGTAGCTTAATGACCCGATATTCAGAAAAATTTAGAGAGGAATGTATTATGAATGAAAATAACTATCCTAACATACCTGTACCGCAGGTGGAAGCAGTTATCAAGAAAGAGGAAACGGAAAGATTACTGGCAGGTGAAAACGATACGGTAAAAGAGATTCTGGTTCATTTTGAGTTTTTTGGCATAATCAGTATTTTGTATGGTTTGTTTTACTGTTTTTGCCTGTATAAAAATTATTCAGGCATTACGATGCCGCTCTTTACAGCAGGAACATTTGCTTACTTTATCAGTTGCATGAAGAAACTGGGAATTTGTTTAAAAAAAGATGCATGGTTTTATATAGTATCTGCATGTTTATTAAGTTTTTCCAATTTCCTTACATCCAGCGGAGTATTGATATTTTTTAATTATATCGGAATTATATTTTTAATATTTGGTTTTTTGATTCATCATTTTTATAATGATAAAAAATGGCATTTTGGAAAACAGGCTGTTTCCATGAGTTCATTATTTTTTGGAATGATTGCCTGTCTTCATTATCTGCCCAAAGGCTTTTCCTGTTATAAAAAGAAAAAGGAAAATGTCTCGGGAAAAGACGGCAAGGGAAAATATATCTGGCTTGGAATTTTGATTGCAATTCCTCTGCTTATGGTGGTATGCGCTCTTCTTGTAAGTGCGGATGCAGTTTTCCGTTCAGTTTTTCAGAATATGTTTCAGGGCGTTGTATTGCCTACGAACCTGATTGGAATAGTATTTACGGTTGCGGTTGGCATTCTGGGCTCTTATGGTATGCTCATATGGCTTTCCAAAAAACAGCTTCAGGAGGAATGTACGGATAAGAAAACATTAGAACCTTTAATTGCAATTACCTTTACATCCCTGTTGACGGTTATTTATCTTATATTCAGCATGATACAGATTTTGTATTTATTTATGGGAAATATGGAACTGCCTTCCGGCTACACTTATGCAGGCTATGCAAGAGAAGGATTCTTCCAGCTGCTTTTTGTATGCTGTATCAATTTAGGGATTGTGCTGGTTTGTGCGGAGCGGTTTCGGGATAATATTTTACTGAAAATTATTTTAACTGTTTTTTCTGCATGTACTTATATTATGATTGCTTCCAGCGCCATGCGCATGAGTTTGTATGTTGCAACCTACTATCTGACTTTTCTGCGTGTGCTGGTATTATGGACATTGGCGGTGCTGGCACTGCTGCTTACCGGTATTTTAGTTTCTATCTATAGGGAAAGCTTTCCGTTGTTCAGCTATTGCATGGTGGTTGTTACTACTTGCTATCTGATATTCAGCCTGGCAAAACCGGATTATTTTATTGCAAAATATAATCTTTCCAAAGCAATAAGCTGTTATAGTCAGATGCCGGAGGATATGGCAGACAATTTATATGAAGATGGATATCTGGATGAGAATTATCTATTTTACCACCTTAGCCTTGATGCAGTTCCTGCCATGGAAGAGGCCGGGCTTTTTGCTCAAAAAGGAGTGTTGAAGGTGCAGGATGATAAATTAAAGAATTATAGTGCCAGAGTGAAATATGAAACAGAAAACATGGGACTTCGGAGCTTTAATTTATCAAGGTACAGGGCAGGGAAAATCGCGGAAAGGTAACAAATGTAATAGTTCAGCCCTCTGCTGTCTCCCATAGAAATCAGAACTGACGGCGAGCAGAAAGTGTTTCTGCGTCGCCCCGCTCCCGCTCTGATAAAAACGCAGCAGTGCTAAGCTTGAAAGAATCTGGCTAAGCACTGCTGCGTTTATAAGGGTGTAACAGTTCAAACAAGCTGTCCTGTTATATAGGGGCTCCTTTTTTCTTTTTGAAATTTTTTATATTCATTTTATATTTCAGGATTGAAGTATTCTTCCGTTTGTGTTAATATGGGAATACATTCAAATGATGGGAAATTCAATAACGTTTTTACGTTCTGGGCAGTTCGCCAAAGATTCCAATTTGAGTTTATTATCAATAGTATATTTGTACCTTGAAAACAGTATAGACAAACGATTTAACGTATGATATTATATGTAATATGATAAGGCGGTGAAAATATGGAAGAAAGAATACTTGCTGTAATGATGGAAGAGTTTGCATATATGCATAAAGAGTTTGCGTATATGCATAAGGAATTTGATGCAATTCATGAAGAGATGGACGGAATGCATGAAGAGATTCATGAAATCCGGGAAGACTTAGCGGGAGTGCATGAAGAGATTCATGAAATCCGGGAAGACCTTGCAGGAGTACATGAAGAAATCCGGGAAATCCGGGAGGATTTAGCGGGAGTGCATGAAGAAATCCGAGAAATCCGAGAGGATCTGGCAGGAGTACATGAAGAAATCCGAGAAATCCGAGAGGATCTGGCAGGAGTACATGAAGAAATCCGAGAAATCCGAGAGGA
>CAJUEX010000008.1:53813-99370 GCA_910585715.1 uncultured Lachnospiraceae bacterium
GAGGACTTAGCAGGACTGCATAAAGAGATGGATGGAGTACACGAAGATATTCATGAAATCCGGGAGGACTTAGCAGGACTGCATAAAGAGATGGATGGAGTACACGAAGATATTCATGAAATCCGGGAGGACCTGTCAGGACTCCATAAAGAAATGGACGACCTCCATGAAGATAATAATGGAATCCACCAAGAAATCATTGACATGAACCAAAAGGTAACATACATTTACCAGCTTGCATTAGACAATTACGGACAGATAGAAGAAACAAAGACCCGGGTCAAGCTTTTGGAAAAATGATTATTTTGCCTGATACTATTGATAATAGAAGAAAATTCCCCCAAAATAATAAGCATTTATCTGCAATTGCTTATTATTTTGGGGATTTTTTATAGAAAAAGATTATTAAGGGTGCTATAATGAGGTAATTACAATATAGAATGAAAAGAGGTAATATAAAATGAATATTTTAGTAATTAACTGCGGCAGCTCCTCATTAAAATATCAGTTGATTAACAGCGATTCCGAAGAGGTACTGGCAAAGGGTCTTTGTGAAAGAATCGGCATAGAAGGCAGCGCCATTACCCATCAGCCTCAAAATGGGGAAAAGAAAACGGAACAGGTGGCTATGAAGAACCATACCGATGCCGTAAAATACGTGATTGAAAAATTGACAGATGAACAGGTTGGTGTAGTGAAATCCTTAGATGAAATAGAAGCAGTAGGGCATCGCATTGTGCATGGCGGAGAAAAATTTGCAAGTAGCGTAGTAATTGATGAAACAGTTTTAAAGGCAATTGAAGAATGCAATGATTTGGCGCCTCTGCACAATCCGGCAAACCTGATTGGAATTAACTCCTGCAGGGAAATTATGCCTGATGTGCCAATGGTGGCAGTATTTGATACAGCTTTCCATCAGACCATGCCTGAGAAAGCATATCTTTACGGACTCCCATATGAATACTATGAAGCATATAAGGTAAGAAGATATGGATTTCATGGAACAAGCCATGATTTTGTATCGAAAAGGGCGGCAGAACTGCTGGGAAAGGACAGAAAGGAATTAAAAATAATCGTTTGCCACCTGGGAAACGGAGCATCGGTTACTGCTGTAAAAAATGGAGAATCCGTTGATACTTCCATGGGACTGACTCCGTTAGAAGGCTTGATTATGGGAACACGTTCCGGTGACCTGGACCCTGCCATTATCAGCTTCCTTTGTGAAAAGGAGCAAAAAACTGTAGCGGAAATAATTGATATCTGTAACAAAAAATCAGGAGTTTTGGGATTATCAAAAGGACTGTCCAGTGATTTCAGGGATTTAGGGCAGGCGGCAGGAGAAGGCAGCGAAGCTGCTAAAACCGCATTGGAAACTTACAGCTACCGGGTTGCCAAATATGTAGGAGCTTATGTGGCAGCCATGAATGGAGTGGATGTCATTGCGTTTACTGCAGGGGTAGGAGAAAATAACGGAAGCGTAAGGTCAGGCATCTTAAGCTATTTGGGCTATCTGGGAATAGAAGTTGATGAAGACAAAAATGCCATAAGAGGTGAGGAAACGACTATTTCCACGCCGGATTCCAAAGTAACCGTTATGGTGGTTCCCACCAATGAAGAGCTTGCCATTGCAAGAGAAACTGCAAGACTGATAAAATCCAGATAACATTTTCTGCCTGAAGCCTGTTCGGGTATTGGAGGAAATAGTTTCGGCTGAACTGACGTATATAAAAAGGAAGATGAAAAATGAAAAATCGAATTTTAAGCTATATGGAATATATGGATAAGGTTCTTGAAAAAAATGAAACCGGACTTACCTATGAAGAAATTATGCAAGAGCATTTGATACAAATACAATTTTTCAGTCATGAAAGACTGGTTCATCTTCTGGTAACCATAACCTTTGCCTTATTGGCTTTCGGCACTTTTTTTCTGCTGATAGTATCATTTTCACCGGGACTGATATGTTTGTTTATTGCTGTGTTTATCTTGCTGATTCCTTATATTATGCATTACTATCTGTTGGAAAACGGGGTGCAGAAAATGTACCGGCAGTATGATGAGCTGTTAAAACAAATGCGTAACGAAAGATAAAAGTTAGAAATGAAGACTTGGAAACTTCCCAAGTCTTTTCTCTTACTATAGTATTGAACAGCAGCCGCGATTTTGTCTCGCCATAAAAACCAGTCACCACAGGGCGTCTTACAATTGGCTATGTGTAAAATAAGAAAAAAGGGGAAAAATTATGGAAGGAATAAAAGATAACAATGAAAATGAGAGACTGTTAGAGCAGTTGAAATATGATGTTTTTTATAAAAAACAGGAGCTGGAATTTGCCATAGCCCAAAATGCTTCCCGTCAAAGAAATTTAGAAACAAATCTGGGGCTTTGCGCTTCAAGATTTAAGGTTTCTGTATCAATACTTTTGTTTCTGGTGATTTCAGGAATGGTATTTTCAGAACTTATCAGCGTGGGCAATTCCTTTGTGACATCTGCTTTTGGATTGATTTATCTTATTACAGGAGTATTTTACTTCGGACTGATGATAGCGCTGTTTTATAATACTTTGGAACGCTTCATGCGCTGGTTTGAAAATTTCAGTACAAAACGGGGAAAAGAATATTGTGAAAAAAAGGGGATTTTCACTATGTCCATGGAGCATGCAGAATGTGCCGGACAGTTGGAAATGCAAAAGAAAGAAGTGGAAATAGTCAGGGAAATAGAAAAAGAACTGGAAGGTGAAATTCACATCACCCGACTAAAAGAATTGATATACATAATAGCTTCTATGGAAAGCTATCCGGAAGTGCCAAAAGGAAAGACAAGAGCAACAAAGGAAGAAAAACGAAAATGCGTCATAATGACAGTTATTTTTTTCTTTGTATTTTATTTCTTTTTATAAATGAAACAAAAGAATCTAAAAAAGTGAAAACTTTCTAAAAAATCCAAAAACCTTCTTGCTATTAAAAAATAAGCTCATATAATAAGTAATTAGCCAATTCAAGATTGGTAATTTAAGTAAGGAGATAACCCTATGATTAAAGTTCTAAAGTTTGCAAAAAAATCATGGTATGTGATGATTATCATTTTGCTGTTACTTTTCGTTCAGGCTAATTGCGACCTTGCCCTGCCGGAATACACTTCCGACATTGTGGATGTGGGCATTCAGTCAAAGGGCATTGAAAGTCCGGTGCCGGAAAAAATGAGAGAGGAAACCTTTGAACAACTGGTTCTTTTTATGAATCAGGAGGAAGAGGAGCTGTTTCGCGCCTGTTATAGAAAAAACGGTACAACGTATGAGCTGGCTGTTGCCTGTGAAGAAGACAATAAGGGAAGACAAAAGGACGGCATTACATATGTTTCAGAAGAGGAGTATGAAAAATTCCGGCAGATGCTGATGGAAAAAGAAACCATATTTTCCATGCTCACCTCTGAAGGGGAAGAAGCAGACGCAATGAAGTCCCAAATGCTTTCTCAAATGGGGCTTCCGGAAGACACGGATATCATCACTGCGTTTTCCATGCTTCCAAAAGAAACAGTGCTGGAAATCTGTAACGGGATTTCAGAAAAAATGGCGGATATGTCCGATTTGATCGGGGAGTCCACTGCCATAGCCTTTGTTTCGGCTGAATATGAAGCAATGGGCGTGGATGTGGATAAAATGCAGATGGATTACCTGAAAAGAAAAGGGCTGGAAATGCTTGGAATTGCGGTTCTGGGCATGATTGTCTCTATAATTGTAGCCTTTATAGCTTCAAGGCTTGCAGCAAATGTGGCAAAGGATTTAAGAAATAAAGTATATAAAAAGGTGGTTTCCTTTTCCAATGGGGAAATCAATCAGTTTTCCACATCATCGTTGATTACAAGATGTACCAATGATATTCAGCAGGTACAGATGGTTCTGATTATGATATTCAGAATTGTGTTGTACGCTCCCATTATGGGAATCGGAGGCATTGTGAAAGTTATTCAGACAGGAACCCATATGACATGGATTATAGCAGTGGCAGTTGTGCTGGTGCTTTCCCTTGTGGGAATCCTTATGATAATTGCAATGCCGAAATTCAAGATAATGCAGACCCTTGTGGACAGGTTAAATCTGGTTTCCAGGGAAACTCTTACAGGTATTTCCGTTATCCGTGCTTTTGGCAGGGAAAAATATGAGGAAGAGCGTTTTCAGGATGCCAGCACGGATTTGATGAAGACCCAGTTATTTACCCACAGGACCATGGCGTTTATGATGCCTACCATGATGTTTGTGATGAATGGCATTACCGTATTGATTATATGGGTGGGAGCCCATGGCATCGATTTGGGAAATCTGCAGGTTGGCGATATGATGGCATTTATCACATACACAATGCAGATAGTCATGGCATTTTTAATGATTACCATGGTATCCGTTATGCTTCCGAGAGCGGCTGTATCTGCAGTTCGTATTGATGAAGTGTTAAATACGAAAACCCATATTCACAATCCGGAAGAGCCTGAAAAATTCGGAAAGAATGTAAAAGGCGTTGTAAGCTTTGAGCATGTATATTTTGCTTACCCCAATTCAAAGGAGGATGCTTTAGAGGATATCCACTTTACTGCCAATCCCGGAGAAACAACGGCTATCATCGGCAGCACCGGCTGCGGCAAGTCCACTTTAGTCCAGCTTCTGCCAAGGCTTTATGATGTAAAGGAAGGCGCCGTTAAAATTGACGGGGTGGATATCCGGAAGTTAGACCTTGCTGACTTAAGGGAACAGATTGGCTACGTGCCCCAGAAGGGAATGCTGTTTTCCGGAACCATAAAAAGCAACATCGGATTTGGCAGAAAAGAGGTTCCCATGGAGCAGATTCAGGAAGCTGCCGAAATCGCCCAGGCAAGTGAATTCATTATGGCAAAGCCGGATACTTTTGAGGAGCATATTGCTCAGGGCGGCGGAAATGTTTCCGGCGGACAGAAGCAGCGCCTTTCCATTGCCAGGGCAATTGCAAAACAGCCGAAGATTTATGTGTTTGACGACAGCTTTTCCGCCCTTGATTATAAAACAGATCAGATACTCAGAAAGGCTTTAAATGAAAAGACAAAGGATGCCACTGTAATTATTGTGGCTCAAAGAATCAGCACAATTTTACATGCGGATAAAATCCTTGTGCTGGATGATGGAAAAATCGTCGGGCAGGGCACTCATGAGGAGCTGCTTGCAGGTAACGAAGTGTACCGCCAGATTGCAGCCAGCCAGCTATCAGAGGCAGAAATGAATGCCAGTACAGGAAAAAGCCGGGAGAAGCAGTCAGGGCAAAAGAAATCCGTAAAAAAGGAGGTACAATAGCATGAGTGAAGAAAATAAGCAGAACGTTATGAGAAGGCCTCCAAGGAGAGGACCTGGCCACGGCCCCGGGGGCGGCATGATGCCGGGCGAAAAGGCAAAGAATTTTAAGGGAACCATGAAAAAGCTGATTCAGTATATGAGCAAATACCATGCTGCTATTATCGTTGTGATGATTTTCACGGTAGGCAGCACGGTATTTAATGTAATCGGTCCCAAGGTTTTAGGTAAGGCAACTACCGAGATTTTTAACGGCCTGATAGATAAGATTAACGGAGGCAGCGGGATAGATTTTGTAAAGATAGGCTGGATTCTGATAATACTATTAGCTCTTTATGGAGTCAGCGCTTTATGCGGCTATGTGCAGGGCTTTGTTATGTCAGGCATTTCCCAGAAAACAGCCTTCCGCATGAGAAAGGAAATTTCAGAAAAAATCCATAAGCTGCCCATGAATTATTATGATAAAAAAACATATGGAGAAATCCTCTCCAGAATCACCAATGACGTGGATACGCTGGGCATGAGCTTAAACCAGACCATCACCCAGCTAATCAGCAGCGTGGCAACCCTGATTGGCGTGCTCATTATGATGCTGAGCATAAGCCCTCTTATGACAATTATCGCCCTGCTGATTCTGCCGGTTTCCGGAGGGCTCATCGGCTTTATCATCAAGCATTCCCAGAAATACTTTGTAAAGCAGCAGGAATACCTTGGGCATGTAAACGGTCAGGTGGAGGAAACTTTCGGAGGACATCAGGTAGTAAAATTATTTGGCGCAGAGGAAAGCTTTGAAAAGGAATTTAACAGGGTAAATGAAGAGCTTTACGATTCCGCCTGGAAGTCCCAGTTCTTTTCCGGCCTTGCCCAGCCCATTATGGGCTTTGTAGGAAACCTTGGCTATGTGGCGGTGGCAGTCATAGGCGGTTATCTGAATATAAAAAGAGTGATTGAGGTAGGAGATATTCAGTCCTTTATCCAATATGTAAGACAGTTTACACAGCCCATTACCCAGATTGCCCAGGTGTCCAACCAACTTCAGTCCACGGCAGCGGCAGCAGAGCGTATCTTTGAATTTCTGGAGGAAGAGGAAGAAGAGCAGTTTGCCAAAAACCATGCGCCCATACATGCTTCCGAGCTGGTAGGGGATGTTGCCTTTGAGCATGTGAAATTTGGCTATAACCCGGAGAAAATCATTATCAACGACTTTTCCGCCAAGGTAAAGCAGGGACAGAAGATTGCCATTGTAGGACCTACCGGCGCGGGAAAGACTACTATGGTAAAGCTGCTCATGCGTTTTTATGATGTGACGGACGGAGCTATTTTGCTGGATGGTCATAATATAAAGGATTTTGACCGAACGGAATTGAGAGAGGCATTTGGAATGGTCCTTCAGGACACATGGCTGTTTAAAGGTTCCATCATGGAAAATATCCGCTACGGCAGACTGGATGCCACGGATGAAGAGGTTATTGAAGCCGCAAAGGCAGCCCACGCCCACCGGTTTATCCAGACCCTTCCGGGAGGCTATGATATGGAGCTGAATGAAGAGGCATCCAACGTTTCCCAGGGACAGAAGCAGCTTCTGACCATAGCAAGGGCTATTCTTGCCGACAACCGGGTGCTGATTCTGGATGAGGCTACCAGCAGCGTGGATACCAGAACGGAGGTCCGGATACAAAAGGCTATGGACAATTTGATGGAGGGCAGAACAAGCTTTATTATTGCCCATCGTTTATCCACTATCCGGAATGCGGATTTGATTCTGGTTATGAAGGATGGGGATATTATTGAACAGGGAAGCCATGAGGAACTGATGGAACAGGGCGGGTTTTATTGTAATTTGTATAATTCGCAGTTTGAGGAGAGTGCGTAGGAGGGTGGAGTTATAGGAAGGTTAGTGTGAGAGAAAAATTGTTTTTTGGAAATTTATGTGATAAGTGATGGCAAAAAGTCCCGAGATGAAAATTTTGGGGCTTTTTGTTTATTTTAGTTGTATAAGATAGGGTAGTGTTGTATGATATAGGTAATTGAGAAGAGGTTTGGGTATGTGAATTATAGAGCAAGTATATGGGAGATGATAAAATATATGACAATCGAAAATATCATAGAGAATTTTAATACAACACCTTTTTTGTTTATTGGTTCTGGAATTACAAGAAGATATTTGAATTTGCCAGATTGGGAAGGCTTGTTGGAACATTTTGCAAAAGAAATATCAGATGATGATTTTGCTTATAGTGCTTACAGAAATAAAGCAGAAAAATATGATTGCCCTGTAGGTGTTTTGCCTAAGGTGGCAGAGTTAATTCAAAATGATTATGATAATAAATGGTTTGCAGATTCTTCTATTCGTACAGTTGATACAAAAATATTGGAAGAAATTCATAAGGGATTATCACCATTTAAGGCTGAGGTTTCGGCTTTTATAAAAAGGTATTGTAAAATTAATGCAAAGTATGGGGAAGAAATAAATGAATTGGTTTACATATCTGAGAAAAATATAGCCGGTGTAATTACCACAAATTATGATACGTTTCTTGAGGATAATTTCCAAGGATTTGCTAAGTTTGTTGGGCAAAGTCAGCTCATATTTTCGGCAATACAAGGAATAGCTGAGATATATAAAATACATGGTTCTGTTGAATATCCAGATAGTATTATAATAAATGAAAGGGATTATTTGAATTTTGAAAAAAAGAGTGCATATTTGGCAGCAAAACTTATGACTATTTTTATGGAATATCCTATTATGTTTCTAGGCTATTCAATTAATGATAGCAATATTTTAACTATAATTAAATCTATAGTTAATTGCCTTTCTGAAAGTCAATTAAAAGTATTAGAAGAGCGCTTTGTATTTGTAGAATATAAACCAGAAATAATTGGTGCAGAGGTTTCAAAGTATACGATTATGGTTGGAGACAAACCGCTAACGATGCGAAGGATTTTGTTAGAGGATTTTATGCTCATTTATAAGTCATTAGAAAATAAAAAAGCTAAATTGCCAGTGCGAATTTTACGTAGATTTAAACAGGAATTATATAATTATACAATTTCAAATATTCCTACAGCAAATTTAAGAGTAGCATCTATTGAAGATAGCCGAGTGGATGATGAGGAATTAGTGCTTGCCATTGGTAAAGTTTCAGATTTTGGATTGAGGGGATTGAGTGGAATTGATTCGAATGAGTGGTTTCGTAATATTGTTATTGATGATTTGGATTTTACTGCTGATGAACTATTAGAGCATGCATTTTTGAAGGTGTTAAAACAGAATTCCGGTAGGTTGCCGGTAAATAAATACCTTGCAAATGCTACAAAAAGATATCCAGCATGTGAACAGCTTGCTCAAAAGCAGGATTTTAATCATATAATCTCGAATACTATAAAGAAAAATCGAAAGTGTTTGGGAAATTATTCTTCTGTAAAACAAATTTGGGCTCAGGAGAAGGTATCTGTTGAAAAAGCAACAAGATTAATTTCTCATTTAGAAGAAAAGCAAATTGATATAGCTGAGTTAGAAAGGGTATTGCTGGAATTGTTTGAGGAGAATGTTAATATATTGCAGTCTTCAGATTCAGGAGTACGGACTAATATTAGAAGATTGATAATGATTTATGATTATTTAAAATGGGGAAATAGAAAATAAAAGAACTTCCTGACTCAAGCATTTGTAAACAAACACCGTACAGGAAGCCCCTTTTCATTCTGTATCACACCTATGAGCAAAGCATCTATAAATAGACACCGGACTCTTCAGTGCAGTATTAACATATGTTGTTATGGATGCCATTATACAGGAAATATAAAAGTTTGTAAATAAAAAAATATAATATACTTTGGAAATATAAAAAATAGAGTAGCAGAAAGGATAACAAACAAATGAAAACAATTGAAGTAGTTGCAGCAATTATTCAAAAAAACCATGAAATATTTGCAACTCAAAGAGGATATGGAGAGTTTAAAGGCATGTGGGAATTTCCGGGAGGGAAGGTTGAACCAAATGAGACGCCGGAGGAGGCCCTTGTTAGAGAAATAGAAGAGGAGCTGGAAACAGAGATACAGGTTACACGTAATCTGACAGACATAGATTATGATTACCCGGATTTTCATTTGCATATGAAATGCTATTTGTGCATTATAAAGTCGGGAGAATTAAAGCTTTTAGAGCATAGTGCGGCAAAGTGGCTCACAAAAGAAACCTTGGATTCAGTGAAATGGTTACCAGCGGATGTTACGATTATTGAAATGTTAAAAGGTATTATTTAAAAATAACTTATGAGAAAATATGAAGGATTGAAGCATATGGAGGAAAAATTTAAGAAAGAATTGTATGAGGAAATTCTTGATGGAGCAAATACTGCATTTGTAGATAGCAATTTTCAGTCTAATTTAGCATATAGGCCTCAGTTTCTTTACAATGATGATAAAAATAAAAAGAAGGTATTATCTTCTTTGGAAACTGAATTAAGGCATTGCAGTGAATTTATAATGAGTGTTGCTTTTTTAACAGAGGGCGGAATTACGCCATTTCTTCAAATTTTTAAGGAATTAGAGAAAAAGGGCGTACAAGGGAAAATATTAACAACAAATTATATGTATTTCAATAATCCCAGGGCTCTGGAAAGATTAAATAAATTAAGCAATATAGAGCTTAGAATGTTTTATGCAGAGCCAAATGATCCAGGATTTCATACAAAGGGATATATATTTCGGCAAAAGGAAGAAATATATAAAATTATAATAGGAAGCTCCAATTTAACAATGAAAGCTTTAACTCTTAATAAAGAGTGGAATACGGAAATTACTTCTTTACAACAAGGGGAAGCCGTTCAAGAAATTTTAGCAGAATTTCAAAGACTTTGGGATGCTTCTCAACCTTTTGATGTATGGATTGATACATATACAAAGATATATAAAGAGCAGAAAAAGGTTGCAAAATATACAAAAATACCAAGTATTGAGCAATATAAATTAAAACCAAATGCTATGCAGGTAATTTTTACAGAAAAGTTACATGCTTTAATTGAAAAGGGTGAGAATAGGGCATTGTTGATTTCTGCCACGGGAACAGGAAAAACATATGCTTCTGCTTTTGCATTAAGAAATGAAAAACCTGAAAGAATATTATTTTTAGTACATCGAAAACAAATTGCCAAGCAAGCCAAGAAAAGTTATCAAAATGTGTTTGGTGATAAGAAGACTCTTGGTTTGCTTTTTGGAATGAATCGGGAGATAAATAAAGACTTTTTATTTTCTACCGTGCAAACTATGTCTAAAAAGGATGTAATGGAGCAATTTAAGCCGGATGAATTTACGTTTATTGTGATTGATGAGGCTCATCATAGTGCTGCAAATAGTTATAAACGAATCATGGATTATTTTAAGCCAAAGCTTTGGCTGGGCATGACGGCTACCCCGGACAGGGCTTATAAAGAGAAAAATGAAGTAAGTATTTATGAGATATTTGATCACAATATTGCGTATGAAATAAGATTGCAAAAAGCAATGGAAGAAGATTTACTTTGTCCATTTCATTATTTTGCCATTACCGACATAGAAATTGATGGAGAGATAGCAACAGATGATAAGAATTTTAGAAACTTTAATTTGTTGACCTCTGATGTAAGAGTGGATTACATTTTAGAACAAGCAGAGTATTACGGGTACAGCGGAGAACGTGTAAAGGGACTAATTTTCTGCAGCAGAATTAAAGAAGCAAAAGAATTGTCTATAAAGTTTAATGAAAGAGGATTAAGGACATTAGTTTTATCTGGGAGCGACAGCGATGAAGCAAGAGAAGAAGCTATAGAGCGATTAGCAGGTCCGGAAAGTCCTGATTGTTTAGATTATATTTTATCAGTTGATATTTTTTCCGAGGGCTTAGATGTGCCTGAAGCAAATCAAATTATAATGCTTAGACCAACGGAATCACCTATTGTCTTTGTACAACAATTAGGCCGTGGATTAAGAAAATCAGAAGGGAAGGAATATGCGGTTATTTTAGATTTTATTGGAAATTATAAAAATAACTTTATGATTCCAATTGCTCTTTCCGGTGATAGAACCTATAACAAGGACAATATGAGAAAGTATTTAATGGAAGGTTCCAGACTTCTTCCAGGAAGATCCACCATTCATTTCGACGAAATCTCAAGAAAGAAAATATTTGAGTCCATAGATAAAGTAACAACAACTAAAAAGATGTTAGTGGAAAAGTATCAAAACTTAAAAGAAAAGTTAGGGAAAATTCCTACTGTTTTAGATTTTTATGATTATGGGGAAATAGATCCGTTACTTATTTTAAATTATGCTGGCTCCTATTATCATTTTTTAGAAATGGTAGAGTCGGAATATATAAGTAAAATGAAATTATCAGCTGGAGAAATTCAAGCACTGAGATTTGTTTCATTATTATTGGCGAACGGAAAGCGTCCTCATGAATTAATTATTCTACAAAAATTATTAAAATTTGAAAAAGTAGACTTTGAAACTATAAAAGAACAATTATTTCATGATTATAGCTTAGTTTTAGATGAAGCCAGCTATGAGTCTGCTATTAGAGTATTAGAGGGCAAGTTCTTTTGCAGTCAAACGGATAAGAAAAAATATTCAAAAGTCGCTTTTTTTGAAAATATAGAGCCAACTGAAAAAAGGGTGCTATTTAATAAAAGATGGATTGAACAGCATGATTTTTGCAAGCAATTACATGATTTAATATTGCTTGGTTTAAAAAGATATGAGGATTTATATAGCAATTCCAAGGATGAATTGGCTTTATACCAAAAATATTCCAGAAAGGATATTTGCCGCTTATTAAACTGGAAGCAGGATGATAGTTCTACTTTATATGGATATCAAATAAAATATGGAACATGTCCTATTTTTGTTACTTATGATAAGAAAAAAGATATTTCAGAAGGCATAAAGTACGAGGATAAATTTGAAAGTCCTAACATATTTAGCTGGATGACAAGAAGCGTTGGAGCATGGCGGAGAGAAGCAACAGAAATTATGAATTATCAAAATAACCGCCTTAAGATATACTTGTTTATTAAGAAAAGCGATGATGAAGGCACTGACTATTATTATATGGGAAAAATGAAACCAATATTAGCGCAAGAAACTGTAAATGCTAATGGAGCACCCATTATGAATATAAAAATGCAATTGGAAAATGTGGTCAGAGAGGATATTTATGAATATATAGTAGAATAAAAAACAATATACAAGCCTATTCGTTGTAAAAAATGTAGCTCCATTCCAAAATATCCTTGCATATTCTGCTAAATGATGCCATACTATACCTGTATTTATTGCCAGGAGGAACATTCATGTATCGTTTTGCAATCGAAAATCTCAATAAATGGAAAAACAGCAAAAATCGAAAACCCTTAATTCTTGAAGGAGCCAGACAGGTAGGAAAAACCTGGCTCATGAAAGAGTTTGGGGCAAAGGAATATTCTGACACAGCATATATTAATTTCGACTCAAATTCTAGAATGCAGGAATTATTTTCTGCTGACCTGGATACCAATCGACTGATTCTTGGCATTGAATTGTATATAGGGAAAAAAATCAACCCGGATAATACATTGATTATTTTTGATGAGGTGCAGGAAGTGCCCAAAGCTCTTTCCAGCTTGAAGTATTTCTATGAAAATGCGCCCCAATACCATATTATTTGTGCAGGTTCTCTCTTAGGAATTGCATTGCATGAAGGAACCTCATTTCCTGTGGGAAAAGTTGATTTTTTGAAATTATATCCCCTGTCTTATCAGGAATTTCTCATGGCAACTGGAAATGAACAGTTTGTTGAGCTGCTTAATAGACAAGACTATGAAATGGTTGCTAACTTTCGGCAAACATATACAGATATGTTAAAGCAATACTATTTTGTCGGAGGAATGCCGGAAGCCGTTCTCAGTTTTTTAGAAGAAAAAGATTTTAACGAAGTACGGCGAATTCAAAGGCATATTCTGGATGCCTATGGACAGGACTTTTCCAAGCATGCACCCAATGAAATTGTTCCCAAAATTCGTATGCTGTGGAACAGCATTCCGTCTCAGCTTGCAAAAGAAAATAAAAAGTTTATTTATGGGCTTATTCGTGAAGGCGCACGAGCTAGAGATTACGAAGTGGCAATGATGTGGTTGAACGATTGCGGCCTTGTTCATAAGGTTCATCGAATCAATATGCCAAATCTGCCGTTGAAAGCCTATGAGGATATAAAGGCATTTAAGCTCTTTATCGTAGATGTGGGGCTGTTAGGATGTATGGTCGGTTTGGGGCAGCAAACGCTTTTGGATGGAAATGACCTTTTTAAAGAATTCAAAGGTGCCCTTACAGAACAGTATGTACTGCAACAGCTTGTAACATTAACAGATATTTCAATATATTATTATACAAATGACCGCAATTCATGTGAAATAGATTTTCTGATTGATAATGGTGAACAGATAATTCCGGTTGAGGTGAAAGCAGAAATCAACCTTAAAGCTAAAAGCTTAAAAACATACAGGGATAAATATAATCCCCAGTTATCAGTTCGTACTTCCATGTCAGATTACAAAAAAGAAGGAAATTTAATAAATTTACCGCTTTATGCAATAACAGAAATTAAAAAACAGTTGATAAATCAAGAGATAAAAAAGGAAAAGGTATAACTTTTTTGTAATTTTTGGTATACTACATCAGTGTTTGTTATCTGGAAAGAATATGCAAGCCATAATTAACAAAATCAATCAAAATAATAAATCACCCAATCACCCACCAAAGGAGGCAAAAACCCCATGCTAACCCCAAACACAAAAGCACCTCAAATCTCCCTGCACGACAAAGACGGCAACCTAATAAACCTGTCTGATTTCCTTGGAAAAAAAGTAATCGTATACTTCTACCCCAAGGACAACACCCCCGGCTGCTCCAAGCAGGCAGCTAACTTTGCAGAGCATTTCCAAAAATTCAAGGAAAAAGACATCATAATCTTAGGAATCAGCAAAGACAGCCAGGCATCTCACCAAAAATTTGCCGAAAAATACAACCTGCCTTTCATCCTCCTGTCCGATCCGGATTTAAAAGCAATCAAGGACTACGACGTATGGCAGGAAAAAAAGCTGTACGGTAAAGTCAGCATGGGCGTAGTGCGCACCACCTACGTCATTGACGAAAACGGCATTATTGAAAAAGTATTCGAGAAAGTAAAAGCAGCCCAAAATGCAGAAGATGTTTTGGAGTATTTAGGTTAAATGAAAATCATTATATCCCCGGCGAAAAAAATGAATATTTGTGATGATTCCATACCGTGGCAGGACATGCCCTGTTTTATCGAATCCTCAAAAGAAATATTGCAGACACTTCGTTTAAAATCCTATCAGGAGCTGAAGCAGCTATGGTGCTGTAATGAGCAAATCGCCGGACTGAATTATGACCGGGTGCAGCATATGGATTTAAAAGGACGACTGTCCCCTGCCCTCTTATCCTATGAAGGGCTTCAATACCAATATATGCACCCTGCCGTATTCACTCAGGACCAATGGGACTACGTACAAAATCATCTGTGCATACTGTCCGGCTTTTACGGAATTCTAAAGCCCTTGGACGGAATCGTGCCCTACCGTCTGGAAATGCAGGCAAAGCTGTCTGTGGGAAAAGCAGAAAACCTATACTGGTATTGGGGCAGCCGCCTGTATGAAGCCCTGTTAAAACAGGAAGCCGGGGAAATGCAAAGGGAGTTATCCAAAAAGCTACAAGGAAATCTGCAAGAAAATCTGCAAGGAAGGGCACAAGAAAAGCCACTGGAAGAGTTGCAGGAGAAACAGATCAGTTCCCACCCCGCCATCATCAATCTGGCGTCCAAAGAATACAGCAAAGCAATAGAACCCTATTTAGAGCAAAAAGTACAATACATAACCTGTATTTTCGGCACGCTGACAAATGAGGGCAAGTTAAAAGTAAAAGCAACCGAAGCCAAAATGGCAAGAGGAGAAATGGTCCGTTTCCTTGCAGAGCGGCAGGCAAAAGCTCCGGAAATAATGAAAGAATTTACCGGACAGGGCTTTTCCTTTGATAAGACCCGTTCCGACAAACAACAGTGGGTATTTATAAAATAGAAAGCAATACACAAAACAAAGGAGCCATCCATGATTATAACCCTCCCCCCATCCGTAAATAAAATCATAACCACCTTAAAACAAGCCGGCTATGACGCCTATGCCGTAGGCGGCTGCGTCCGTGACAGCCTGTTGGACAGGAAGCCGGACGATTGGGATATTACCACCTCCGCATTGCCTGAACAGGTAAAAAAACTCTTTCAAAGAACCATTGACACAGGAATCAAACATGGAACCGTTACCATATTAATGAGAGCGGATTCTGCAAATACATACAAAGCTACATTAACAAGAGAAGGTTCCGTAAATACATATAGGAATGCATATAAAAAAGAAGAATCTAAAAAGCACATGGAAGAACAGAATCCCGGGAAAGCCGTTTCCCGGCAATGGGAAACCTATGAGGTAACCACTTATCGTATTGACGGTGAATACGAAGACAGCCGCCATCCCAAAGAAGTTTCCTTTACCAATAACCTGTTAGAAGACCTGAAGCGACGGGACTTTACCATCAATGCCATGGCATATAATGAAGAGGCAGGCATTGTGGACGCATTTTCCGGGATAGAAGACTTAAAAAAAGGAATCATCCGGGCAGTGGGCAATCCCCGGGAACGCTTTACAGAGGATGCCCTCCGCATGATGCGGGCAGTGCGCTTTGCGGCACAGTTAGATTATGAAATAGAAGAAAACACCAAAAAAGCTATCAAGGAACTGGCATATACCCTGAAGAACATCAGCGGCGAGCGGATACAGACAGAGCTTGTAAAGTTAGTCACTTCTAACCATCCGGGGCAGATGCGCCTTCTGTATAAAACAGGCATTACCGAAATCATTATGCCGGAATTTGACCTTGCCATGGAAACAGAGCAGAACCATCCCCACCACTGCTATTCAGTAGGAGAGCATATCATCCATTCCATGGAAGCAGTGGCTAACCAGAAGGCGCTGCGCCTTGCCATGCTCTTTCATGATATAGGAAAGCCTTTAAAGCATACGGTGGAAGCGGACGGTTACGACCATTTTCACGGTCATGCTGACAAATCGGCTGAAATTGCAAAGGATATTTTAAAGCGTCTGAAATTTGACAATGATACGATAGACCGGGTCACAAGGCTTGTGCTTTACCACGATTATAAAATTGAACCGGAAAAGAAATACGTGCGGAGAGCTATCTATAAAATAGGAGAAGATATCTTTTCAGATTATTTACAGGTACAGAAAGCGGATATAGCCGCCCAGAGCGATTATATGCGGGAAGAAAAGCTGGAAAGGCTTGAGACAGTGGCAAAGCTCTATGAAGAAATCATAAAGGACCATGAGTGCATTTCCTTAAAGGACCTGGCAGTAAAAGGAGCGGATTTAATAGAAGCAGGCGTAAAGCCCGGAAAGGAAATGGGCGCCATCTTAAAAGAAATGCTGGAGCTTGTACTGGAAGACAATACAAGAAATAACCGGAAATTTTTGTTGGAATATTTAAAAAACAGGGATAACTGAAACATACTTTTCTCCCTTGCCTCATAAGATTAGTATTGACTAACGGATTGGGGGAAGAAAAGTGAATGACAGAGCAGTATCCTTATTGGAAAATTATGATTTCACAGTAAATAAAACAAAAAAGGGAAGAGGGGCTATTATTGCAGAAACAGACAAGGGGTTGAAGCTGTTTGCGGAATATAACGGTCCAAAGGAAAAGGTGGAGTTACAGGAACTTTTAATGGATACAATAAAAGCAGCCGGCTTTTTCAATATAGATTGTTTTGTGCGCAATAAAGAAGATTCCATTCTTTCCGTTGATTATGACGGAAAAGTTTATATGGTAAAGGACTACTACCCGGCAAGGGAATGCAATGTTTCGGACAGGGGAGAATGCAAAAGGGCAGCTCTGGCTCTTGCAAGGCTCCATAAGGCAATGCGGGGGAACTTTACCGAATATCCGGTTACCATTTCCAGAGAGGCGTTTCGCACAGAATTCCAAAAGAGAGATCAGGAATTAAAAAGAGTGCGGAACTTTATAAGGAAGACCCCAAGAAAAAGTGATTTTGAAATACTGTTTCTTAAATGTTATTCCCATTTTGAGGAACAGGCAAAGAAGGCAGCCGGCTGTTTAAATGAAGAAGCAGTTGACATACTTTGTGACAGAGTGCTTCGGGAAGGGATGTTTTGCCATGGGGATTGTTCCCATCACAATATCCTGCTGGAAGAAGAAAAAGTTTATGTGGTAAATTTTGAAAAATTCAGGCAGGACATACAGGTAAAAGACCTGACCCTGTTCTTAAGGAAAGTTCTGGAAAAAAACGGCTGGTCAAGAAGCCTTGGCATGGAAATATTAGAAGTCTATCAACAGGTGCTTCCCTTTACGAAGGAAGAGGCGGAATACATTTATGCAAGGCTGATTTATCCTGAAAAGTTCTGGAAAATCGCCAATGGATATTTAAATCAGAGAAAGTCTCTGCCCAGCAAAAGACAGAAAGAAAAACTGGAAGTTCTTCTTGCAGGCGAACCGGAAAGAGCACAGTTTTTGACTTTGTTTGAGACTCAAATGAAAAAAATTTTATAAAACAGGTTTTTCAGACAGAAAAAAAATGTTATACTACTTGGGACGACTTCAAAAAGGAGGCATCTATGAAAAAATATAAGATGCTGCTTTTTTGGGGAGTTCTGCTGTTGCTCACGGGTTGTTCCAAAACGGAAGAAACAGCCCTGCAGACAGAAGATATAACAGAAACAGAAGATTATGAAATGGAAAAGGCAGACTCTCTGGATTATGCAGCTATAGTAAAAATTGATGAAAAGAATCAGGCCATTACCTATAAAAATATTGCCAGTGGAAGAAATTATACATTATCCTATAACGGCACTACCAGCATGCAGAACCGCTATAATGAAGAAATCGTAGCAGGGCAGCTTCAGCAGGGAGACTTGGTTCAGGTGACTTTCCTGAAAAATAAAAAGCTTGCCAGAAAGGTGCTGTTGGATAAGGCATGCAGCATTATTGAAGAAATAAATGATTTTTCCATTAACAGGGCGGCTTCCACCATGATGATTGCCGGGCAGCAGTATGAGCTTTCCAAAAGCCTTGCAGTTTTAGCTGAAAATGAGGAAGTGGGGCTTATGGACATCAATGATGCGGATATGCTGAGAGCCCATGTGGTAGACCATACCATACACAGCCTTGTAATTGACAAAGGACATGGCTATATCCGCCTTGTAAACGACGAGTACTTCATCGGGGGCTTTATTGAGGTGGGACAGAATATTATAAAGCCTGTTACAGAGGGAATGCTTCTGGCAGTACCGGAAGGAACCTACAAGGTATTGATTACAAATAAAGGCTACGGCGGCGAAAAAGAAGTGATAGTGGAAAGAAATAAAGAAACTCAGATTGATGTAGGCGATTTAAAGGGAGAAATCATCAAAACAGGAAAGATTTTATTCCTGATTACGCCTGGTGATGCAAAGCTTTCCATTGACGGAAAAGAAACCGATTACAGCCAGCCCGTAGAATTAGAATATGGTATTCATCAAATCGTCTTAAAAGCCGACGGTTATGCTACACTGACTAAATACATTAAAGTGGGACAAGAACTTGCCAATATAGAGATTGTCATGGAGACAGGAGAAAGTACCGGATCTTCTGAAGAAGGAGAAGATTCAGATGAACAGGATAAGGGAAACAGTTCCGTGTCCTCTAATTCCCCAGTGTCTCCGTCGCTGTCAAAATATTCCGTTTATATTGATGCGCCGGACGGGGCGGAACTATATCTGGACGGTGCTTATGTAGGAGTGGTGCCTGCAAGCTTTACCAAGGAAAGCGGTAGTCATACCATTACTCTTAGAAAGAGCGGCTATCAGACAAGAAGCTATTCCATTCAGATTGATGATGAAGAAAAAGACGTTACCTATTCCTTTTCTGATTTAATTGCATCCGGCAAGTAGGGCCATAAGAAATAGAATTGAAACTGTTATTGGTTAGCGACTGCTAACTCAATGATGATATAAGGAGGAGAAAATTTATGAATTACAAGGAAGCTTATGAAGAATGGCTGTCAAATCCATACTTCGACGAGAACACCAGGGAGGAGTTAAAGGCTCTTTCAGGAAACGAAAAAGAGATTGAAGACCGCTTTTACCGGGAGCTGGAATTTGGTACGGCAGGGCTTCGGGGCGTGATTGGCGCAGGTACCAACCGTATGAATATTTATACAGTCCGTAAGACGACCCAGGGGCTTGCCAACTATATTATGGCACAGGGCGGTCAGGATAAAGGCGTGGCAATTGCTTATGATTCCAGACGCATGAGCCCGGAATTTGCAGATGAAGCAGCGCTTTGTCTTGCTGCCAACGGCATAAAGGCATATGTATTTGAATCCTTAAGGCCTACGCCGGAACTTTCCTATGCGGTGCGTAAGCTGGGCTGTATTGCCGGCATTAATATTACTGCAAGCCACAATCCGCCGGAATACAACGGCTATAAAGTATACTGGGAGGATGGTGCGCAGATTACACCGCCTCATGACAGCGGTATTATGGATGAAGTTGCAAAGGTAACGGATTTTAATGCAGTAAAGACTATGGACAAGGAAGCTGCCAAAGCGGCAGGTACATATGTAGTGATTGGAAAGGATATTGACGATCCTTATATTGAAGAGTTAAAAAGTCAGGTTATTCACTGGGATGCTATCAAAGAAGCCCAGAAGGACATTAAAATTGTTTACTCACCTCTTCATGGCACAGGAAATATTCCTGCAAGACGGGTCATGAAGGAATTAGGCTTTGAAAACGTATATGTAGTAAAAGAGCAGGAGCTGCCGGATGGAGAGTTCCCTACCGTTTCCTATCCCAATCCCGAAGCGGCAGAGGCTTTTGAGCTGGGCTTAAAGCTTGCAAAAGAAGTGGATGCGGATTTAGTGCTTGCTACTGACCCGGATGCAGACCGCCTTGGCGTTTATGTAAAGGATTCCAAATCAGGAGAATACATTACCCTCACCGGAAATATGTCGGGCTGCCTGCTTGCTGATTATGAAATCGGCCAGAGAAAGGCCACAAAAGGCCTTCCGGAAGATGGAGCCCTGATTAAAACCATCGTTACCACCAATATGGCGGATGCCATTGCAAAAGCATACGGCGTGAGGCTGATTGAAGTATTAACAGGATTTAAATATATCGGACAGCAGATTCTTGGCTTTGAACAGTCCGGAAAAGGAGAATACCTGTTTGGCTTTGAAGAAAGCTATGGCTGCTTAATCGGCACCCATGCAAGGGACAAGGATGCCATTGTTGCCACCATGGCTCTTTGTGAAGCAGCTGCTTACTATAAGACACAAAATATGACATTATGGGATGCCATGATTGCAATGTATGAAAAATACGGTTATTATAAGGATGATATTAAATCCATTACTTTAAAAGGCATTGAAGGCTTACAGAAAATTCAGGATATTTTAAATACATTGCGTGAGAATACTCCTGAAAAATTTGGAGATTATACAGTAGTGTCCGCAAGGGATTATAAAACAGGCATCATTAAAGACATTCAGACAGGCGCCGAATCCGAAACAGGACTTCCAAGTTCCAATGTGCTTTATTATGACCTGACAGATGACGCATGGTTATGTGTAAGACCTTCCGGCACGGAACCGAAAGTTAAATTTTACTATGGAATAAAAGGAAGCTCTTTGGAAGATGCAGAGGCAAAATCTGCAAAGCTGGGTGAAGAAGTGCTTGCCATGATTAACGGCATGTTAGGATAATACAGGCGTTATGGAAAAGAAAACCTATACAATGGATGATTTTACTCATATTATTGAAAAGCTGCGAAGCGAAAACGGCTGTCCATGGGATAAAGAACAGACTCATGAATCCTTAAAGCCCTGTATGCGGGAAGAGGCGGCGGAAGTGCTGGCGGCTATCCGCATACTGGATAAAACCGGCAACCCGGAAAATCTCCGGGAGGAGCTGGGTGATGTTCTCCTTCAGGTTGTGATGCACAGTCAGATTGCAAAAGAAGAGGGATTGTTCACTCTTGAGGATGTGGTACAGGAGGTCAGCGAAAAGATGGTTCGCCGTCATCCCCACGTATTCGGAACTGTTCAGGCAGACAATTCTTCCCAGGTGTTGAAAAACTGGGAAGAAATCAAAAAAGCGGAAAAACAGGGAAAAGAATGGGTAAAAACTCCCTTAAAGGATATTCCCCCGGAGCTTCCCGCTTTAGTGCGGGCCGTTAAAACCTTAAAAAAGACGGACAAGCTTTATGAAAAGCAGCCGGATTTAGCAGAGACCTTTACATCTATTAAGGAGCAGACAGAGAGTCTGGAAAATGCGCTGCAGCAGGAAAAAGAACCATATTTAAAACAGGCGGTAGGGGAGCTTTTATGGAGCATTGCCAATCTTTCCAGACTGTTGTCCGTAGATGCTGAGCAGGCGCTTGTAGATAAAACAGAGGATTTTCTGGAAAAATATGAATAAATAGTAAATAATTTGGAAAAAACCCTTAAAAAAGCCGATTTTCCTTGACAAAAGCTGGTAAACAGACTATAAATATGTATAAGCGTTTTAAATTAAAACGAAATAAAATATACTCGTTAAAGAGGAGGAGTTCAAGAATGAACAAAACAGAATTAGTAGCAGCTATAGCTGAACAGGCAGAAATTTCTAAAAAGGATGCAGAAAAAGCTTTAAAGGCTTTCACAGATGTAGTTTCAGAAGAATTAAAAAAAGGTGAGAAAATCCAATTAGTTGGTTTTGGTACATTTGAAGTATCTGAAAGAGCTGCTAGAGAAGGAAGAAATCCTCAAAGTGGAGAAGTTATGAAGATTGCAGCTTCTAAAGCTCCTAAGTTCAAAGCTGGTAAGGCTTTAAAAGATTTAGTAAACGGTAAATAAGAATCGTTACTTTGAGGGAACCTGATTTCAGGTTCCCTTTTTTCGCTTTAAGCAGGCAGTTGTGAAGCAGCGGTTCAGACAGCAGTTCCCCCACAGGAATCCGTATGGAGATTTGACAGAACATGTTTCTACGTCGTCACGCTCCCGCTCTGATAAAAACGCAGCAGTGCTAAGCTCGAAAAAACCTCGCCAAGCACTGGCGTTTTTATAAGGACTCCTTAAGAAATCATGTTCTGCCAGATCTCCATACGGATTCCTGTGGGGGAACTGCTGCTTTGCGAAACGTCTTGCAGGACACGCAAAATTTCAATATAAAAGAAAGAAGGAAAAAGATGAGATTAGACAAATATTTAAAAGTCTCGCGTCTTATTAAGAGAAGGACGGTAGCAAATGAGGCCTGTGATGCAGGCAGGGTCATGATAAACGGCAAGGTTGCCAAGGCAAGTGTTGATGTGAAAACCGGGGACAAAATTACCATTAACTTTGGCAACAAAGAGGTGGCAGTAGAGGTGCTCACCGTTCAGGAGACTGTAAAAAAAGAAGAAGCAAAGGAAATGTTCCGTTATTTATAAAAAAGGTAACAGTTCAGCCCTCAGTTTTCCCTCACGGCAATCCAAGCCGGCGGCAGGCAGAAAGTGATTTCTAAAGGAGCCCTTATAAAAACGCCAGCGCTTAGCGAGGTTCTTTCGAGCTTAGCACTGCTGCGTTTTTATCAGAGCGGGAGCGTGGCGACGTAGAAACACTTTCTGCCTGCCTCCGATTCTATTCCTGTGAGGGAAAACTGAGGGCTGAACTGTTATGAACTGTTATTAAAAAAAGACATATTCCATCCTTCCTGAGAATATATTTAAAAAAGATTAGGAGGGATATTTTTATGGAGGATTTAAATAACGTAAAGCAGCGTGCTCACAAATTCATGCTGACAAATAGAAGGACATGTATGGTAAGCGGCGTTGCAGATGTGTTGTCCTTTGACCTGTCGGAAATTCTGTTGGAAACCGACCAGGGAATGCTTATGATTAAGGGCAGTGACCTGCATGTAAACAGGCTGACTCTGGAAAAGGGCGAAGTAGATATTGAAGGCAAAATAGACAGCCTGACCTATTCGGAAGTATCCAGCTATGGAAGTAAAGGAGATTCTCTTTTGGGAAAACTGTTCAAATAATATGAGTCCTGAAATTATAAATGAGTCTCATTTTCTTTTTTATTCCATATTGTCGGGAATTATTATTACTGTGATATATGATTTTATAAAGATTATCCGGAATGTAATTCCCCACAATGGCTTTTTTGAAGCATTAGAGGATACCATATTCTGGATTTTTGCATCCCTTTTTCTTTTTTCCATGCTTTATAAAGTAAATAATGGAACAGTCAGATGGTTTGCAATTGCAGGTACATTTGTGGGAATGTTAGTTTACAAAAAAACTCTGGGTCAATATATTGTGGAAATTATGTCAACAATAATCAATCAAATACTACATGTGGTATTTAAGACTTTGGGATTCCTTTTTTCACCGGTAAAATGGCTTATTTCCAAGGGTTGCCGCATGCTGAAAAAAATGAAAAAGTATGGTAAAAAGCAGTTGACGGGCAATGTAAAAAAGGTTAAGATGTTATTATGTAAACACCAAAGGGGCAAAAAACGGGGAAGAGGTTACAAAGAAAATGAGGGTAAATCGAAAAGTTGCCTTTCGGGGAAGAAAGCGCCAGAATAAAATGGGCATGTTCTTGGTTACTACAGTAGTTATAATGATGCTTGCAGTAGTTTTCCTGAATAGTATACAGCTAAGAGCAAAACAGGCAGAATATAAAGCAAGGCAGGAACAGCTTCAGGCAGAAATTGACGCAGAAAACGAAAGAGCAGAAGAAATAGAAAATTTTAAAAAATACACCAAGACAAAGGCATACATAGAAGAAGTAGCCAAGGATAAGCTCGGGCTTGTTTATGAGGGCGAGATTATATTTGAAACTGAGAATTAAAGGCACTGATGTTGCAGATTGCATCGGTGCTTTTTATTATGCATTTTTTTCTTAAAAGATTGCTTTGTCTCATTTGTTTTATAAAATAAAATTATCGCATGTTTTTGAAAAAAATATTGACATTTTTAGAAAACATTATTAGAATCTTATTTAAAAGAAAATTAGATGGGAGTGATATGAATGAAAGGATATTTATGAAAGTTAAATACTAAACATAAGTTGGCTTGGGGAACTGGATTGCTATTAGGAATTATAATTTCTGTATTTATTATGAAGCATATTTACTACAAGGAACATATTCAGGATGGCAGCAAACAGATTATAGCCACGGTTAATGATTATAATATTTATCAGTCGGATGTTGATAATATTTATAATCAATTGGAAGGGGATGTTCAAAAGGAAAAAATATTGCAGGATATAATTGATGAGTATGTAGTAATAGAACAGGCAGAAGAATATGAAATTGAAGTCACAGAAGAAGAAGTACAAGATTTAATAACACAATTTCAGAAAGAACAAAATCTGGTATATCAAAAAGGAGTTGAGATATATGGAAAGGAAAGTTTTGAAGATAGTCTGAAAGAGCAAATGATATATGAAAAGGTAAAATTAACTGTACTGGAAAATGAACTGAATCTTAATGAAAGAAAGAATATAGAAGACTTTAAAGAATTTGTGTTACAATCCGGCGATGATACAATAAAGGACATGAGTCCCGAGGAAATTATCAGCAATCGCAAGGAAGAAATGGAAAATTACATATTTGACCAATGGGTGATTCAAAAAAGAAGCGAAGTTGAGATTCAGAAAAAGAAATAGAAAATATGATAGAAATCAGTAGAGGAGAGAAAATGAAAAAAAGTATCATAAAAGCAATAGCAGTTATACTGGTGATAATAGCAGGAATTAAAATAAATACGAAAGAGGCACAAGCTGCATATCCCAGCACACAAACCACAAGGGTTGTTTCAGAAAAGGAGCTTAAGCCTTGTTCATTTGATAATTTAGAAGTTTTAGATATGGACTATTCTAAAAAGTTAAAAAAAGGGTGTGTTGTTGTAGAAGCAAAGGTTGTCTGCGATTCCTCATACCGTAAAAAGTTTTCAAAGGATTGGTCTAGCCGTTCAAAGAAGACAGTTGTACAGGCTACAAATTTTCTGTATGACAAGTTTAATATTTATTATAAAGTAAAAAAAGGTGTATCCTGGGACAGCGGAAAAACTAAAAATCCGGAAGAGCTATTGTCACAATTATATTCTAAGTATCATGTAAGCAAGAATAAAAATGTGGATGTGGTAATCGGATTCACCAGAAAGAGACAGGACGATATATTAGGTATAGGCTATATAGGATATCCATATGCTTTGGTTTGTTCAACTGTATACAAAACGGATATACAAACAGCACAACACGAAACCGGACATAATTACAAATTACGACATTGCAATAATAGTAAGTGTACAATGTATCCTTATTCTTATCAGGAAAATACTAACAGGTTATGTGAAAAGCATCAAAAACAGTGGAAAAATAATCGCAAATTATATTAGTAGGAGGAAATATGAAATATATATCAAAATTATGTATAATAATAGCAACTTTTTGTATCTGCCTTCTGGGAAGCAGTATGACTTCTAATGCTGCCGTTATGCCGCAGGAAGCGGATTATACAGCGGCAGGCCTGAAGTTTTATATTCATTCCGGACAGCAGACAGTGGCAGTACAAATTCAGAACAAAAAGGCGAATGTAAGGATTCCGGAAACAGTGCAGATTCAAGGAAAAACCTATATGGTTACGGAAATTAAAAGCACTGCCATTAAACATGATACGGTTGTTATGGGGAAAAAAGCAAAAGTTGCAAGGGATGACAAGGAATATTTTAAAAATACAAAAACAAGAACGGTTGCCATACCAAAAACCGTAACAAAAATCGAGACAGGAGCATTTAGCTATTTCACGAAGCTAAAAAAGGTAGTGATAGATAAAGAAAACCCCAATTACATGTCCACATCAAAGGGCATATTTTCTAAGGATGGGAAAATACTGATTCTGGCATTTAACGGAACGGGAACATATAAGGTAAGAGATAATGTGGAAAAAATTGGGGACAGGGCATTTGTAGGTACAAAATACAGTAAGGTGTCTTTGCCGGATTCCTGCTATGAAATCGGAACCAGAGCTTTTTTCAAATGCAGCAAGTTAAAACAGGTAAAGGGACAAAGTCTCTGCGTATGTGGTAAATATGCATTCTTTGGCACCAAAGTCAAGGGTGTAGACAAATATGGAACAATGCGTTTTAAAATCTAAATAGCAAAGGGTACAAATGCCAGTGGGAAAGTTAAGTTAGAACTTTTTCACTGGCATTCTTGTTTTCGCAGGTATTTTGTAACAGTTAGGTCAGCGGATTCCCCCGCAAGTAAAAAGAAAGAAAAGCCACCCCCTCCTTTTGACAATTTTTTTATGTGAAAACAGATATACTGTATTCACATAATATATGAAATGCCTGCCTGCAAAGAAGGAAGGCACAGAAGAAAGAGGGAGAGACCAATGAAAATCCATGACAAACAGGATGTATGTCACTTTGTCCTGCCGGAATATGGGAAACGAAAGCTGTTATCCTATGCAGAATCCCTGGAGGACCTGGCAGAAAGCTATTCCTTTATGGGAAATGAGGATTCAAAGGAGTCAAGGCAGGAAGCTATTATGCACCAGAAGCTTACGGAAAATAAGTCCATAGTTGCAAAGCAACTGAAAGAAATTTCAAGACTTTTGGGAGAACTGGCGGGAGAAGCTTATTTTACTACATATCATATGGAAAAGCATAAAAAACAGATTTATAAGATTCTTGGAGAAAACGGTCTGGATGTGCAGGACATATATGTGGTGGAAAATAAAAACGGATATATGGAAATAGGCCTTACATTAAGAGCCATGTATCATGATACTTATCTGGCGGCTCAGATAGGAGAATTCCTGTCTAAGCTCTGCCATAACAAAATGGAGCTGGAAAAGGATTGCGTGCTTTATGTGGGAGATGAGCCTGTTACCCTGGTATTTAAAGAAGAGGTTCGTTATTCCGTGCTGTCCGGCGTGGCAAAGGCGATAAAAGAAGGAGAGGCTTTTTCCGGGGATAATCATACACTTAAGGAATATCATTATGGAAATTTTGTAGGAGCCATATCAGACGGAATGGGCTCCGGTGCAGGGGCATGCAGGGACAGCCAGCAGTTAATCGAGCTTTTGGAAAAGCTTTTGGAGGCAGGCTTTTCTCTGGAGTCAACGGCAGAAATGTTAAATGACCTTCTTTTAATTCAGACCGAGGGCACCAGAACGGCTACTCTGGATGTATGTGAAATCAATTTATACTCCGGGCACAGCACCTTTATAAAAGCAGGAGCAGCCGCCTCCTATATAAAACGGGGAAAGTATGTAAAGAGGATTCTGGAAAATACCCTTCCGTTAGGATTGTTTTCCGATGCAAGACAGTCCAGAAAGACCATTGACTTAAAAGAAGGGGATTATGTCATATTGCTGTCGGATGGGGTGCAGGACTGCTTTTTAGAGGAAGAAAACAAGGAATATCTGGAAGACAGGATTGGCATGATGCATTATGAAAATCCAAAGGAAATGGCTAACCGGATTTTGGGGCTTGCCATGAAAAAAAGCCGGGGAAGGATACTGGATGATATGACGGTGGTTGTGATGGGGGTTATTGAGAAAAGGTAGGGGGAACTCTTGCAATTTTATCCAAAACAGTCTATATTCATATCATGATTGTAAAAATAAAGGCATATATAGAAAAATATCATATGGTCGGGCAGGGTTCTCATGTACTGGTGGGGTTGTCCGGAGGGGCGGACTCGGTATGTCTTTTTTTTCTGCTTAAGGAGCTTTCCGAAGAAATGGGCTTTCAGCTTTCGGCAGTTCATGTAAATCATATGCTGCGTGGGGAAAGTGCGGATTCGGACAGCCGGTTTGCGGAGGAGCTTGCGGAAAACATGGGCATACCTTGTTACTGTGTCCGGGTGCCGGTGGGAGAAATGGCAAAAAGAGATAAGCTGTCTTTGGAGGAAGCGGGACGGAAAGCCCGTTATGAGGTTTTTTTTAAGACTGCAAGAAAGATAGGAGCGGATACCATTGCCCTTGCGCATCACAAAAATGACCAAAGCGAGACAATGCTGTTTCATCTGGCAAGAGGCTGCGGAATTAGCGGGCTTAGAGGAATCCGGCCTGTAAGAAAGGGTGAAATTGCCATTATCCGCCCTCTTTTATGTGTGGAACGGAAAGAAATTGAGGCATATTTAAGGGGAAATCATATTAACTACGTTAATGATGCAACGAATCAGGAAAATTCATTTTCCAGAAATAAAATCAGAAACAGGCTGATTCCCTTTATGGAGCAGGAGCTTTGCGGGCAGACAGTAGCCCATATGGCTCACACGGCGGAGCTTTTAGGAGAAGCAGAGGATTTTCTCTTAGAGATGACCGGACAGGCATTTGACAGAGTGGCTGTAAGGGATGGAGAAAAGGAAAGGTTCATTATTTATCTGAAGGAATTTCAAAAGGAGCATCCCTATATAAAGGGTACCATATTAAAAGAAGTATTGGAAAGGCTGGCAGGCGCCAATAAGGATTTGGAAAAAATCCATGTGGATAAGCTTTTGGAGCTGTGCGGCATGTCTGTTGGGAAAAGAATTTCCCTTCCCTATGGGATAACAGCCGTAAAAGGCTATGAAGAGCTGTTTCTGGAAAAAGATGCGTGTGCCGGCAGAACCACCCGGGACAGGGAAACGGTTCCGATTTCTTTTCTTCCCCCAAAGGAAGGGGAAAAACTGGAGATTCCTTTAGGGGATGAAGCATGTCTTACAGCAAGAGTCCTGTCTTATGAAGAGTTTGTTTTGGCTTACTGTCAGGGAAAAAAAGGAGAAGTTCCCATAAAACCATATACGAAATGGTTTGATTGTGATAAAATAAAGGGATATGTAACAATTCGTTTCCGAAAAACGGGTGATTACTTTTATTTAAACGAGACGGATAAAAAAAAGCTGAAGTCTTTCTTTATCCATGAAAAGGTGCCTGAAGCAGAAAGGGATTCTGTTTATTTAATCAGTGAAGAGAACCATATTCTTTGGATTACAGGTTACCGCATCAGCCATTATTATAAGGTGAAAGAGGATACAGACCGAATTTTGGAAATTACGATAAGAGGAGGATTTACCAATGGCAGAAAAGGTCGGAGTGCTGATTCCGGAGGAAAAGCTGAATGAACGGATTCAGGAAATGGCAGAGCAAATCAATAAGGATTATCAGGGAGAGGAAGTACATTTAATCGGAGTGCTCCGGGGGGCATGTTTTTTTCTTTGTGAACTGGCAAAAAGGCTTACGGTGCCGGTGACTCTGGATTTCATGCTGGTATCCAGCTATGGTTTGGGAACCATATCCGATGGGAATATTAAGATAAAGAAGGATTTGGACGATTCCATAGAAGGAAAGCATGTAATACTCATAGAAGATATTATTGATACCGGGCATACGTTAAGCCGCCTTGGCCCCTTATTAAAAGAAAGAGGAGCAAAAACATTGAAAATATGCGTCCTGCTTGACAAACCGGACAGGCGGGAGGTTGAGGTTTCTGTGGATTATGTGGGATTTCAGATTCCGGATAAATTTGTGGTGGGCTGTGGTCTTGATTATGCCCAGAAGTACAGAAATCTTCCATACATCGGAGAAGTGGAATTATAATATTGACTGAAAAATAAAACGGAGGAACAGGATTTTGAAGAAAACAGGAAAAGGTGTGGGCTCTACGCTCATTGTTATTGCACTGCTGCTGTTAGCCACTATATGGATAGCAAGCCTGAATAACGGTCATCAGAGCAGCAGATGGGATGAATTTTTAACGGAGTACGATAATGGAAATATTGTAGAAGTGCTGATTCAGCCCAACAAGGAAACTCCTACCGGAGTGGTAAAGTATGCGTTAAAGGATAACAGTACTCATACGCTCTATGTATCTGATGTGAAGGAAATTGAAGTAATGATGAGGGAAAAAAATATTCCCGTCACAATGCAGGATATACCCAAAGAGGGCTGGTTCATTACTTATGTGCTGCCGGCACTGATTATTCTGATTGTATTTGTGTTTTTCTTTGTATTGATAAACAATCAGCAGGGCAGCGGCGGCTCATCTTCCAAGATGATGAATTTCGGAAGAAGCCGGGCAAAAATGTCTATGGGCGACAGTCATGTAAAGCTAAAGGATGTGGCAGGACTTAAGGAAGAAAAAGAAGACCTGGAAGAAATTGTGGAATTTCTTAAAAATCCCGCAAAGTTTGCAAAGCTGGGAGCCAGAATTCCCAAAGGAGTTTTATTAGAGGGTGCGCCGGGTACCGGAAAGACCCTTCTTGCAAAAGCTATTGCAGGGGAGGCCAGTGTGCCGTTTTTCTCCATTTCCGGTTCTGATTTTGTGGAAATGTTCGTAGGTGTAGGTGCTTCCAGAGTCCGGGATTTATTTGAAGAGGCAAAGAGAAACCATCCATGTATTATTTTTATTGATGAAATTGATGCGGTTGCAAGGCGCAGGGGAACAGGCATGGGCGGCGGCCATGATGAAAGGGAGCAGACATTGAACCAGTTGCTGGTGGAAATGGATGGTTTTGCCGTAAATGAGGGCATTATCGTGTTGGCAGCCACAAACCGTGTGGATATTCTTGACCCGGCTATCCTTCGTCCGGGACGTTTTGACAGAAAGATTACCGTAAGCCCTCCGGATGTGGGCGGCAGAGAGGATATTTTAAAGGTGCATGCAAAAAATAAGCCTCTTTCCGAGGATGTGGATTTGAAACAGATTGCACAGACCACGGCAGGCTTTACCGGAGCGGACCTGGAAAATCTTTTAAACGAGGCAGCAATTCTTGCTGCCAAGGAAAACAAAGGATTTTTACAGCAGGAGGATATCAGGCAGGCATTTATAAAGATGGGTATTGGTACGGAAAAGAAAAGCAGGGTCATTTCAGACAAAGAAAAAAGAATTACTGCTTATCATGAAGCCGGCCATGCAATTTTATTCCATGTGCTTCCGGATGTGGGACCTGTTTATACGGTTTCCATCATACCTACCGGAGTGGGGGCGGCAGGATATACAATGCCTCTTCCGGAAAAGGATGAGATGTTTATGACAAAAGGGCAGATGCTTCAGGATATTATGGTTTCTTTAGGCGGCAGGATTGCGGAAGAGATTATTTTTGATGATATTACCACAGGCGCTTCCAGCGATATTAAAAAAGCAACAGGAGTAGCAAGAAAAATGGTGACCAGATTTGGTATGTCAGAAAATATCGGGGTCATCAACTATGATGAAGAAGGTGATGAGGTATTCATCGGCAGGGATTTGGCTCATGCAAGAAATCACAGCGAGGCGGTTGCAGGTGAAATTGATAAGGAAGTAAAGAATATTATAGATGACTGCTATCAAAAGGCAAAGAATATCATTATGGAAAATGAAGCAGTTCTTCATTCCTGTGCGGATTTATTGCTGAAAAAAGAAAGAATTACCAGAGATGAGTTTGAAGGGCTTTTTGTGAAGAACCCACTGGAATTGGATTGATTTTGTGCAAAATTACCAAAAAGTTATAGAAGTTTTTGTTATATTTGTGCATTGTAAGGCTAGACGGCTATATAGGGGTTTGCTATAATACACTTGTAACCCCCCAATACATTATTATATAGTTTTTTGCTATACCCCATAAGAAAGAAATACCTTCTCGAAACAGACAGCCGACGAAAGCTGTCTGTTTTACTGTTAAAAAAACTATTGAATATGAATTGCATATATTATATTATAAGAATGTATTATCATCAGGAGGTATATGAATGGACTTTGGTCGTTTCTTAAAAGCAGAACAGAATCAGAAGTATATTACGAATATGAGACCTATGTTAAACAAAAAAGCACTCTTTTCGGATATGACGGAAGAATATATAATTCCTCAGGAACCTGATGCCTATGAGACAGTAAAAATTCGTTTTCGTACCGCCAGGAACAATGTGGACTGGGTATTTCTCGTATTGAATCACGAAAAACACCTGATGACGAAATGTGAGACGGATCAGCAATTTGATTACTATGAATTTGTATATCAACTGGATGATAAAAGAATAACTTACTATTTTGAAGTGCGCACCGGAAAGGTTACCTGTTTTTATGATTCAAGAGGAGTGGTGAGGGATGCCCAGGATTATTATCAGTTCACTCTTACGCCGGGCTTAAAGGTACCTGCATGGGCTAAGGGGGCGGTTATGTATCAAATATATATAGACCGTTTCTGCAACGGGGATAAGACCAATGACGTGCTCACGGATGAATATAATTATATAGGAGAGCATGTAAACAGAGTTGAAGACTGGAATAAATACCCGGCAACCATGGGAGTAAGGGAATTTTACGGGGGCGACTTACAGGGCGTTCTGGATAAGATGGATTACCTTCAGGAGCTGGGCATTGATGTAATTTATTTTAATCCGCTTTTTGTGTCTCCCTCCAACCATAAATATGATATTCAGGATTATGACAATATTGACCCCCATATTGGCAGGATTGTGGATGATAAGGGGGATTTATTAGAGCCGGGACAGCATGAGAACCGGTTTGCAGGCAGATATATAAACCGTGTGGCAAATAAAAAAAATCTGGATGCCAGCAATGAGCTGTTCAGACAGGTAGTGGAGGAAGCTCACAGGCGGGGCATGAAGGTTATACTGGATGGTGTTTTCAATCACTGCGGTTCTTTTAATAAATGGATGGATAAGGAACGGATTTATGAGAATTTTGAAGGCTATGAAAAGGGAGCTTATATAAGCGGAGAAAGCCCCTATCGCAATTATTTTGAATTTCATGAGGACAGATGGCCATATAACAATTCTTATGACGGCTGGTGGGGGCATGATACCCTGCCCAAATTAAATTATGAAGGCTCAGAAGACTTATATCAATATGTTTTACACATTGCAAAGAAATGGGTATCTCCTCCGTACAATGTTGACGGCTGGCGTCTTGACGTAGCCGCTGATTTAGGCCACAGCTCCGAGATGAATCATAAGTTCTGGAAGGATTTCAGAGAAGCGGTGCGGGAGGCAAATCCCAATGCCATTGTACTTGCAGAACATTACGGGAATCCAAAGGAATGGCTTCAAAACGGCGAGTGGGATACGGTAATGAATTATGATGCTTTTATGGAGCCTCTTACCTGGTTTTTAACCGGCATGCAGAAGCATAGCGATGATTTCAGGGAAGATATGCTTGGCAATGCAGACAGCTTTTGGGGAGCCATGCACCATCATGGTGCGGCATTTACCAGTTCGTCTTTGCAGATAGCCATGAATGAGCTTTCCAATCATGACCATTCCCGGTTTTTAACCCGGACTAATCGTATGGTAGGGCGTGTCAATACAATGGGCTCGGAGGCTGCTAACTGGAATGTAAATAAAGCAGTTCTGAGAGAAGCTGTAGTAGTGCAGATGACCTGGCCGGGCGCCCCTACGATTTATTATGGTGATGAGGCAGGCGTATGCGGTTTTACGGACCCGGATAACAGAAGGACCTATCCATGGGGTCATGAGGATATGGAACTGATTGATTTCCATAAGAAGATTATCAGGATTCATAAGGAAAATAAGGAGCTTCTCACAGGCTCCCTGAAGTATGTGATGGCGGATTATAATGTGATAGGCTTTGGGCGCTTTAACCGGGAAGAGCAGACGCTGGTGCTTGTAAATAATAATGATTATGAGATTACCAAGGAAGTATCTGTATGGGATATGGGCGTTCCGCGAGAATGCGTCATGGAACGATTGCTGCTTACTACGGCAGAGGGATTTGTAACAGAAAAAGTAGAATATCCCGTAGTTTCCGGAAAAGTCATTATTACGCTTTCCAAAACATCGGCCATTATATTAAAGCACAGAAAGAAAATTACGGATTCAGAGTCTGAAAAGAACAAAAACTTCTTGCATTTTATTTAATATTATGATATATTTCTATATTGTTAGGGCTGATTTGGCTTTTGCTTTCAATCAGCCTGTATGGATGGATTCCCGAGTGGCCAAAGGGGGCAGACTGTAAATCTGTTGGCAACGCCTTCGAAGGTTCGAATCCTTCTCCATCCATTTTCATATAACAGTATCTGATATTCAGAAAGCATGCAAATTGCCGGATGGAATGGAGATACAATATGAAATGCCGGCGTGGCGGAACTGGCAGACGCGCAGGACTTAAAATCCTGTGGTGGCAACATCGTACCGGTTCGATTCCGGTCGCCGGCAGTATTTATGGAAAGCTTAGTCCTTGTACATTGCAGGGACTGAGCTTTTTACTTTGAGAGTAAAAGATATTCAGAGAGGCTTATATATAGTATATGTGGTTGCGGTTGAGAATTATATGGGTATATGATAAAATGAGCATAAACAAATGCTAAATTATATTTAAAATGAGAGAAGTGCTACATATATCAGCTTTTTTAATATATGTAATAAAGCGTATTGATTAAATGCAGCAGTTTTTGGTAAAATAAAAATATAATATGTATAAAGTATATTAAAGCTATATACAGGTTGTTAAAAAATAAATTGGAGAAGACGATGCAGTTAAAAATAAATAACGTAGCAAAAATTAAAGAGGCTATTATAAATATTGATGGAATAACGGTCATTGCCGGAGAAAATAATACAGGAAAAAGTACGATAGGAAAGCTGTTATTTTCAATATACAATTCCATTAATAATATGGATGAAAAAATTCAGCAAGAAAGGAATAAGGAAGTTTATCAAATTCTTAATTTGTTGCTGCAAAATTATGCCATGCAAAGCGGAATTAGTCAGGTTGAATATAGAAGAAAGTATTCTGTTTATTCTAGAAAATTTATAGAAGATATAATAGAAGCCATACAAAGTGAAAATGATGGAGAAACAAACATTGAGGCTCATGTGAGGAAACTTGCGGCTGAACTGGGAACATTTATGGCTGCAGATGAGTTGGATGATTTTATTCGTGAATGTACATTAAAGCTGGATAACATTATTAATATTACTGACAAAGAGGTAATGACGGAAGTTATTACAAGATGGTTTAATAAAGTATTTGAAAATCAGATTTCTCCCTTATTTGAAGAAGAGATGCAATCGGAAATTGGCTTGACTATAAAGAATAAAAAATTGGATTTGCATTTCAAAGAAAATGCCTGTACAGGCTGGGACAGCGAATTTCATATTTTGCATCAGGCATTTTATATAGATAATCCATTTGTGGTAGATTATATGTCTGATAAGTTCATGAGAAGCAGCAGGAAAATTACGGATACACATTTATTAAGGCAGTTGTGCAAAAAAGAAGATATTTTTGATGGAATTTTTGACACGGTTTTGGCAAAAGACAAATTAGATGAAATATATAATATGCTTAGCGGGCTGATAGGAGGCGAGATTATTGAAAATCCAGATGGGGAATTTTGCCTCAAGTCAAGTGAGTATAGCAAACCAATTAATATCAAAAACCTATCAACAGGATTAAAATCCTTTGCTTTAGTGAAAAGGCTTTTAGAAAATGGAAGCTTGAAAGAAAAAGACGTTTTGATTTTGGATGAGCCTGAAATACATCTCCATCCGGAATGGCAGCTGGCATATGCAAAATTAATAGTATTGTTGCAAAAAGAATTTGATTTAACTATGATTATAACAACTCATAGCCCCTATTTTCTGGATGCGATTGATGTTTTTTCTGCCGAATATGAATTGTCTGACAGAGTAAATTATTACCTGGCTGAAAATGAAGGAGCAGTATCATATCTGCGTAATGTAACCAATCATATTGATGCTATTTATGAAAAGTTATCAGAACCAATGCAGAAACTCGAAAATATCAGATATAGATTAAAGTAGATGAGGTGTCATTAGATTGCACATAATAGACAAAGAGAAGAGTTCTTTAAAAGATACATCATATGATAGTGATAATGGGAAATATATGGTTGACAGTCAATTACAGGTCTGTTCTTTTGATGAGGTAAAGAACTGGTATATAAAAAATAAAATTCCTTTTGTCCACCCTGTTCCAAAGTCTAATGATGCCTTGTTCTTTGGTGAAAATGAAAGTTCTTTTATTGAATTTAAGAACGGTAAGATTGATAATGAAGTAAACTTTGGATTAAATAAAAAAATATATGACAGCCTGCTCATATTATTTGATTTAGGCTATGTGGATGCAAATGGGAATGCGGTTAATTCCTTGTCATATAGCAGAGCCAATATGAATTATATATTGGTGTACAATGAAGAAATATATTCAAACGCAGGTCCTACAAGACAGACAGTAGAAGGATTTAATCGTCAGGAGGAAAGACAAAAAGAATCCATACATAGAAATAAATTGTATAAGACCATAAGAAATTTAGCAAATCAGGAATTTATAAAATTTGGTTTAGACCAGTTTAAAAATTATGTTTTTAAAAATGTGTATACTTATACAGTAGAAGAATTTGAGAAGAATTTTATAAATAAGCAAGCCGGAAACCAATAGAAGAGACAGCCCTTCCTATAAGTTTCCAATTTATAAAAAGGACTGTCTTTTTTATTTTTATTATTCCCCAAGCCAATGCTCCAGACATGCCATAAGCTGCTCCATATCCAAAGGCTTTGTAATATATTCATTCATCCCCGCCTCCCGGCTGGCAATGATATCCTCCGTAAAGGCATTGGCAGACATGGCTACAATGGGAATGGATAAGGCATCCTCCAAAGGCAGCTTTCGGATTTCCCTGGTAGCTTTGTAGCCGTCCATCACAGGCATTTGGATATCCATAAAGATTAAATCATAGTATCCCGCTCCCTTTTTCAGAACCTGTTCCACAGCTTCCTGCCCATTTGTTACACTTTCCACAATGATTCCCGTGCTGCCGATTATCTCTTCCGCAATTTCGCGGTTTATATCGTTATCCTCCACAAGAAGAATCCTGCACTTGTCAAAGACAAGCTCCTGAAATGTTTTTTGGGATGTTACTTTTTGCATGCTTTCTGTATGTCCCGCACCGGAATCAGCCTTGCTTTGCAGCTTGAGGAAAAGGGTCACCGTAAAGGTTGAGCCGGCTCCGGGACTGCTTTCCACGCCGATATTGCCATTCATCATGCGGACGATATTCTGGGCAATGGTCATGCCTAAGCCCGTTCCTTCTATTTTGCTTACCCGGGAGTCCTCCGCACGGCTGAAGGGTTCAAAAATCTGTTTAACAAATTCCTCGTCCATGCCCATGCCATTGTCCTTAAATACAAATTCATAACATCCATAGCCTTGCTCCTTTGAAGGCTTTTCCGAAACCTTCATTTCCAAAAGTCCGCCGGAAGGGGTATATTTAACGGAATTTCCCAGGATGTTCATAAATACCTGCTGCAGCCTCATGGCATCCCCAAGGACATTTTTATGGGTCACTTCCATGACATGGACCTTCAGCTCATGACCTTTTTCCTGTGCGGAAGGCCGAATCATGGCTTCCAGATTATGTATTATGTCGGATATGGCAAATGCTTCTTCTGCCAAATCAATTTTGCCGGATTCAATTTTACTCATATCCAGCACTTCGTTGATTAAGGACAGCAAATGATTACCGGATACAGTAATCTTATTTAAACAGTCCAAAACCCTTTCCTTATTGTCTAAATGAGCGCTGGCAATGGTTGTCATGCCGATAATTCCATTCATGGGAGTTCGGATATCATGGCTCATTCTGGACAAGAATTCACTTTTGGCAGCATTGGCATGGTTGGCTGCGTCACAGGCTTCCTTTAAAGCTCTTTGCTCTCTTTCCTCCTTTTGTTTGCTTTCTGTTACATTCTGTGCCACATACAATGCGGTTTTTGGTTTTCCATTGCTGTCGGTCTGTGCCAGCACAGCTGTAGCCCGAATCCAGCCGTATTCGCCATATTCACCGGCATTGTTCTTTTCCTTTAAAATTTTGCGGTATTCTACTGCCACATAAGGGTGCTCCCTGTTTAGAGTCTGAATTAGATGCTGATAGCTCATAAGCTCTAAATACTCTTTGCGGTCTTCCGGATGAATAAAGGTTTCTGCGTAAGTGTTTAAGGCAGCAGTATAATTTGCCACCTCCCCCAGTATTTTTCCAACTTTTTTTAGCTGTGTCACCACACGGAAGGTATCATGTTCTAAATCCACATAGTAGGTGGCAAAAAACAGACTGCTTAAGCTGTCGATAATATATATTTTTTCCTGGGCGGCATGAATTGCCTCTTCCTCTCTTAACTTTTCTTTTGTAATATCACGTCCCAGAATATTCACCAGAATGGTATTGTTCTGGCGGATGTAAAGTACATGCTCCTCAATCCACCGGAGAGGATTTTTCATGCGATATTGACAGACTTCTTCTATAAAGTCTTCCGTTTCAAGAGCCTTTTGGCGCAGATGTTCCAATGATAAGGTGTTTTGAAATACTTCTATATCCTGCTCATAAATACATGTGGAGATGGCTTTTTTTATATAATAATCATAATCTCCCGATTGATTCTGATTATCATCATCTGTTTGATTTAAATAAACCCGTTCGCATTGGCCGCTTTCTAAATCCACTGTGTTTATTATGCTGTATCTGGATTTAATCAGCGCCGCAAGCCTTATATCATTTTGGGTATGCTCTACCTCTCTGCGAATCCGTTCATCCGCATCCTGCAAAGCTACCACCGCATAATTTTTTTCCTTTTTTTCCCGATTAAAATATGCTGCTGCGGAAATATAGCGATAGCATCCGTCTACCTGTCTCTGGCAAATCAGCTCTATTTTCTGTTCTCCGTCAGCCCAGGCCTTTTGCAGCGCATTGAAAGAAAATTTCTGCATGAATTCTTCCTGATATGCTTTATGCAGCTGTTCTCTTGCATGAAAATCCATTAAAGAATCCCACATGTAAAGCTTTGAGGAAATACCGGACTCTTCATGGTAGTCTGTACGAACTGTGTTGACGGTGCCGGTGTGCAGGTCCACCGTATAAATACCAAAATTCTGCTCCCCCAGAGAGCGGATGACTTCCTGATTGCGGATATTGATGTCTTCCCTTTCCAGCCCTTCCCGGTAAGCATCGTGCACATCCTTTGTATAAATCATTACCGACTGGTTTTCATCTGTGTAATCAAAATCCGGCACTATCTCCATAAGATTCCAGCGATATTCATTTTCAAGCCTGTAGCGGTATGTGCATGTTAGTATTTTCTTTCCGCTTCGCAGGGCATCTCTAAGATTGTCTATCCGGGTGAAGCTAAGGAAACGTTCTATATCTTCTTTGTAGATGCTGCCGCTTTTTGAAAGCTGTTCAAACCATTTTGAAAGCATATGAGTATTTTCCTGACTCTGCTTCACGGTGCTTGGCATTTTCATGAACACATAGCGGTCTGCAGTGAGATTTGCCCGTAATATTTTGTGATAAGTATAGCTGGATGCCTCTATATGGGGAGTCACGGTAATCATAAATGCCGGAACTGTATCCTCCCACATAATTCTGGCAGCGGAAATATCCATGACCCTGCCAAAGGAATCGTCAAAATTAATGCATCTGTTTTCCTGCCTGTCCCCGATAGTCATAAGGGGGCAGTTGGCACAGGAACCGCTCCATACTTCATGGCATTTTTTGCCCTTTTGAGTATTGGGCGATACTTCCTTCATTTGCCTGTTGTAGTATAAGATTTCATGGTTGTCCTCCCGGATTACATAGACTCCGGTCATCTGCATGGCATCCAAAATTTTTTCGTAATTCCTGCTATCCATGAATATCCTCCCTTATATGTAAAATAAAGCTTTTTTATTTTCTATGCTATCACAGAATCATGGGAAAATCAATTTTCACCCGGCAGCTTTCCGGCGGCACAGGGACGGCTTCCGGACAGAGAATGTTTTCTGCGTCGTCACGCTCCCGCTTTGATAAAAACGCAGCAGTGCTAAGCTCGAAAATACCTCGCTAAGCACTGGCGCTTTTATAAGGACTCCTTAGAAAACATTCTCTGCCCGGAAGCCGTCCCTGTGCCGCCGGAAAGCTGCCGGATGAAATTGATTTTCGTATCGTATTGACAAACTGTTAAAATGTATATATCATATATATACAATATAAAGGCGGAAAAAGTAATGGATATAATCATAACAAATAATTCAGAAACCCCAATCTATGAACAAATAAAAGAACAAATAAAAGCCATGATTCTAAACAGAGATTTAAAGGAAGGGGACGGGCTTCCGTCCATGCGCCTGCTGGCAAAGGAGCTGCGTATCAGCATTATTACCACAAAGCGGGCTTATGAGGAGCTGGAAAGGGAAGGCTATATTGAATCCTATACAGGAAAGGGCAGCTTTGTAAAAGGAATTAACCGGGAAATGGTCCGGGAAACGGTTGTTTATGAAATAGAAGGTATGTTTGATGAGATTTTGGATAAGGCAAAAATGGCGGGCATAACCTGCGAGGAATTGTTGGAAATTCTGCAAGTGCTTTGTGAAGAAAGAAGGGAGAAATAAGTATGGACAATGTATTAGAGCTGCGGGATGTAACAAAATGCTATGAGGATTTTAAACTGGACCTGGTAAGCTTTCAGGTTCCAAAAGGCTGTATCTGCGGCTTTATCGGACAAAACGGAGCGGGCAAGACAACTACCATCCAGCTGATACTGGACATTATAAAAAGGGACGGGGGAAGCATTCAGGTCTTTGGGCAGGATATGAAAGACAACGGTCCTGCTTTAAAGGAGAAAATCGGTGTGGTATTTGATGAAATGGGATTTCATGAATTTCTTACCCCTAAAGAAATCAACAGCATTATGAAAAATATTTATACAAACTGGAAGGAAGCTCTTTACTTTGACTATTTAAAGCGTTTTTCCCTTCCGGCTAAAAAACGGTGCGGCGCTTTTTCCAGAGGAATGCGCATGAAGCTGCAGATTGCAGTGGCTTTGTCACATGATGCGGAGCTTTTGATTATGGATGAGCCCACCAGCGGGCTTGACCCTATTGTGAGAAATGAAATGCTTCAGATTTTTCAGGAGTTCGTATTGGAAGAAAACCATACCATTCTCTTATCTTCCCATATTACCGGAGATTTAGAAAGGATTGCCGATATGGTAGTGTTTATCAACCGGGGCAGGATTGTTTTATGGGGGGACAAAAATGAAATATTAGAAAACCACAGGCTGATAAAATGCAAAAAAGAAGATTTGGAAAAGATTGATAAAGAAGATATTGTTTCTGTCAGGCAGTCAGCCTTTTGTACGGAAGCGCTTGTTTCCGGTAAAGATGCATGTAAAAAGAAATACGGGAGCATGATAATGGAACAGACTACCCTTGAGGAAATCATGATTTTCTATGTGAACCGTTCCATGGAAACAGATTAGTATAATCACTGCTTGTAATCCATAATGGAAAGTGCTGCCTGTATAACTGCCTGTTTCGTTGTAGTCAGTCACCGTTGCTGACGCTACGTTTCCTTCCTCTACTTTGCAGGCTGACGAAATATTAGAAAAGAAGGTGTTTTCATATGACGGGGTTAATCCGAAAAGATTTATATTGCCTGAGAAAAGGCTTAAAAACATTTATTCTGGTATCTATCGGCGTGATTGTCCTTTCGGTATTATTTATTCTCAGCGCCAGATATGGCAATATTGCAAAGGGAATTGAAGAAATGAAGATAGAAAATAATATGGGAGAAAAAGAATTTTATGCGTACTATCAGGGGGTAATCTGGTGCGTCCTTGTTCTGCCCATGTCCTTTTTGGGCATTATCGCAGAATGCTTTAAAGAGGATAAAAAAGCCGGATTTTTCAAGCCGCTGTTATGCCTGCCTTTAAGTGAAGGAAAAATTGTAGGAAGCAGATATATTGCCTCTTTGCTTTTGGCAGGAATAAGTCTGGGGGATTCTCTTCTGGCGGGGTTTTTTGTGTCTCTGGTTTCCGATGTATTCCCCTTGCAAAAATTAATTGGATATATATTGTGCCTGAACGGAGCCCTGCTTGTCTATATGAGCCTGCAGATGTTTCTGACCTATGCTTTCGGAGCTGAAAAAGCGGACCTTATTCAATGTATACCTCTTATAATCCTGCTGGTGTTTTTTATCTGTTTCTTTCAACGGAATATTGCCGGTCTGACGGATGAGGAGTTTACTTCTTATTTTACCGGAATAGTAAATGATATATCGGATTTTATGATTCATAAATGCGGCTTTGTTTTCCTGATTGCAATTGGCTGCATGGGATTATCCTTTTTGGGTTCATGGGCGTTGTTTCGTAAAAGAAGGGGGGATATCTGATGGCAGGCTTATTATATAAAGATTTTGTGGCAGTAAAGGGAAAGCTGTATATAGTATGTATTTTAGCGGGAATGCTCTTACTCTTTTTTGTCAGGATGGCGTTGCATATAGAAGGCATGGATTTGATTATGTTTGCCATATACATGCTTATTGCCGTAGCCTTATTCGGACTTCTTGTGAATCAGTTGGAAATAAGGGTTATTTCCGTGGATGAAGGAAGGAAACAGAAAAATTACTTTTTAGGGCTTCCCATATCCGGACGGCAGTACGTAGCCTCAAAATATATTTTTTTGTTAATTGGTTTTTATACGGTTCTTTCCGTGCTGGTGCTGACCGGTTCCATCTGCCTGACCGGCTGTCAGGATAAAGCAATGAATGAAAGCATAGGCCAGTTTATGTCCCTGATGCCTGTTTTGGCATGTATCCTGCTTTTCATTCCTTCCATAGAGCTACCGTTTTTTATAGGCTTCGGCTCTAAAAAAGGATATCAGATAAAAAACAGTCTGCTGATTATTTGTTTTTTTCTTGGAATCGTATATTTGCTGTTTGGCAATCTGGCAGTTTTGGAAAATATATCGTTAATGGATTTTTTAAATTATATGGAAAAGCATTCGGGCATAGTTTTATCCCTGCAGGTGTTCATGCCCTATTGCAGTCTGGGGCTGTATTATTTATCCTATCGGATTTCCTGCCTGCTGTTTCTGAGAAAGGAGTGGGAAAATGACTAAAAAAAGAATCGGAATATATTTGCTGATTACCTTTGGGGTAGTCTGGGGGATGACTATAAGCTATCTTCTTTTAGGAGGAAGCTATGAGGACCGGGCAATGGGATTTATTTTAACCTTATCCATGCTGACTCCTGCAATTGCAACAATTATTACGAGAAAGGTAACAAAGGAAGGGCTTCCGGTTACCGGAGAAAATTCTCTTATGCTGGGAATCGATTTAAAGAACAAAAAATGGCTCTGGTTTCTGCTTGCCTTCCTCATACCCATTTTGTATTGGGATCTGGGAATATTGTTCTATTATGGGATTTTTCCACAGGCGTTTGACATATCAGCATTAGATGCACTTGGCATTCCTGAAAAAATGCTTTTTTTACTTCCGTTTTCAGGAATATCCTCTTCCTTCCTCCTGTCTTTTGGCGCATTGGGAGAAGAAATCGGTTGGAGGACCTATCTGTACCCCAAGCTGGAAGAGCTTTACGGAACAGCAAAAGCTGTTATCATAGGGGGAATTATATGGGGCGCATGGCATTTTCCGGCAATTTATGCGGGACATAACTTCGGACACGGATATTTTTTAGAGCCATGGAGCGGTTTTTTCGTCTTTACCATAGACACCATTGTAACGGGAAATATTTTGTTTTACATTACCAAAAAAACAAAGTCTGTGTGGGCGCCTGCATTTATGCATGCGGCATTTAATACCTTTTCGGGATTTACCATACTTGGCATGGCATACTCGGAAGAAAAGCTGTCCGGAATCGGGCTGCAGAGTCCGGTGCGTTTACTGCTCATAACTGTGCCGGGAATGATTTTTAGTGCTGTTCTTTATACTAAGATGAAAAAAAGCAATGCTAAAAAATCATAATATATCCACGGCAGTCTTTTGATAAAAACATATTTTTATACAAATAGACTTTATGGCATAAAATAAGTATAATATCATCAGAATATTATTATGAAAGTATACAGGAGGTGCTGTTATGAATATTCGTCCGTCCGCTGCAATCCGTCAAAACTATAATGAGATTGCCGATTTGTGCAGAAAGACTGCAGAACCTGTCTTCCTTACGAAAAACGGTGAGGGTGACTTGGTGGTTATGGATATTGAAACCTATAACAGGCGGGAAAAGATGATGAAGCTCAGGGAAGAACTGCTTGCTGTGGAGGAGGATAGGATGGCAGAAAGAACAAGGTTATTATTTCTGACAGGGCAAAGAGGATGTTGGGAGCCCATATTCGTTTTATGTCACAGGTCAGTAAAGAAGCAATCATCGCAAAAAAGAAAGAACTTGTGACTGCCATCGGTTCGCTTTCCCAAATGCCACAGCGTTTTCCGTTTTTGGAGAAATGTATATTATGCCTAACAAATATCACAAGATGTTTGTTGAAAAGCGGTATCTTGTCCTTTACCAGATTCAGGATGACGTGGTTTATGTGGATTATATCCTTGATTGTCGTAAGAATTATAGCTGGCTCATCCACTGATAGCGGAACTATTGAAGCTTCTCATATAATTAAAGTTATCTTCTGGAACTCTGAAACATAATGCCTCGTGAAATTTATCATAAATATTCATAATTCACTTTTTAAAAGCCTTTCATATGGTCCGGTAAAGAACATGCCGGAAATCCGAAAATCTGTGTCAAACTCTCAAATTTCTCCCATGAAAGTATTAAGATATTCCAAAATCAAGGTCAAAGGAGGAAAAAAACATGGAACCACCGGGCATGGCACTGCGGCGGAGGCGCCAACAATACCCATATCGGGGTGGAAATGTGTGAGCCAGACTGTATCAAGTACACCGGGGGAGCTTCTTTTACATGCTCCAATGAAGAAGAAGCAAAAGCGCTGGTAAAACGTACATATGAAGCGGCGGTAAGACTTGCACCGGATGCGGTTTACTATACCGGAAAGCCAATGCCGGACTGGGTAAAAAAGGATGTATGGATAGTGAAATCAATAGCAGGGGACAGGGCAGTCATAGATAAAAATATCAGTGGCACAAGCGCTATCTGCAGTCCGGTACATGTAAAGTATCTTATCGAAGCAACCGCTTCCGGCGACAAAGCAGGACAGGCTCTGCCTTCCGGACAGTCAGGCATTCAGGAGGAGAAAATACAGCAGGAAATAAAGGCGTCTGCCGGAGATGGAAGGTTGAAAAAGAATAGTAGAGGGTATCCATTCCCTTAATTGCATTACAAAC
>CAJUEX010000009.1 GCA_910585715.1 uncultured Lachnospiraceae bacterium
GAGCAACCGGCTCATAACCGGTCGGTCCTGGGTTCGAGTCCCCGAAGGTCCATTAGGTTATAAAGCAGGAATTGTGAAACTCCCTGTTGTAAAATAGGGAGAGTCAAGGCCCAGTGGCTCAGTTGGTTAGAGCGCCGCCCTGTCACGGCGGAGGTCGAGGGTTCGAGTCCCTTCTGGGTCGCTTGTTGGTAAAATTCCTTATGTAAAGCAAGGAAATGAGGTCAACAAAATTACATATCCCATGGGATCTTAGCTCAGCTGGGAGAGCATCTGCCTTACAAGCAGAGGGTCACAGGTTCGAGCCCTGTAGGTCCCATTAGAACGTTAATCGTTCTATGCCGGCGTGGCGGAACTGGCAGACGCGCAGGACTTAAAATCCTGTGGTGGCAACATCGTACCGGTTCGATTCCGGTCGCCGGCAGTATTATTTTTTAAGCTCAACTCTTATGTAAAATGGAGTTGGGCTTTTTACTTTTTATATGTTTATAGCCTATAACTGTGTGGTATGGTGCTAATTTACTTTACTCTTATTTATTAAATTATGTAAAGATATATAAAATAAAATATACAAATGTGTTGACTTTTTGAAAATACATTCATAATTAAGTATGACAGTTAATATTTACAAAAACTGTTATAATAACTTTATTGGCAGGGAAAAAAATGGAATATGGTGACGAAAAGATTATTAAACTTCTTAACGGGTATAAATCAAGGGTATACGGTAATATTTATGATGGTTATTACATAAAAGAAGACTTATATCGTTTTGCATTAAAAGAAATATTTGCAGATAAGCTATACATGTATTTACCAATACGGTTTATAAGATGTGAAGAAATTTCATATTTAAATGTTGAAAACATGGATTTTTTCTGTATGAATGAAAGTGGAAAAATTCAATTAGCCTTAAAAAATACTAATATAGACATAACAGAAAGTGGTTTATTAGAATCTACTTTACATAATATTTTAGAAGAAGCAAAAAAGGTAAATAATTCTGTTGAGTTTATGGAAAATGGAAAAATAGAAATAAAAGATGAGGATTTTGTGTATTGGAAAGATTATAAAGTCTCATATGGAAAAAAGATGTTATATGTGCTGCTGTTTGTTTTAGAGTTAGAAAAAACTATGATATATGGGAAGTTTACCTGTGGATATGAAGAGGCGGTATTATGGAAGCCCATATTTATTTCAATGCTCAGTACAATAGAAGTGAGGGAAAAATATAGTAATGAAAATTATTGAACTGTTTGAAAAGCAATATGTAGCATATATTCCAATGGAATTTAAGGAATTACCTAAAGAATTGTTATTAATGAAATATCCAATGGAGCAGCGCCCGCAAATAGTTATGGCGGATGATACATATACAACTGATATAAAGTTTAGCTTACTGGATGTTAATACTATGGAGAAAATAGCAGAACCTCTGGCTGCTTCCGTAAAAAGAATGATACTGGATGCTAATACGTCTTATAAATATATAGAAGAAGGTACCATAAAAGATGAAAAGGGAAATATAGCAAGTTTCTTTTCTTTTTGTAATGATGTTTCAGATGGAATAGCACTGAATGTTATAGGATATAAGCAGTTTGGAAAAAGAGTAATCAATATTTCTTTGTCATGCCCTTTTGAAAGTAAGGAGATAGGTATGGAAATATATGTTGAAACTGTAAAAAGAACTCAAAGAAAATTAACATTAGCATAAAATAGGAGAATAACATGGGAAATAGTGTAAAAGTTGATGAACTGGAAAGTCTTGTGGTAGTGGAATGCAAAATTGAAAAAGAAATTAATACGCATGGAAAGGCAGTAATTAAGGGCTATTTGCAAAATGACTTTAATAATCAAGTAAAGAGAGTACTTGATTCAGGAGAATATTTTACGATTAGAGCTTTGGATGCCGAGGAACAGAACAGGGTAGTTTTTTCTGGAATATTATCTGTATATGATATAAAGCACATGAAGGATTTTGAAGAAATATACATAGAATTTGAGGCAGCAACAAAAAGAATGGATAAATTAAAGTGCAAACGTGTATTTTCAAATGATGATGAATGTTATGAAAATGTAATTAATTATATTAATATATATTCTAATACATCTGAAGCTATTGGAAAAATGGGAAAAATATCAGTACAGTATTTTGAGACAGATTGGGAATATTTAAAACGTTTAGCGGCTGAAAAGAACAGTTGCATTGTTCCCGAATATGAATATCCAGGAGGATTTTGTATTGGATTACCGGACGGTCCAACAGTCTCCGTTGACAATGTTGAACATGAAAATATAGTTGATTTTTTTCAATACATGAAAAAGAAGAAAAATGATGTTGATACTTCTCTGGTAAATGAAAATGTATATGTTTTTACAAGTAGAAGAATTTTAAGTATAGGAACAAGGGTGAAAGCGGTAAATGGAGAATTGATTATTTATAAAAGCTTTTCAAAAATGAATGGTGCAAATTTAGTAACAACTTATTATGCAAAGTCAAAAGAGGGATTAAGGACAATACCATATAAAAACCTTAATATAATCGGGGCATCAATTACAGGAAGGGTAAAGGAGGTACAGGGGGATAAGCTTAAAGTAACCATGCTTCTTGATGGTTTGCAGGACAATCCAAAAGCTATGGAGTTTGCAACGGTTTACTCATCAACAGGAGAAGCGGGATGGTATTGCATGCCGGAATTAGGAGATATAGTAAGAGTATATTTTCCAAATGAAAATGAAGATGAAGCATTTGTTTTTAATGCCATGCAGGTAGACAAGGCTGGAAAAAAACCACAGATAAAATTCTTCAGGAATCCTCAGGGAAAAGAAATTGAATTTGGAGAAAGTTATATAAAAATTACCAATAATGCCGGATTAACAATTACTTTGGATGATGTTGAAGGTATTAAAATAGAAACTAAAAATAATACGGATATTAATGTTATGGCAAATAAAGATTTAATTATGAAAAGCGAGACTGGCATGCTGAAAATTACTGCTGAGGAATCAGTTTCGTTAAATAAAGGTGACTCATCCGTTGTTTTGGATGATGATGTGAGGTTATCAGGAAAACAGGTACATGTAAAAGAAATTGGTTAGAGTGATAATTATGAAGCGTGAAGAAATCATTAATAAGGCAATATGGGATTATTCAATTGAAAACATTCATTATGGATTTGAGCAAATAGCATATGACTTTCAGGATAATTCTTTTGAATTGTTAAAAAGAACTTTATGGGAATTTGATCAGATATTTCAAAAAGTGATAGAAAGAAAAAAAGAAAAAGTATGTTTTATATCCATATATTTTTTATATAGTTCTTTGCAGTTGGATGATTATAAATTACAGGTTGATTTTTATGATAAACAATATTTATTTGATAAGTGCCCGGTTGTATGCGAGGTTGATTTTTCTTTTGTGTTGAAATATTACAGACAGGAACTGGAACATTATGCTGAGTATATGAAAAAGCATGTAATTCAAGTTAAATATTATGAAATTTTGAAGTTTAGAAAAATGTTGCAATGTAAGTATAAAAAGGTAGCAAAAGCGGTGATTGAACAGTATTTACCATATATTATGAATTTGAAATCATTTCATGAAATGGATAAAGATGAAGATTTCCATATTGTATATGGAGAATATTTTTCAGACGGCGTGTTTTTATATCCGTTAGAGCAGAAATAGGCTTTACAGCTGCAAACATGAGAAAAATCTTGTATTAGAGGATGAGTTGGAGGAGAAATGAAATATTTCTTATTACATGAAGACAAGAGAATTGTAGATAGTCCCCAATTGATAAATTGGCATAAGAATATGCCGATACAGAAATTGCGATGGGGAACTTATCATGAGATACCCCCAAAGACGGTTTTTTTTATAAAAGAAAATAAAAATGTTTATTTTCCCGATATTATGTTATTTCCTTTTTTAATGATAAGCAGGAAGATAAAGGATGTACTGGATCTGTATGAACCCAATATGGGATATCGGCAGATGATTTTAATAGAAAATAAAAATGAAAGATGTATGCAATATTTTACCCCACATCTAATGAGAATTGATTGTTTAAGTAAAAAAACGGAATATAATTTTGATCATAGTGAAGTAAAAAAAGCAGTGCTTGAACAAAATAGACTTATGGATAAGTGTATATTTGAGCTGGGAGAAGTATCAAACAGACAGGTTATTGTAAGACAGGATTTTTTAGAAAGTGTTTTGAGGAGAGAGACAATTATAAATTTTGAAAGAGCAGAAATAGAAGGGGAAAGTGAAAATGGCTAATAAACCTACAAGTGGAGAGAACATTGAAAATTTATCGGAAGAAGAAATAGAGCAGCTTGCAGAAATAGAGAGGCAATATGAGCTGGAAAGAGGCTCGCAAGGTCCGGAAAGTATTTTGGTCAGAGGGGCCTTATTGCAATGTAGCTGTGGTACACATTGCAGAAGATTGAATCTACCCGAAAGTAATGGTGTATATGTAAACGGGGATACTAGATATCCAAAAGTTCATGAGAAAAATTGTAAAGTAGGAGATTCCTATAATATTTCTTATTATGGAGTATGTAAATCTAATACCCCTCCTAATGAGGCAGAGGATATATGTCTGGAACCTTATGTGTGGCCTGATGGAACAAAGAGTTCTCCGGAAAAAGTAGAAGGAAAAAGATGTATGCCGCAAATATTAGGCAAATGGCTTGATACAATTTCCGATGAAAAGATAGTGGATTTAGATGATAATAAGGAATATCAGGGACTAACTACCAGTTCTTTTTTAGTGTGTAAATGTGGCGGCATAATTGTAGTGCGTGAGTCGGGACAAAATTATAATGGCGAATGAGAAGGGGAATAAGAAGTGGACATTGGAAATATATTAATTGATGGGCTTAGTGAACAATACAGTGTCTTGGATTTAGAAATTACCGGCAGGGTAAATGAACATGCTATTTGTGAAGTTAAACTGCGTGCCAATGAAAAAACAGCAAATGTATTATCAAGTTTTCAAAATATTATTATCAAAGAAATTGAATCAAATGAAATTTTATTTTGGGGAAAACCGGAATCGGTGAAAACAAACCATAACTTGGAAGTTGTCATGAGATTAATATCTAATAGCGTTCTATTTGATTTGAAAAAAAAGAAAGCAATTTTTCAGGATGTTTCTTTAACTTATGCTCAAATTGCAGAGTATGTTTCCAAAAGGGAAGAGGAAAATATCCAATTAGGCGAAGAATTAGAATTTCCAACAAAGCATGTGCTTTATCAGTATGAAGAAACTTCGTGGGAATTTTTGAAAAGAATTGCTTCAATGGCAGGAACGTATGTTATTCCCACATATAAAAATCCCCAATACAGTATGCTTATTGGAACAATAGGAGCAGAAAAGGATGTACCTGATGGATTATTGGAGATACACGAACAAAAAGAGTATCAAAAAGACATTGTTTACCTGAAAACATATAAAAATTTGTCAATAGAACAAAAAATACTTTATGATTGCAGAAGTTTTATTGTTCAATCAGAGAAAGCAGTTGTAGACAAAGGTATTTTACTTTTTGAATATGCTCTGGTAAGTTCGGAGTGTTTTAGGGCTGAATACATAAATAATCTGGATATGTGCGGACTAGTGTTATCCGGAAAAGCAGGTGATATTAGAGAGAATGGAATAATGGTTCATTTTGATATTGATCAGGAACAAAATTCTATTGCTGCGCATGAATATCCGTGGAAGACAATTACAAGTAATCTTTTATATTGCATGCCGGAAGAAGGAACCAGGGTATTGGTAAATATGAATGACGATGAAGGAACAGAGGCAAGGGCAATATCGTGTTTGAAATCAAATGAGCCATGTTATCCCGTGGAAATGAAGACTTTTGTAACACCATTTGATAAAAAAATGCAATTAGATTCAAATAATCTTCTTTTTTCCGCAATTGGAAAGTCTGGTGAAAAAAATATGACTTTATTGAAGAATAAAGATAAGGTTTTGTTTGATTCGTCAGGAAATATAATAATAAATAATTATCTGGGAAATATACAACTAAAATCGGAAGTAACAATTGCAGATTCTTTTAAGGATGTAAATGTAAAGTGCACCAGGGATTGTGTTCCGGCTGAGCTGGTTGTAAGCGCAACAATAGAAATTAATGGGAATACAGTTACAGTAGCAGGTAAAGAAAGAATCGGGTATCTGCCATTTGAAGATGCGCCTACTGAAATTGTAATCGATGCAAAAAAGTGGGGAAAGCTTGCATTGAAAGTTCTTTTTACAGTAGCTGTAGTCGCATTGGCTTGTGTTGTTGCGGTAGCTCTTGCTCCTGTTGCAGCTGCTTTGGCCGGAGCGGCTACCTGTACAGCAGTTGCTACTGCTTCAACAGCTTCTGTTGTGGGCGGTGTTATAGCTACTTGCGCTATAGGCGGTACGGCATATGCAGCAGCCACCTGTTATTCACAGTATAAAAAAGATAAGGCAAATGGGATTAAGCGTTCGCCCTTAGACTATCTTTACATGGGAATTTATAGGATATGGATTGGATGCCGGATTTAGTAAAATTGGTAATATGTATAAAGCACGTTTTAAACCATATTTGAATATCACAGGACGTACTGAGGCTAGACAGTATTTAAAGAAGATTGGGGGAGATGAGGCAATGAAATATTGGCGAGATATTTTGTACTTTGTATACAAGCGAAACAAAGTGTTTGCCAAAAGTTTAGGCAAACTTGAAAAGGTCTTTTCAACAATTCCGTCGGCGTTGGAGAATTATGGATTTACATTTATAGATAAAAATACGACGGAATATAAGGAAGTCGAGCAAAGACAATATTTTAAATTTGACGGGGATGAATTAGTATGGCAATAGAAGATAATTTTAAACGCCAGAGAAGCATATATTTGTTTTATACATTGTTTCCAATTTTGCTGTTTTCTGAAATATTCATATATATTTATACAGATCCCTTTCAAGAAGGAAGGGAAATTGTACCTTTTTTATCTGGAGCATTACTGCTTATTGAAAGTATCATTGTTCTTTTACAACTTGTGGCAAAGAGACGTTTTTTTAAGCAAATAAAGGGGATGAAGGAAGAGGAAAAATCAGCTTTTTTAGTGAGACCACTGTCGGTTGGACCTGTCTTAGTAAATGAGTCTTTTGTGATAGAATACAGAATGTTTAGAAAAAGAATTATTCCCATTAGGGAAATTTTTCAGGCAAAATATAAAGAAGAGGAATGTAACGGGAGAGCCGGAGCAGTTCGTGTCTCCTTTTTAATGAGGCGTATAACGTTGCTAAGAAAAGGAAAAAGACAGATAAGCATGAAAGCACCAGCACCGTTCATAGGAAAAGAACCTGTGGTAATTGTAAATTCCATTAATCATATCATACAGGGGGAAAAAATCAGAGAAGGAACAAAGGATATTTATGCTAAATATGATGGCGATTATCCATTTTATGGAATATTTGTTTTGGGGCTGGCGGGTATTATATTTTTTTTAAATCGTATCTATATGCCATTTATGGATTTATTTATTAATAAAAAGGATGATATAGAATATTTTTTATTTCATGTTGGCTATGACAGGTATTTTCAGATAGGCATGTATGTAATTGTTGGTTTGTATGCAGCAGTAAGCTTTTTTTGGAAATACAATTATATGGGGATTGATTTTGATTCCATACTATCAAATTTTGTACCATTTGGAATATTGCTGAGTTTGTTTGTGGTGATGTTGTCTTTGGCAGACTATGGGGAAATAAGCTTACAGGCAAGAAAAGATTTTGTAAATTATAAGAAGGAAGACTTTGAATACATTGAAACGGTGCTTTCAGGTGGGGATAATAATTTTTTAAGAGAAAATAATTTGGAAAATCTGGCTAAAAGACGTCAATTGGAAATATGGAGATATCTGAACATAGAACAGGATAAAGATTTATTTTGCTTTGGAAATACTGATATTATTGTAAAGGAAAGAAAATATCAAATTAAATACTTGAAAAACACAGGTCTGATTACGGAGATACAGGAAATGGATTGAAAGTAAGACACCAATCTATTTTTTAGTTCACCGCCGTGGGAAGGCTCATTCGCTTAACAAACTGCATGAGTAACGGTGTGAGCGGGAGGGAATCCTCAATGTAAAGAAATTTTCTCCCGCTCGATTGCATATATTAATAGCATTTAATCAGCCATGAAAGCCATTTCAGCAAACACGCTATCATTTAAATCAGTATATCTTACAATAATTGTACAAGCTCTTTCTTTTCCGATAATTTTGTCCAATTCTTTTGCCTGTTCCTTAAAGGTATCTGCCTGAGCTTCTAAATCAGAAGCAAGTGCCGCTTTTATGTACTCAGCATTGGTGCCAATGATAGAATTGTCCGTAAACTTAACTGTCAAAACAAGCTCAGTGCCTTTTGCATCATATGACATGGTAAATTCGTCTGATGAAGCAGCAATCTGCTTGTCAAAATCATTCCTTACTTCCGGGTCGTTAAAGTAATCTTCAAGTGTTTCATATTGTTCAGAGTTATTGTCGGTTCCTTTTTCAGGCTCAGTTTTTGTCTCTGTTTTGGATTGGGCTTCAGCCTTATCCAGCGTCTCATTTTCTGTCTGAGTTCCAGCCTTATCCTGCGGCGCAGTTTCCGCCTGTGCTTCACTTTTATCCTGCGGCGCAGTTTCCGCCTGTGCTTCACTTTTATCCTGCGGCTCAGTTTCTGCCTGTGCTTCACTCTTATCCTGTGCCCCTGTTTCTGTCTGAGTTTCAGCCATATCCTGTGATTCGTTTTCCGTGGATTCAGTTCCGGTTTTTGTTTCAGCTTTCGTTTCAACGGCTGCGTTTTCTGCAATTGAAGTGACCGCCGCTTTTCCTGTTTCATCCGAAGAGCTGCAGGCTGTAATAGACAATAAAACAGTCATACCAAGCATGCCTGCAAACAATTTTAATGTTTTTCTTTTCATGTAGTTTCCCTCATTCATATGGGATAGTTACTGGTTATTGCGTACTTTCTAATACTACATTGCGCATATAAAATTGTCAATCAGATTTTTGGAAGAATACTGGACAAAAAAGAATGGAATTGTTAAAATGTGAAATAACTAAGGAAAACAAGGGAGCGGCAATATGAACGAAAACAAGGATTTCAAACCATTTGTACCAGCAGACAAAACCATGCCGGAATTTACAGTCACTTCTATTTTGCTGGGAGTCCTGCTGGCAGTTATTTTTGGCGGGGCCAATGCATATCTGGGACTGAGAGTGGGCATGACCGTATCGGCGTCCATTCCGGCGGCGGTTATTTCCATGGGAATCATCCGGGTGATTCTGAAAAAGGATTCGATTTTGGAAAATAATATGGTTCAGACAATCGGTTCCGCAGGAGAATCGGTAGCGGCAGGAGCTATTTTTACACTGCCTGCCCTGTTTTTGTGGGCGGATGAGTGGAAGACTGCAGCACCGTCTTTGGTGGAGATTGCGATTATCGCTTTTATCGGAGGGGCTTTGGGCATATTGTTCATGGTGCCGCTTAGAAAGGCATTGATTGTGCAGGAGCATGGCACGCTTCCCTATCCGGAAGGAAAAGCCTGTGCGGAAGTGCTTGTAGCAGGGGAGGAAGGCGGTGCAAAAGCCTCTACGGTATTTGCAGGCCTTGGGATTTCGGCAGCTTACAAGTTCATTGCAGACGGGTTAAAGGTATTTCCCAGTGAAGTTCATTACGAAATTCCAGCATACAAGGGTTCCGGCATCGGCATGGATGTGCTGCCGGCGCTTTTAGGCGTTGGATATATATGCGGACCGAAAATTGCTTCTTATTTATTTTGCGGTGGCATCTTGGGTTGGTTCGTCCTGATGCCCCTGATGGTGTTGTTTGGGGGAAATATTACGCTGTTTCCGGCAGATATGAGCATAGCGGAGCTGTATGCCCAAAAAGGCTCCATGGGAATCTGGTCCAATTATATTAAATACGTTGGTGCAGGTGCAGTTGCCTGCGGAGGGGTAATCAGTCTGATAAAATCTCTGCCGTTAATCATCACTACTTTCCGGGATGCCCTGAAGGGATTTGGAAAGGGAGTGAAATCCGACGAGCGTACCAATCAGGATTTAGATATCAAGTTTATTTTAGGCGGTATCCTTCTTTTAGCGCTTGCCATCTGGATTGTACCTGTAATACCTATTAATTTATTTGGAGCTTTTCTGGTTGTCATCTTCGGATTTTTCTTTGCAACGGTTTCTTCAAGGATGGTAGGCCTTGTGGGAAGCAGCAACAACCCGGTATCCGGCATGACCATTGCTACTTTACTGGTTTCATCCCTGACGTTAAAGGCAACAGGACTGGTGGGACAGGCAGGCATGACGGCAGCCATTGCAATCGGCGGGGTAATTTGTATTGTGGCAGCCATTGCAGGAGATACTTCCCAGGATTTGAAGACAGGCTATATTTTAGGTGCTACACCGAAAAAGCAGCAGATTGGCGAGCTGATTGGGGTGCTTGCAGCATCCATCGCCATTGGCGGCGTATTGTATTTATTAAATACCGCATGGGGCTATGGTTCTACAGAGCTTCCGGCTCCTCAGGCAACCTTGATGAAGATGATTGTGGAAGGCGTCATGGGCGGCAATCTTCCATGGACACTGGTTGGAATCGGGGCATTCATTGCTATTGTGGTGGAGATATTAGGAATTCCGGTGCTTCCTTTTGCAATCGGGCTTTATCTGCCTATTCACTTAAGCACTCCTATGATGGTAGGCGGTATTGTAAAATGGTTCATCGAAAAGAAAAAGGATCTGGATGAAAAGAAAAAGAAAGATATTTCCGAAAATGGCATACTTTATTGTTCCGGACTGATTGCCGGAGAAGGGTTGGTTGGCATTCTTTTGGCGATTCTGGCTATTATACCTGTATCCGAAGAGGAGGCGGTAGGAGATGTGCTGGGAGGATTTTTGCCAAATCTTCTGCCTGCTCTGGCAGATTCCAACATTGGAAATATCATTGGACTGGCAGCATTTGCGTTGTTGACATTCTCACTTTGGAAATTCTGTTTCCGAAAAAACAAAAAGCTTAGCCAGTAAAAGGAGCAGCATTTGAAGAAGAAAAAGAAGAATTTTATGGACTTGATTCCGGTCTGCAATCCGGCTTATACATGGGATGTGGACAAGCAGGGAAAGGTTACGGTTCAAGTGGTAAATAAAGGCTTTTACAATTGGATCGCCCAGAAATTATTTAAAAAGCCAAGAATCAGCCATATTGATTTAGATCAGTATGGAAGCTTTGTGTGGCAGCAAATGGATGGAGAAAGAAGTGTCTTTGATATTTCAAAGCTTGTGGAGGCACATTTTGGGAAGGAGGCGGAGCCGGTGATAGACCGGCTGGTAGCCTTTTTTCGGATATTATATCAAAATAAGTTTATCGGATATGTGAAGCAAACTTAATCCTGTGTATTTAAAATGCTTTCTGCAAAAAATGGGTTTTTCTTTTGTAATAAGAATATTTATGGTATACTCATACATGTAAAGTAAATTTTACTCAAAAGAGCACAATAGTCTTATACGAGGGAGGAGAAGAATATGGGAAGAGCAGGCAGCGGTGGCGGCGGAAGAGTCAGTTCCGGAGGACGTAGTTCCGCAAGGACAGGTGGCGGCCATCGGGTAGGAGGATCACATAGTAGTGGAAGACGAGCGGGAAGCGGAAGTTTTGGCGGCAGTTCACGAGGGCCAAGAGGAGGGCCGGGAATGCCGCCTCCACCACAACACGGAGGAGGTCCAGGAATGCCGCCGCCTCCACCACCATATAGAGGAGGGCCGGGAATGCCGCCTCCACCACCATATAGAGGAGGGCCGGGAATGCCGCCTCCACCGCCATATAGAGGAGGGTATCGAGAACGCCCACCACGGCGGAGCGGAGGATGTTTAACGAATCTTATTGCATTTATTATAGTACTTATTATTTTATTTATAGTATTTTTTAGTAGTATCAATTCGAGAACAAATGACTTTCGCTCCTCTAATGGCCAAAGAAGTACAATTGAAAGAGAAAAGCTAGACACAAACAATTCTTACATAAACGATTGTGTGATAGATGAGCTGGGATGGTTTGACAATGTATCAAAAACCGAGAGCCGATTAAAGGATTTCTGGGAAAAGACAGGTGTTCAGCCTTATATTATACTACGAGACTATGATGCAAGCCTTAGCACCGATTCACAAAAAGAGCAATGGGCTACAGATTATTATGAGGAAAATTTCGATACGGAAAATATTTTCTTATTTGTATATTTTGCGGAAGAGGATACAGACAATGATGTGGGTTATATGGCATATGCAAATGGATATCAGACATCATCAGTCATGGATTCGGAAGCTGTAGAAATTTTCTGGAATAACATTGATAAGTATTGGTATACAAATCTGTCTACAGATGATTTAATGGTAAATGCTTTTCTGGATACAGCAAATACAATTATGCATGTATCTACCACTGGAAAAGATATTTTTAAATGGGTGCTTATTTTAGCTGTTGTTATTTTGGTGGGAGTAATCATTATCAAGTTGCTAAAACAGAAGAATCAACGTGCTAAAGAAAAGGCAGAAGAGGATCAGAGAATCTTAAATACTCCGATTCATGATATTGCAAAAGATGATTTAGAAAATAAATACTTATAAACAACAGTGAAAATGAAAGGAAGGTAAAGAAATATGGGATTAGCAGACACATTGGCAAGAATTCCAAAGATTTTGGAGGCAAATATTAATGCACTTTTAGACAGATGCGAGGATCCGGCAAAGATGATAGATCAGCTTTTGATTGATTACAAGAGAGATTTGGCTGATGTAAAGCGGGATACAGCAGCTGTTATGGCAGATGTGAAGATGGCAGAAAAGAAGCTGGAGGAATGTGATGCTGACATTGCAAGAAAGCAGAAAGCAGCGGAGAATGCGCTTAAAGTCGGGAATGAAGGTGATGCCCGTACTCTTCTTGCAGCAAAGCAGAGCCTTGAGGTTACTCGTGAGAGCCTGCTCCAGAACTTATCAGTGACACAGAGAAATGCTGAGATGATGCAGGAGGGATATAATAAGCTGGTTCGGAATATTGAGGAGCTTGAGAGCAGGAAAGATGCTGCAAAAGCAAAGATTTCCATGGCAAGGGCTCAGGATCAGATCAACAGGACGGCAGCCAAGGCTAACAGCACCATTAACATGGATGCATTCAATAAGTATGAGCAAAAAGCAGAAAGGATGCTTGCAGAGGCAAATGCTACAGCACAGCTTGATGCGGAGACTGTTTCTGTAGAAGACATGACTTCAAGATATACAAGCAGCGCCGAGTCGGCATCGGTAGATGAAGAGCTTGCAACATTGAAGGCTAAGCTTGGATTAGAATAATGTTAGAATGATATTTGGCAGGCGGAGGATACTCTGCCTGCTTACTTTTTGGGAATATATATTGGAGTTGAATGTATGGAACAATTAGAACTAAAGGAATTGATTGAGCTGTCAGATGAAATCTGTGAAGAACTTACAAAGGTAAATGTAGGCAATATTTTAGCAGAGAAGATGACATTAAAGGAATATCTTCATAATGATCTGCTGAAGTTTGCTGTATTTTTAGCAGATGCAGACGGCAGGATGGAAGAAAATGAGGTTGAAATCATACGTGAGTATTTGAAACTCAGGACGGATGTAAAGGAATTATGTAATATTAAGAGCCTTGAGAATATAAATGACAGCTTTGCGGATGAAGTGCCCGGAAGTCTTAAGTATGCCGTTTTGGCTGATGCCGGCCATAAGCTGGATCCGGACCCCTATAAAGGCCAGAAGGCTATGGTGTTTTATGATACATTCAAGCTTTTGGGGCAGACCATTCTGGCTTTAAGTCCACGGGATGTAAGCGATGTAACCAGCCTGAAATTTACTTTATATGTGGATCATATGGAAAAATTTATAAAAGAGCTTGCAGTATGGTATGTGGGAAGTCAAAAAATATACAAGCCCGCCACGCCGGCCATGGCTGATTCAGAGACAGAAAAGGAAAAGGCTGAGAAATTGGAAGAATTGCTGAAAAATCTGAATGCACTGACGGGACTTGAGAACGTAAAGCATCAGGTGGGCAGTCTGGTAAATCTTATTTGTGTTCAGAAAATGCGGGAAAGTCAGGGAATGAAGACCACGGATGTTTCTAAACATATGGTATTCATGGGAAATCCCGGTACAGGTAAAACAACAGTGGCACGGATGCTGGCAGAGATTTATAAATATCTGGGTGTCTTAAGAAAAGGCCAGCTTATCGAGGTTGACCGTTCCGGTCTGGTGCGGGGATATGTGGGACAGACAGCAGCGAGGGTGCAGGAAGTAGTAGAGGAAGCACTTGGAGGTATTCTTTTTATAGATGAGGCTTATACATTGACTGTAAATAAAGGGGAAGGGGATTTTGGACAGGAAGCGGTTGATACATTGTTGAAAGCAATGGAAGATCATCGAAAGGATTTGATTGTCATTGTGGCGGGATATACGAATCTGATGGATCAGTTTTTGGAATCCAATCCGGGTCTTCGCTCCAGATTCAGTAATTTCATTCATTTTGATGATTATACAGCTGAGGAAATGATGGATATATTCAAAAAGAATCTGATGGAGCAGGAATATAAGCTATCCTCGGATGCAGAGAAAAAGGCTCTTTGGATGCTACAGGAGCGAGTTGCCCATAAGCCGGACAATTTTGCTAATGCAAGAGATGTCCGGAACTTTATGGAGCATGCAATTTCAAATCAGGCTTCAAGAATTGTGAAGCTGAAAAATGCAAAAGAGGATAAAGAAATTCTTGGAACCATAGAAGGGGATGATTTGCAGGAGTTTGGATAAAGCAATGTTAATCCTGTGCTTTTAAAATGCTTTCTAAATCCAACCCGTACTGACTGGCAATGTCTTTGGCATAACTCAAGCCTTCCGGAGTAGTGCGGGCAATTTTGTAGCTTCTGGTGCCATCTGCCTTACTTTCCATAAGAGCAACCAGATTGTCTATTTTCCCTATATTTTCAGGATGGGAATTATAAGTATCAAGCTGTTGGGGCAGATCATGAATATGGGTGACAAAAATACCGCCGCAGCCGATAATGCCGATTCCCGTCAGTACTTCGGAAGCGATATAGCCTGCTTCCAGGCCGCTTGTGCTGGAAAAGGATTCATCCATCAGCAGCAGGTCTGTATCGGTAAGCTGTTTCATAATAGTTCCCAAACGGGCGCATTCGCTTTCTAAACGCCCTTTTCCATAATTATTTTCATCGGAGGAAGGAAAGTGAGTAAAAATGCCGGTTACCGGACTCATAAGAGCGCTCCCGGCAGGAACGAAAAGGCCAAGCTGAAAAAGAGCCTGTGCCATTCCCACCGAATAGGCAAAGATGGATTTGCCGCCATGGTTCGGACCTGTGACCAAATAGAAACGTCCCTTTTCATCAAAAGTGAAGTCATTTGAAACAATGGAATGTTCAATGGACTTTCTGGCAAGTATGGGATTGTAGACTCCCGTTAACTCACATTTCTTTTCCTGCATCTTTGCTATTTGAGGGCGGCACATGGGGAAGCCTTTTTCTTTCATGGCGAGAATGAATTTTACCCCTGCCGTTAAAAAGCGTATATCATCCAACAGAGCAGTAAAGTAGGAAGTGTTTACGCTGAAATATTTCTGAAGCGTCGGTTCAAAATCCCGGATGGATTTCGTAAAAATGGTGTTGAAAGAGGAACGGATGGAGTAATTCAGCGCTTTTAATTCTTCCCCATGCAGTCCTTTTGTTAAAGGATAAAGGGGAGAAATCAGGGAATTGGTATCAATAGGGTTCTTTTTTAGTAATTTTTCCATCAGGGTGCCGGGATGAAAGGGCTTTTCCTGAATGGAAATGATTCCGGCTTCTTTTACCCGAAGGGTCTCATCCAGATTCAGTCCGATGGTCACACTTTTAATGCCGCCAAAATGGATGTCTGTCTTTGCAAGCTCTTGACGGAGATTTTCGTATTCTTCCCCCTTTGAAATAGAAAAAATAGTATCCCGGAAAGCAAGCATGCCTTCGGAATGAAGGGAAAGCCCTTCCAGTCCATTGGAAAACAGGTCTATGATTTCCTGATACATTTCCAGATAGCGGATAGAACTTAGGGCAGATTCTACCGAGTAATCGCTGCTCATGGCACGACGCAAGTCGTGGATGTTCTGGATCAAAGGGATGGATTTGCAGAATATTTCATATAAAGCCGGATTGTTCACCAGATCTTCCACCACAGCCAGCCGATAAGAAAGCACCGTGGTGTCGGTGGTGAAATAATCTTTTAATGACAGGTCGTGAAAGCCTTTATGACTTTCTTTGATCAGGACGACCATGTCATCGATTTGTAAAGGGTGGATGAATTGAAAATCCTTTAGGGGGGATTCTTTGCTCCGGTCGTAGTCAGGCGGATACAGGAGACGTTGTTCGGATGGCATAGGGGCACCTTCTTTCCTGAGAGTGTTTTTCTATCATTATAATATGAAATTGGTGTTAAAAAAAGAGGGTATTCTAAGAATAAAAATGCAAAGTCTGCTTGACAAAAAATGCAAAGTAAGCTATGCTAAAAATGCAAAGCGAGCTATGCAAAACAAAATAAAAAAAGTCACATATAAAGCAGGAAAGGTGGTCTAAGTGAAATCCAAAATAAAAGAATTAAGAAAAGAAAGAAAACTGTCTCAGGAAGAGCTGGCAAATGCAGTAGGCACTACGAGACAGACCATTACGTCCATTGAAGTTGGAAAATACACCGCTTCTTTGGTTTTGGCATATAAGATAGCCAGATATTTTGAAATGACGATTGAAGAAGTGTTTGATTTTTCAGAAGTGGAGGAGGAATAAAAATGGAAAGGTATCGGAAATCACTTATAAAAAGAATCAGTGTGATGGCTGTGACAGGCAGTGGTCTTACTGTTATGTACCTGCTGCAAATACCGGAAAGACTTCGCCCCATGGAAAATATATATTTTTCAGAATATATAAGAGGCTTTCAGGGAGGATTAATTTTAGTGCTTGATATTGTTTTTCTTTATCTGACTGTTCGGTATGGGATGACTTTAAAAAATGAGGAGCAGTTAAAAAAGCTGTATTATGCAGAGCATGATGAACGCCGGAAATTTATCAGGGAAAAAACCGGCGGAAGAGTATTAGAGGTTTGTGCGGCTGTTATATTGATTGCAGGCATTATTGCAGCATACTTTAACGAGACGGTATTTTTCACCATGACAGGCTGCAGCGTGTTTTTGCTGCTTACAAGAAAAGTGCTTCGTCTTTATTACAGGAACAAATTTTAAAAAATGAAAAGAAAGGAATTGAAAAATATGAAGGATATGAATTGTAAAACAAACAGACCGCTGACTTTTGCAATATTAGGAAATACTTTATTGATGATACTGAATTTGATAGGCATAAGGGGAACAGAAATAGGAGAATATCTTATGGGAGGAGCGTTAAGCTTTACAGCTACGGCGCTTCTGATAGCGATTTGGAATAGGCATCATGAAACAACCGTCTCAGAATGGAAGAAAAGTCTCTTTGCAGGGCTAAAAAAATAAGAAAACAAAATATGGCTTTAAATGCCGCAGTAAAATTGCTCAGGCTGTCATAGTCCACAGTCTGGGTAATTTCTGTTATGGTCTTATGGGTGGCATATTTTTGACGCCTGCTCTATGGGTCCCGGTACGCAATCGGACATAACAAAAATAATGGATTTTTGACATCTTTGATTGGTAGAAGCTTAAGCAACTTTTCATTACAATTTTCATAAGAATTATGAAAAAGGAGGTTCTTTATGAAAAGGATTATGAAAATTGTTGGTATTGTTCTTCTGGTTGTGATTGTTTTAGCGGTTGTGGCTTTTATCATTTTTTGCTATCATAATATACATTGGTATGATAAGTATGAAAAAGCGCTTCGTGATGTAAATGCTGATGAATTGCAGGTTACGCTCCCTTCCGGAAATGTGATAAACTACGGGGAAGTGAAAAATGACAAGCCTGCGCTCCTGCTTATTCATGGACAAATGAGCATATGGGAAGATTACGCAACAGTTATGCCCCAACTGAGTAAAAACTGGCATATTTACGCAGTGGATGTGTACGGTCACGGAGAATCCACCCATGAGGAGGAGTTGTATTATCTTGATGTAAACGGTGACGACCTCATCTGGTTTATCGACAATGTGATTGGTGAGCCGACGGTTGTAGCCGGGCACTCCAACGGGGCAATTACCGCGGCATACATTGCGGCATATGGCGGTGAAAACATTGCAGGTGCGGTACTGGAAGACCCGCCGGTATTTTCTACGGAGGGAGAAGGCTGGGAAGAGAGCTTTGCATATCTGGACACCTATAAGGTACTTCATGATTACAATCAGTCCGACAAATCGGAGTGTTGGGAAGCATACTATTTAAGCCACTGCTACTGGGGACAGCTTTTTATGAAGGACTCCATGCCGGGTATTGCAAGATATGCGGAAAAATATCATAAAAAGCATCCGGATGAATCGGTGAAAATTGCTTTTCTTCCATCCTCCATCTGGTCCGTATTTGAATATGCAAAGAAATATGATTTTGCCTATGGTGAAAAGTTTTATGATTTGAGTTGGAATCATGGGCTGTCCCATGAGGAGATTCTTTCCGGTATTGAAGTTCCCTGTGTCTATATTCATGCAAAGGAAATGGTTCATGAGAACGGAACATTTCTTTGTGCGGCGTCCCGTGCCCAGGCAGAACGTGCAGCAGCTTATATAGGGGATAACTGCCGCCTGATTGAGACTGACAATAGTAACCATGTAATTCATGCGGTTCACAGTGATTTTTATGTAGAAGCGGTAAATTCTATGCAGGAATGAGGAAATACGATGTTAAAAGATAATTTGATTATGCTGCGGAATATCAATGGATTTTCACAGGAGGAGATAGCTGAAAAGATTGAGATTTCCCGTCAGGCTTACGCAAAGTGGGAAAGCGGCGCTACCATACCGGACATTGAGAAATGCAAACGACTTGCTGATGTTTACGGAGTCAGCATCGATAGTCTTGTGAAAACGGAAACAATAGACGGTGCAGGGACTATTCCCCCCGCACCCAAAGGGAAAAATATATGGGGCTCTGTCACAATCAACGAGCGGGGACAGCTTGTCATTCCGAAGGCTGTTCGTGTGAAGTTTGGTCTTACCGGAGGGCAAAGATTAATTGTTTTCAGCGATGACAAAGAAGGCATTGCTCTTGTTCCTGCTGAAATATTTGAAGCGAGAATGAAGGATGTAATCGGATATGCTTCAGCAAAATCAGAAGAATAAGATGTTTCACTTTTTTAAGACAAATCAAGCCCCCTCACTGCCGTCAGAAGCGTGAGGGGGCTTGGCGCTTTGTTTACAGTATTTCAGGGTTTACGAATAGAGAATAGCTATGTTTAAATTTTTCGCTAATGGGATTGTACTATGTTTTAATATCGCTGAAAACTTTACTCTTGTTAGCATTTATTGTATAATGCATGTAAAAAGAAATATATTTTTGCAGCTGTGGTTATAGCATATATGAAAAGTGATTAACAGGAAAAATGGAGGGAAATGGAGAATGAAGATTAAACTGTTATCAGCCCTTTTGGCAGTGGTTATTTGTTTGTCAGCAACAGGTTTTATGGTTAATGGTGGAAATGGAACCGGTTATTGTGATATAAGCGGTTGCACGATAGAAGGAGAACATACACACAATACCTGTAAAGTATCAGGTTGCGCGATAGAAGGAGAACATACGCACAATACCTGTAAAGTATCAGGGTGCACGATAGAAGGAGAGCATACGCACAATACCTGTAAAGTAGAGGGATGTACCATAGAAGGAGAACACATGCACGATGATTGCAGTCCACAAAGCAGCCAAGAGGGGCAGCAGAACCATGGACATTCTAATGGACATCATGGTTCCGGAAACAAAGGCAGGCATCATTAAGAAAATCATAAATCCTGATTTTACAGTGCATGAAACAGGTAATGATAAATAAGACTTGTGTATATAAAAAGCGTAAAGCGGCATTTACATTTTGCAGATGCCGCTTTTTTGGTGCAAAGGGTCAGAAAAGCTGCTTGATTCTTGACAAAAAATCCCCCCATTTATTATACTTATGAATACACGAATACAAAAGGAAAACAGGAGCAATTATGAGCATATTAAACGTAGAAAACCTATCCCACGGCTTTGGAGACAGGGCCATTTTTCAGGACGTGTCCTTCCGCCTGCTGAAAGGAGAGCACATCGGATTAGTAGGCGCTAACGGCGAAGGAAAATCCACCTTTTTAAATATTGTAACCGGGAAGCTTATGCCCGACGAAGGAAAAGTGGAATGGGCAAAAAATGTCCGGACAGGTTATCTGGACCAGCATGCGGCGCTGGAAAAAGGCATGTCCGTCAGGGATGTGCTAAACAGCGCCTTTGCATACTTATTTGAACTGGAAGCAAGAATGAATCAGGTTTGTGATGAAATGGGAAGCGCTTCGGAAGAGGAGCTGGAAAGCCTTATGGAAGAGCTGGCAGTGATTCAGGATACTCTGACCTTACATGATTTTTATATCATTGATGCAAAGGTGGAAGAAGTGGGACAGGCTCTTGGTCTGGACAGCATTGGTCTTGATAAAGATGTGACGGAGTTAAGCGGCGGACAGCGCACGAAGGTGTTGTTAGGAAAACTGCTGCTGGAAAAGCCGGATATACTGCTTTTGGATGAGCCTACTAATTATCTGGATGAGCAGCATATTGCATGGCTGAAAAGATATCTTCAGGAATATGAGAATGCCTTTATTCTCATATCCCATGATATTCCCTTTTTAAACAGTGTCATCAATCTGATATATCATATGGAAAATCAGGAGCTGAACCGTTACGTGGGAGATTATGATAAATTTCAGGAAGTGTATGCCATGAAAAAATCCCAGCAGGAAGCGGCCTATAAGAGACAGCAGCAGGAAATCAAGGATTTGGAGGACTTTGTGGCAAGAAATAAGGCAAGGGTATCCACCAGAAACATGGCAATGTCCAGACAGAAAAAGCTGGACAAAATGGAAAGGATAGAAAAGGCCTACGAAAAGCCAAAGCCTGAATTTCATTTTAAGGAAGCAAGGCTTCCAGGAAAATGTCTGTTTGAAACACAGGATTTGATTATTGGATATGAAGAACCTTTAAGCCGGGAATTGAATCTTCGTATGGAGCGGGGAGAAAAAATTGCTTTAATCGGCGCCAACGGAATCGGAAAGACTACCCTGCTTAAAAGCATTTTGGGGCTGCAGCCGCCTTTAGCGGGAAAAGCACAGCTGGGGGATTATTTGGAAATCGGTTATTTTGAGCAGGAAGGAGATTATACAAATAAGACCACCTGTATCGAGGAAATATGGAAGGAATATCCTTCCTTTTCCCAGTATGAGGTTCGTTCTGCACTTGCAAAATGCGGGCTTACCACAAAGCATATTGAAAGTCAGGTAAGGGTGCTTAGCGGCGGCGAGCAGGCAAAGGTCAGATTATGTAAGCTGATTAACCGGGAGACCAATCTTCTTCTCTTGGATGAGCCTACCAATCATTTGGACCAGGATGCCAAGGATGAGTTGAAACGGGCATTGCAGGAGTATAAAGGAAGCATTCTGCTCATCTGTCATGAACCGGAGTTTTATCAGGATGTGGTGACGGATGTATGGGACTGCAGCATGTGGACAACGAAAATCCTATAGAAATGACTTGTATTTTTCCCATGAAATGGATTATAATACAATATGGAAAGCAAAGAAGCTTTGTAAAACTTCAGGTTTTACAGAGCCTTTTGTTTGTGTGTTGAAAACAGGTGATTGTGAGGGAGAAGAAAATGAAATGTATATCGTGGAACGTAAACGGTCTCAGAGCCTGCGTGGAAAAGGGATTTTTAGAAGCGTTAAAGGCTTTGGACGGGGATATTTTCTGCGTACAGGAAACCAAACTGCAGCAGGGACAGATTGATTTAAAGCCGGACGGCTATTATCAATATTGGAATTATGCCGAGAAGAAGGGATATTCCGGAACGGCAGTCTTTACGAAAAAAGAGCCGCTGTCCGTATCAATGGGTATAGGAAAAGAAGAGCATGACAAGGAAGGAAGAGTCATTACACTGGAGTATGAGTCTTTTTATTTTGTAACAGTGTATACCCCGAATTCGGGAGAAGGATTAAAACGGCTGGATTACCGTATGCTTTGGGAGGAGGAGTTCCTTGCTTATGTAAAGGGGCTGGAAGAAAAAAAGCCGGTTATTATATGCGGTGATTTAAATGTGGCCCACAGGGAGATAGATTTGAAAAATCCCAAAACCAACCGGAAAAATGCCGGATTTACAGATGAAGAGAGGGAAAAGTTTACAAAACTCTTAGAGGCAGGGTTCATTGATACATTTCGATATTTTTATCCAAAGCTGGAGGGAGCATATTCCTGGTGGTCCTACCGTTTTCAGGCAAGGGCAAAAAATGCCGGATGGAGAATCGACTATTTTCTTGTGTCGGAATGCTTAAAGGACAGGCTTAAGGACGGAAAAATCCATAGCGACATATTTGGTTCCGACCATTGTCCGGTGGAGCTTTTACTGGATATGGAATGATAGACGGTTGATTAGTACTTTTAAGATTGTTTCAGTAATAGAATAGATAATATAGAGGAGATGAAACCATTGAAAAAGGGAAAATATTCCAGTATACTTGCGGGGGTCTTTTCCATTATATTAGTATTGGGAGCATTGATAGCCGGCTGGCGGGAGACAGAAACTGTAACAGGGCAGACAGCAGGAGAGAACACTCAAAGGGCAATGTGGGATTCGTCTGCTGAAGCGGGAATCAATGTGCCGGAAACAGCAGATGGGCATATGGAAGTCCATTTTCTGGATGTGGGGCAGGCAGACTGCATTCTCATAAGCTGTGACGGCTGTCATATGCTGGTGGATGCAGGCAACAATCAGGACGGTGAAAAAATTACCTGCTATTTAAAGGAGCGGGGGATTTCCGAGCTTGATTATGTGATAGGCACCCATCCTCATGCGGACCATATTGGAGGGCTGGATACCGTGATTGATAATTTCGGGATTAAAACGCTGTTTATGCCCCGGAAGGTACATACGACGGCTACATTTGAAGATGTGATAGCTGCAATTGAAAAGCATGATTTATCCATTACGGCACCTAAGCCGGGAGATACCTATCCCTTGGGAAGCGCTTCTTTTACCATATTGGCGCCGGTGAAGGAGGATTATGGTGAAGAACTGAATAACTGGTCTGTGGGCATCAAGCTGGTCCATGGCTCCAATTCCGTTGTGATGTGCGGCGATGCGGAAGAAGAGGCGGAGGAAGATATTTGCGGCAGCGGTCTGGATATTTCAGCTGATGTGTTAAAGCTTGGCCATCATGGAAGCAGAACTGCCACAGGAGAATTATTTTTAAAGACAGTAAACCCCAAATATGCTATTATATCATGTGGGGGAGGAAACGATTATGGACATCCTCATGAGGAAACTCTTAATAAGCTGTCGGAAGCCGGTATTTTAGCGTTTCGCACAGATACTCAGGGCACTATCGTACTGAAAAGCGACGGGAAAAGCTTACAGTTCAATGTGGAGCCGGATAAATGCCGCCTGTCAGGAGATAGTCTTTCGTACATAGGAAAAAGATGAAAAGTTGTTAGTTTTTTTGAAGGGAGAAAGAAACATGTTAGTGGTTGATCGATTTGAAGAAAATATAGCAGTTTGTGAACAGGAGGATAAAACCATTGTAAAAATTCCAAAATACAAGCTGCCCCTGCAGACTAAGGAAGGAGATTTCATTAAGCTGGATGAAAAAGGCGTTTATGTAATTGCCACAGAAAAAACGGAAGAAAAGAAGCAGGAAATTCATGAAAGATTTCATAAGTTGTTTAAATAAGGAAGCAGATTTTTCCAAATACATGAATATTTTATATATCAAAATGCTCATACTTAGGATATAAAGGTCCGGGTATGAGCATTTTTTATGTGCTTGTTCTATTAGAAAGAGTTTGATAATCCGGCGGAAAAGGAGAAAAGGATGGAAGCATTAAAAGGAAGCAAAACAGAAAAAAATTTAATGGAAGCCTTTGCAGGGGAGTCCATGGCAAGAAACCAGTATTGCTATTTTGCAAAAAGGGCAAGAAAAGACGGCTATCACCAGATTGCCAATCTGTTTGAAGAAACAGCAGCAAATGAAAAGGCACATGCAAAGCTGTGGTTCAAGCTGTTACATGACGGCATCGGTCCTACAGAGGTGAATCTGGCGGAGGCGGCAAAGGGAGAACATTACGAATGGAGTGATATGTACCCCAGATTTGCCAAAGAAGCAAGAGAGGAAGGCTTTGAAGCCATTGCAAGAATGTTTGACAGGGTGGCGGAAATCGAAAAGGCTCATGAGGAGCGGTATTTAAAGCTTTTGAAAAATGTAGAAGGGGGCCTTGTATTTACCAAAGAAGGGGATGCTATCTGGCAGTGTATAAACTGCGGACATCTGGTAATAGGAAAAGAGGCTCCGGAGGTATGTCCTGTATGCGCCCATACGCAGGCATATTTCCAAGTGAAAGCGGAGAATTATTGATATGATGATTATGGATGGAAATCAGGCAGCCGCATATATTGCATATGCCTTCTCGGAGGCGGCAATGGTGTATCCCATTACCCCCTCCTCCACAATGGCGGAAAATGTGGAAAGCTGGGCGGTGGAAGGCAGAGAAAATATTTTTGGCAAGCCGGTGAAGATAGCGCAGATGCAGTCGGAAGCAGGTGTGGCAGGGGCACTTCACGGAGCCCTTACTGCAGGGGCTTTTACAACCACTTTTAGCGCTTCTCAGGGACTTCTCCTTATGATTCCCAATATGTATAAAATAGCAGGAGAGCTGCTTCCCTGTGTGATTCATGTGGCGGCAAGGACCATATCCAGTCATGCCCTTTCCATATTCGGAGACCATCAGGATGTATTTGGAATCAGGCAGACAGGATTTGCAATGCTTTGCAGCAATAACGTGCAGGAAGCAATGGATATTGCCGTGGCAGCCCATTTAGCTACTATTAAGGGCAGGGTTCCGGTGCTGCATTTCTTTGACGGATTCCGCACCTCCCATGAGCTGCAGAAGGTGGAGGAATGGAAATACGAAGAGTTAAAGGAAATGTTCCCCAAAAAGGAAGCGGAAGAGTTTAAAAACAGGGGAGTAAATCCAAAAAATCCCATACTTCGGGGCAGCGCCCAGAATCCGGATATCTTTTTTCAGGTAAGGGAAGCCTCCAATCCTTACTATAATGCTTTCCCGGAGATAGTGGAACGGTATTTGCAGGAGATTAACAAAAGGAAGCAGACGAATTACCATTTGTTTGAGTATTACGGAACCAAGGATGCCACACAGGTCATAGTGGCTATGGGCTCTGTCTGCAATACCGTTGAGGAAGTAATAGACAGTATGGAAAAAAAGGTGGGACTCATTAAAGTCCGTTTGTTTCATCCTTTCAGCAGGGAGCATTTTTTAAAGGCAATACCAAAAACAGTGAAAAAAATCAGCGTGCTGGACCGGACAAAGGAACCGGGCGCCGTTGGAGAGCCGCTTTATCTGGAAATAGCAGCGGCGTTAAAGGGAACGGATTTTGAAACAGTTTCCCTTTACGGCGGACGTTACGGATTGAGCTCAAAGGACACTACCCCTGACCAGATTCGTGCCGTATATGCCAATGAGCAGAAAAAGAAATTTACCATAGGCATTCAGGATGATGTTACCAATCTTTCCCTGGAACCGGTACCGGTTTCCGTCAATGCAGGAAAAACAGAAAAGGGGAAGGGATACTTTTCCTGTAAATTCTGGGGCTATGGTTCAGATGGAACAGTAGGGGCAAACAAAAATACGGTAAAGCTTATGAGCGGACTGACAGACGGACAGGTTCAGGCATATTTTGAATATGACTCCAGAAAATCAGGAGGACTGACCATTTCCCATTTGCGGTTTTCTGATGAAAAAATCCGTTCCTCCTATTTGATTTATGAGCCGGATTTTGCAGCCTGCCATAATGTATCTTATCTGGAAAAATATGATATGGTAGAGGAAATCAGAGAGGGCGGCACATTCCTTTTAAACTGTCCTTATGAAGAAGAGCAGTTGGAGGAAAAGCTCCCGGATAAAGTGAAAAGGCTGCTGGCAGAAAAAAACATCAACTTCTGGATTATTGATGCGGGAGCCCTTAGCCGGGAAATCGGATTGCGGGGAAAGACCAGTACGATTTTACAGGCGGCATTCTTTAAGGCTTCCGGGCTTCTGCCAAGAGAAACGGCAGAAGAAGCAATGAAAGAGGCGGTAAAAAAATCCTTTGGGAAAAAGGGAGAAGAAGTAGTAGACAAAAATATACAGGGAATCCGGTTAGGCTTTGAAAAAGTTAAAAAGATAAGCATACCAACACATTGGAAGCAGGAAACGGATAAAGGCGTCAGAGCAGAAAAACGGTGGAAAAAGGATTCGGCGGGACAGAAGGATTTGCAGGGAGAAAAGCGGGCTGATACGATAGAATTTGTAGATGGCATTTTAGAGCCCTTAAATGCAGGAAAGGGAAATGAGCTTCCTGTATCGGCATTTCTGGATATTGCAGACGGAACGCTGCCCCTTGGGACGGCTGCCTATGAGAAAAGAGGAATTGCAGACGAGGTGGCAAAATGGATACCGGAAAACTGCATTCAGTGCAATATCTGTTCTTATGTATGCCCACACAGTGTCATCCGTCCGGCAGTGTGTAATAAGGAAGAGACGGAAAGCGCGCCAAAAGGCATGGAGCTTTTAGATATGACAGGTATGCCGGATTATTCCTTTGGCATTACGGTATCTGTCATGGACTGTACCGGCTGCGGCGCCTGCATTGAAAACTGCCCCGGAAAAATGGGCAAAAAGGCATTGGAATACAGCCCTCTTGAAACGGAAAGACAGAAGAAAAAGCAGGATTATTTTGCTTATGGACAGGTGCTTTCACCAAAGGAAGAGGTGCTTGAGAAATTCCCGGAAACCACTGTAAAGGGTAGCCAGTTCAAAAAGCCTCTGCTGGAATTTTCGGGAGCATGCCCGGGCTGCGGGGAAACCCCATATGCAAAGCTGGTAACCCAGCTTTTTGGAGAACGTATGGTAGTAGCCAATGCCACGGGCTGTTCCTCCATATGGGGCGGCAGCGTGCCTTCAGCGCCTTATACGGTAAGCAGGGAAGGAAAAGGACCCGCATGGGCAAGCTCCCTGTTTGAGGACAATGCGGAATTCGGTTATGGCATTACCATGGCGGAGGACATTCTGCGAAAGGAAGGGGACGACAAGATTTCCCACTGGATATTCGGCGGCGACGGCTGGGCATATGATATCGGATTCGGAGGCCTTGACCATGTGGCGGCAAGCGGCATGGATATCAATATACTGATTTTCGATACGGAAGTGTATTCCAACACAGGAGGACAGCAGTCCAAATCAACGCCATTCGGGGCTTCTGCCAAGTTCTCGCTGGAAGGAAAAAGAAAAAAGAAAAAGGACCTGGCAATGATGCTTATGCAATATGAAAATGTCTATATTGCCCAGGTGGCTCAGGGTGCCGACAGACAGCATTGTATCAAGGTGCTGTTAGAAGCTGAAAGTTATCCGGGGCCTTCTATCATCATTGCCTATGCGCCCTGTATCAGCCACGGAATCATGGGAGGAATGTCCAATGCCCAGGCAACGGAACGGTTAGCGGTAGATACCGGATATTTTCATTTGTTCCGATATGACCCGAGACGGCTGGAAGAAGGGAAAGGACCTTTTGTGCTGGATAGTAAAAAGCCCAAGGAATCCTATGAAGAATTTGTGAAAAGAGAGCTTCGTTTTAAAAAGATGACGGAAAAAAATGCAGAGGCGGCAAAAGAATATTTAGAGGAAGCTTCCAGATATGCCAAAGTAAAATATGAAAGGCTGAAGCTGCTGGAAAAGCTTATGAATTTAGAGGTGCAGGACGAATAGAAAGGTAAGAAAGGAAGAAAAAACAATGAGCGATGGCAATAAAAAGTATTTATGTCCCTGTGAATATGTTTATGATGAGGAAAAGGGGGACCCGGACAATGGTATTGCTCCGGGAACTAAATGGGAAGATATATCGGACGACTGGCTCTGTCCGGTGTGCGGGCTTCCCAAGTCTGCGTTTGAGAGGTTAGAGGAATAAAGAAAAAAGAGGGCGGCTGCTGCATGGTTTGTGTGGCAGCCGCCGATTTTGATTCCTATGCGGAAAAGCCGGAGCTTTCTGCCGGGAAATCATGATATAACAATAGCAGCTACCACGTCCTCACATTCAAAAAAACGCAGGCTGGTAATAAATAAAACCGCATAATTGACACATGGCAGAGGTGTTGATACAATAAAGAAGTTATAGCGTAGATTGGGAATCCTGCTGCTATGATAATGGCAAAATGCAGCAACATCCATTTTTGCAGGCCACAGATGTTTGCAATAGTGACAGGAAGCTGACGATGGGAGAATGAAATTGGGTATATTTGAAAAGAAAAGGGAAACTGATAATTCCGGGAAAAATCCAGAGACTAAAAGGATGATTTCGGAAATGGAAGAGTTGTTTGACGAGTTTAAAAAGAAAGAGAGCCGGGAGAAAGGGCATGAAATTGACGAGAGACAGTTTATTCTGTTGTTAGGGGGGATTTCTGTCTGCAGGAGGGTTCCCGGCATTTCAAAGCATATGGGATATGAAAGCTTATATGTATGTGAAAATCCGGAAGATTCCGCAGCAGTTGCTGGGCATTTGGACAGGATGTATGGCATAAAGGATAAAGAGGGGATTTTACATACATGCAGGCGCCTGTTTTCTTCGGATGAGGATTATTTGCAGTTTGAGAGTTTCTGGAAAGGAAAGCCTGTATTAGATTTAAAGAGGCTGAATCCTCAGGGAAGGGAAGCCTTTGAAACCTGCAGGGATTATGCAAAGCTGTTTGAACCTCTTGCAGGGGAAGGCGGTTTCTTTGCATGGGACTGCAATGAAAGAATCGGATTGTGCAGGACTGCTTATGCCTGCGGAATGTTGGAGGAGGATGAGTTCTGGCAGCTGACGGTTCCTTTGGCAAGAGAGGCGGAAAGCAGATACGATTCATGGACGGAATATGCCATAAGCTGTTTGTGCGGGGCCATATACTTTATGTTCTGCCAAAGCGCCATGAAGGAGGATGCATGCAGGCCTTTCTTTGAAATCAACAGGGATTTGGTCTGTCATCTGCTAAAGAAGCAGGGAGCATGGGAAAGAAATAAATGGTTCCATTATCCCAAAAAGAAGTTTGCCAAAAGCAGTGAAGAGATAAAAGAGCTTTTAAGGAACTGGGAAGGACCGGCAGGATGCATTGCTACAGACCGGATAGTGGTGGACGGATGTAAGGTAGGGTATATGTACAGGGAAGAGCCCGATGCCGAAAGCAGCTGGGACAGCGGCTGGCGGTTCACGGCGGGGGATGAAAGCGATGAATATATGAATAATCCGGGCAATTCCGGCATCTATGCATTGAATACCATTTGCAATTATGATGAAGATGTTATGAACTTTCTGCATTCACCCTATGGAAATGCATATTTTCGGGACGAGGATGGAAAATTTAAGTGGGAAGAATTAAGAGAGACGGAATGAAATAAAGTAAATAATATAATAAGTGGTACAAACAACAGATAATCAGGAATGGTTATGGAACAGGAGTGGATATGCAAAGCGGCTTGGCGGAAATAGAAATAGGTATTCTTTTATGGATTCAGGAGCATTTGAGATTTTCTTTTCTGAATCCCGTTGTACAGTTCATTACTTCTTTGGGGGACAAGGGCTTTTTTTGGATTGTTGTATGTATCCTGCTTTTTATGTTCAAGAAGACAAGAAAAATAGGAATAGTAGCGGCAACCGCTCTGGCAATGAATACGCTTATAGTAAATGTGATACTAAAAACGCAGATTATGCGTATCAGGCCTTTTGTGCTGGAAGAAAGTCTTTCTTTAATTACCAGACTGCCGAAGGATTCTTCTTTTCCGTCAGGACATACAAGTGCATCCTTTGCAACGGCAGTCATATTGTATAAGGGACTTCCTGCATATGTGGGAATTCCCGCATTGATACTGGCATTTTTGATTGGATTATCCCGCCTGTATGTAGGTGCGCATTTCCCTACGGACGTGCTGGCAGGTGCATTGATTGGAACTTTTGTGGCGCTTGCTGTGTGGTGGTACTATAAAAAGTATGTATATAAGGATTTAACAAAATTATAGGGGCAGAGGAAAAAAGAAATCGAGGAAAATAAGATGAAAAACAAAATTATATTTGCAGTAATTGTTATTCTGTTATTGGCAGCAGGAACTATAGGATGTCAGAAGGAGGCGGACAAAGAAAAAAGTCCTCAGGAATTGGAAGAAGTAGAAGAGGTGGAAGACGAAATGTCAGGACAGTGGGTGGACGAAAATGGAAATCCCCTGGAGGAACCCGTTTTGCAGGAAAGGGAAGGGGGAACATGGGAGGCTACATCTGTCAGCGCAGATAACCTGGAAGAAAGCGGATTGAGTCTGGAAACAAATCAGGAAGCAGAAAGTGACTTGGAGAAAACAGAAGAATCCAAAGAGGATGTGGAAAAGAAAGGATATCTGATTGTTATAGATGCAGGTCATCAGCAAAAGGGGAATAGCGAGAAAGAGCCTGTGGGACCCGGAGCAACGGAGCAGAAAGCAAAGGTAGCAGGAGGAACTCATGGAGACGCCAGCGGCTTAAAGGAATACGAGCTGACCTTACAGGTAGCCCTTAAGCTGCAGGCAGAGCTGGAAGGCCGGGGATATCAGGTACAGATGATTCGTACCACCAATGATGTGAATATGAGCAACAGTGAAAGAGCAATAGTTGCCAATGAAGCAAATGCAGATGTTTTTATACGGATTCATGCCAATGGTTCTGAGGATACAAGTGTGAATGGAATGATGACTATCTGCCAGACTGCCTCCAATCCCTATAACGGCAATTTGTATGAACAGAGCAAGAGCCTGTCAGAAAAGGTGTTAGATTGTACGGTGGCGGCTACCGGAGCTAAAAAGCAGTATGTATGGGAAACAGATACCATGAGCGGCATTAACTGGGCAACGGTGCCTGTTACCATTATTGAAATGGGATATATGACCAATGCCAATGAGGATTTGCTTATGGCTTCTTCGGATTATCAGGACAAGCTGGCAAAAGGCATGGCAGATGGGATTGAAGCTTATCTGGAAAATAACTGAATAAAATCAGATAATTGCAGCGGCAGAAGAGGGACGTGATTTCAGGAAAGCCTTAAAATCAGTCCCTCATATACGTCAGTAATAATCTTCATTATCATTTCTTTGGTAAAATCAAAATGAAAGCGGAATTTTTTTACTCTTTTTGCTAAAAAAGGTGAAGAAAAACTTTATATATCGGCGTGGCAAGAAAGGATGCCAAAGGACTTGTACAGACCGGCGTAAGAGCAGAGGTTTTGGAAGAACTGTTAGCGGCTACTGTCACCAATGTGGTATTGAGGGATTATGTGATTGGAAAAACCGGATATGAAGGAAGGAATTTTGAAATTTCTCAAAGTAGCGAAAATACGGCAAAGCTGCTTTCTGATGAGGCGGAGAAGCTAAGAGAGGTCACACAGGAGTCGTAGAATAAAAGCAATCTTAAGGCAGTCTTAAGGTTGCTTTTATTTTGCTTTTAAACCGGCCCTGTATAGTAAGATAGAACGTAACAGTTCAGACAGCAGCTTCCTGAACTGTTACAATAAAACAAAACAGGGAGGTTTTTATATGTTGGAATGCAGCGGACTTACAAAAACATATAAGAAAAAATGCGTGGTGGACAATCTGAGCTTTCAGGTAAAGGAGGGGGAAGTGTTTGCCCTTCTTGGAAGCAACGGGGCAGGAAAGACTACCACCATAAAAATGATATTAAAGCTGGTAAAGCAGGATAGCGGAAAGGTTTATAAGAAGGAAGGCGTCTATGTGGGTTACTCTCCGGAAACACCATATTTTCCGCCTTTTTTATCAGGAACGGAAGCTTTAATGTATTATGGAAGGGTTCAAGGCTTAAAGAAGGAGGACTTAAAGGAAGAGGCTGTAAAATTGCTTGAAACAGTAGGACTGGAAGAGAATCATACGAAAATCAGGCACTATTCCAAGGGGATGCTGCAAAGGCTGGCTTTGGCACAGGCGCTTTTGGGAAACCCCGGACTGCTTATTTTAGATGAACTCACTGCAGGACTGGATGCACTTGGAAGAGTGGAAATGATGCAGCTTATCGGGAAATTGAAAAGTCAGGGAAAGACAATTTTGCTCAATTCCCATATTTTAAATGATATTGAAAGGGTATGTGACAGAGGTGTCATGCTGAAAAAAGGCAAATTGATTGCCACGTGGGATAAAAACAAGGATTATGACGGCAAAAATCTGGAAGAGTATTTTATTGAACAGGTAGGAGGAATGGAAGCATGAGCATAGCGGGAAATGCATTAAGGGAAAAAATCAGGAGAAAAGAGCTTTATATATTGGCGGCAGTGGGGCTGTTGGTCATATTGGTATTTTGCAGCGGAGCAGGCACTATTACTGTGAATGGAGAGCCTATAACGGATTATGGGAATATGATTTCCATTATGATATCGGTGGTGAATTTTATAAGCGGCGCTCTGGCAATTGTTTTAAGCTTAAGAACCATACCAAATGAATATGAAAGAAAGACCAGTCACTTAATCTGGATTCGGGGCATTTCCCAGACGAGATATCACGGGGAACTGGCGCTTGCAAATGTAGCAGCCAGTCTGTTTGCCACAGCAGTGATGTATGGAGGGCTTCTGGTGTTTACCATTGTCAAACAGGAAACCGGCAGGATTTTCGCTTTGCTTCCGGCATTTCTGGTGCTTTCCATCAGCATTTCCATCGTCAGCATGCTTACAAGTATTCTCAGCATCCGGCTTCCGGGGATGGCTGCAGGCTTGGCTGCTACAATCTGTTATCTGGTGGGAGTCTTTCATAATGCGCTGGATGTTTACAGAAGCATGGTAACCGGGCTTATCAGCTTTGTATTAAAGACACTGCTTGTCGTCCTGCCGGATTTAAATAATATACAAAGCCAGGCAGGGGCGGTGCTTCTTACCGGAACCTATGGACTCAGCGTAAGGAATCTTTTTATTTATGAGGAAGCGGTTTTGCTGCAGGAAAAAATGGATGAATTAGGGTTTCAGGATTTTCGGATTACGGATTATCCCATAGCTTTTTTCGACGGGAACAAGGATTATGTGGTTACCAAAGAAGGAAAAGAATATAAGGTTGAAACAAGAAAACCAGTTTTTTCCACCTATGTGGGAACTGCATATGAGGTGGAAGACCATTATGAAATCATCCTGCCTACCATTGAAAGCTTTGAAAAAATGTTTTCTATGCTGGGCATGGTAGAAAACGTTCAGGAATTTCAGAAAGGAAATGCCGCTTCCTTTGAAGAAAGTGAATACGAGGATAAGGAGCAGGCAGCCACTATCTGGCACGAAGGCTTTCATGCATATCAGATGACCGAATTTGAAAATGAAATTACGGAAATGCTGGAAGGACATTCTTTTTCAGAGGAGGATTTCAGCGAGGAAGTGATTGTAAACCAGGTGGATGCCAATGAGCAGGCAGTGGAACTGTATAAACAGGAACTGAAGCTGTTGAAAAAAGCCGCTCTTTCGGAGGATGTTGACGATATAAAGGCTCTTATAATAAAATATAAGGAGTTGGAAGAAAAGAGAATAGGACTGCTGCAGGAAGATGTCCTTTTGCTTGAGGAATATTTTGAAGGAATGGAAGGCACGGCTCGTTATATAGAAGGAAAGGCATATGAACAACTGTATTCTAAGGAAGCCTTTGAAGAGACATATCTGGAAGCTTTTGAAAGCTATCAAAAGGGGAGCGGGAAGTATTACGGAACAGGAATGGTAAAATGTCTGCTTTTGGACCGTCTGGCTCCCGGCTGGAAACAGGAATACGATTTTTCAAAGAGCCTTACGGGCCTGCTTTATGAGCAGATTGGAGAATAGCATGAAATATAAGGTTTTGGCAGCAGATGACGAAATAGAATTACTGGATGCATTAGAGCTGTTTTTGGAAAAGGAACAGATAGAGCTGCAAAAAGCAGGTGACGGGATAACGGCACTGTCCTTATTTGAAAAAAATCCTCCTCATCTTGTTTTGCTGGATATTATGATGCCCGGACTGGATGGTTTTTCGGTGCTTAGGAAAATCAGGGAGACCAGCAAGGTTCCGGTCATCATGGTAACTGCCAAAGGAGCGGATTATGATAAAATTTTAGGGCTGGAGTTAGGGGCGGATGACTATATTACAAAGCCTTATAACCCTATGGAAGTGGTGGCAAGAGTGAAAGCAGGGCTTCGGAGAAATTATGACTATAGGGAAGAGGCATGTAAGGAGCCGCAGGAGCTTTCCCTTTTGGGGCTGACTTTAAATGAAGTGGAGGGAACTGTAAAAAAGAGGGGGGAACTTATAGAACTGACGAAAACGGAATATATGATTTTAAAGCTTTTCATGCATAACCCCGGCAGGATTTTCACAAAGCAGCAGATTTTTGAGCATGTATGGGAAGAGGAAAGCTATATGGCAGACGATAATACCGTTATGGTGCACTTAAGATGTGATATGTGCGAAATGCTTCGGAAAGTCTGCGGAGAATATTATGATGAGATTGAAAAAAAGGGATTTGAATTTGAAATAGAAATACCGGAAGAGCCCTGTTACGTTATGGCGGATGAAAAGCTGTTTTCCAGAGTGATTGCCAATCTTTTGAGCAATGCCATAAAATATAACGAGACAGGTAAAAAAATCATGGTTTTTATGGAAGAGCAGGAAGGAAAGCTTCAGATTGCTGTGATGGATGACGGGGAGCTGTTGGAGGAGGAAGCCGGAAATGCGTTGTTCCGGGCATTTGTCAGAGGGGACAAGACAAGAAAGAGCGACGGCGGGACAGGGCTTGGACTTTCCATTGCACGGGTGATTGTGGAAAAGCATGGGGGGAACATTTTGTATGAGAATCGGCAGGGGTGCAATTGCTTTCGGATTGAGCTTGGGAGAGGATAGGAGAAGGGGAAATTGGAATAAAAAAGGAAACTTTGGTTTTAAGAGGAACCTTTCCTGTCTTCTTCAATGAGAGAATCGTAAGAGATATGGAACACGTTACATAAAGCCTGCAATTCAATATCGGTTACATATCTTTTGTTGGTTTCGATTCTGGTAATCACATTTTTATCTATATCATAGCCGGCGAGCTGAAGCTTGTGGGCAAGGTCGCGCTGGGAAAGATTATGCAATTTTCTTAGTTCAATGAGACGTTGGCTGATAAGATTCTTTTTGCCGGAAATGTTTTTGGGTTTAGGCATTGTGTTCTCCTTTGCTTGTCGGTTTTTGTCAATGGCTTGTCTCACTTTTTGCACCATCCTTATTGATTTTAACTTGAAATTATAGTAAAATCGGTTGTAAAAGTGAGACTAAAGGAGAATAGCAAATATGGATAAAGAAATTATTTATTATGTAATGAATGGAGATATTGATTTGCCGGTGGATGTTTTGACGAATAAAATTATGGTAGAAGATGAATTTGTTGAAGGTAGGGAATGCGGGCAGTTGTATAACGAAGTGTATCAGGCAAGATGGCGTTTGGAGGAAAGATTGGATGCAAAAGGTAAGAGGGATGTGGAACGTATTATTGATTATATGAACAGTATATTAAAAATATTTTCTATGAAGATGTATGATTACGGTTTGGAAACAAAGAAAGCTTCTTATGAAATTATGGAATTATGAAAAAAAGTTATTGAAATATCCTATTTGCTATGGTATATTAAATATAGGAAGAGTACCCACTCCAAAGGTGGATGCCTCCGAAGATGGATAATTGTCCTTACGGACATCGCCTCATCTGTTGGCAGACAGGTGAGGCATTTTTATTTTTTCTTGTTTCTCTTATCGAGAAAGGCAAGAAACGTAACAGTCAGACTACCAAAGGAAATCAGCAGGCTGATTATCCCAATGAATATCAAAATAATATCCGCAGCTGTCATATTACGCACCTCCCTTCCTATGTAATCCGGCAAGCCGGACATTGGCTCGGGAGGCTGCCACCCTGTCATGGGTACTCTCCTTGCAGCATTTGCTGCATATATAATCATAACACTGGATACGCTTAATTTCAATAAAATCATATCGAATTTTAGAATAAACTTAAAGAACATCAATTTTTTCTTGAATTTATTTGAGGATTATGTTACATTATAAGTACAAAAAAGGAAGCAACCGCCCACAAAGTGGTTGACCTCCCAAGTGGTTACATAAGCCTGCCTGGACTGCCAAGTACAAGGTAGGCTTAGTTATTTTCGCTTGTTGTTCCTATCAATATAGGCAAGCAGTGCAACAAGAAACGTTCCGAAAAGAATTAACAATGTTAAAACTTCGTATGTACTCATATACACCACCTCCCTTCCTTCTCAAGTCAGGGAGGCTTTCCACCTTGTAACACGATTGTTCCATATTGATATTTTAGCATATTCTCTTTTTTAAGACAATCAAAATGGTTGTATTTTAAATAATTTCTTATCATTTTTTGCCAACATTCTATTATGTAACGTAGAACCTTTCCATTTGCAACGGATTCTGATTCCTGCGCAGGAACTTATTTCTTTTTCGTCCTCACAGGCTCCCGGTTCAACAAAACACAATCTCCATTCTGCTTGGTAAGCTTATACAAAATACTTCCATATGCAGTATCTTCCGCAACACTGTTTCCAGCCGGATATCCCCGAAGGCACCCCTGTCCTTCCTGCCATTCATAAACCAGAACCAAATTGTTTTTCATAATACAAGAATGAAAAACGACTTCCTTCACATGCACAAATTCCATTCCCTGCCGTTTGAGAACTCTTTTGGAGATTGCGAACATAAACAAAAAGATTAGAATCAATCCAATCAAACCGACAGCTTCTATGGCAAGAGAGTGGTTCAAAGAAACTCCGTTTTCTAACATGCTTAAAATTATGCCAATAGTGGTATATAAGACTGCCATTACGATCATGAAGTTCTTGGAAAAACGGAAGAGAATGCTCTGTATGACTTTCACATATAAATCTGCAAAATCTTCTTTGTCATGTCCCAAAAGCTCATGACCGTATTTGTTCAGGTCTTTCATATTTGGATGGGAAAGACGGCAATATTCATTTAGCTCCTTTGTCAGTGGATAAAAAGAGGAAAAGTCAGGAACCAGTCCTTTTAATTCATTATTCAGCCTTACCAGTTGAAAGGAACCGGCATCATCATATAAAACAAGAAATCGTTTTCCAATGTCTTCCTGCGAGATTTCTGAAAACCGTGAAGGATATTCCAGCAAAATTGGTTTTCCTTCTGCATCGGAAAAATCATCCTCTATGTATAAAAACAGCTCTTCTGATTCAATTTCTACCAGTGTGGCGCCGTTTACCATAAGATTTTCTTTCCTTAAAAATGTTCTTTTCGTCCTTTTTATCCGAATCTCGTTTAATATTCTGGAAAAAGCAGTATAGAAAAGGACAAAACAAATTAATACCAAAACGAAGGAATTAAGTACATACATTTCGATAAACATAGCAATGACGGCTAAAAATATGGCAGTTAAAAAGCTGCTTAAACTGCTTTTGGCTGCTGTCTGATAAATGCCTTCCAATATCTGTTTCCGGTTTTTGAATAACAATTCCCTTTCCGATTCCGTGCATACTCGTTTCATGTATCTATCCTTCCAAGTTTAAAGTATAATTGGATAATAATATGAAACAATTGTATCATATAGAAAAAAAGAACTCCAGTAACAGCTTCCATAAATACGGTCTAAAAAGCTATTTTCCCTAAAAAGCAAATTGTGCTATACTGTACATAAAAATCAGAAAGAAATCTAATAAATAACATTAAAAGGAAGCAAGCAGGAATCTATGAATTGTATCAGTATCAGTTATAGGAACACACCGTTAAGAATTCGGGAGTGCTGTGCATTTTCCCCGGAAGAAAAAGAAACCTTTGAAAAAAAAGCGTTGCTTCTCGGCATAACAGGCTGTGTTGTGGTGTCCACCTGCAACCGGGTAGAAATTTATTTTACCGGAGACGGCAGGATGATTCCAAAGATAGAAGCATTATTTATGAAAGAAAAACAGATAGAAGAAGCTCTGTTTAAGAAAAGTATCTGCGTCTATAGTCAGGAAGGCGCATTGCGGCATTTGATGAAGGTTTCCTGCGGACTGGATTCCATGGTGCTTGGAGAGGATGAAATCTTACGGCAGGTAAAAGAAGCCTATCAGGCTTCCATGGAAGGGAAACGCTGTGATTACGAATGCAATCTGGCATTTCAGGAGGCATTTCATGTGGCAAAGGCGGTGAAGACGGATACAGAGCTGTCTAAGACACCTGTTTCCATAGGGACGCTGGCAGCCCATAGGGTGATGGAATTTCTAAAGAAGCAGGAAAAGGCTTTGGGAGGAAATGTATTGTTAGTTGGCGCTACCGGGAAAATCGGGGGAATCGTGGCAAGGAATCTTTTAGATAAGGAAGGAATCCATTTGTTTCTCACCGGCAGAAGCCATAACCGGAAACAGGAGTTTTTCAGCAGGGAGGAAAATGCAGACTTCGTTCCCTATGAAAAACGCTATGAATATATAAATCAGGCAGATGTGATTATCAGCGCCACAAAAAGCCCTCATTATACCTTTACAAAGGAGGAAACAGCCCTGGCATTTCAGGAAAGGAAAAAAAGATTGTTCCTTGATCTGGCAGTGCCTTGTGACGTGGACGGGGAAATAGGAAAGCTGCCCCATACGGAAATCATAAATATTGATGATTTTAAAATGCTGTCTAAGGAAAACAACGCTATAAAGCTGAAGGAAATGGAAAAAGCGCAGATATACATGGAGGAAGGGCTGGAGGAAATAAAAAAAGCCCTTTCCTACCATGAACTTCAGAAACATATGGAAGCCTTGCAGGAGCTTACAAAGAAAAAAGGCATTTCCCATGTGCTCTATCAATTGCGGGACAGGCTGACCGGAAACGAAATTCAGGCTTTGGTGGAAGGACTGAAGGAAGTGACAGGAGAAAAATAAAAATGGCGTATTTTCCTATTTATGTAAACTTGGAACGAAAAAAAATATTGATTGCGGGAGGCGGCAGGGTTGCTCTTAGAAAGGTGAAAATTCTGTTAGAATATGGTCCCCGGATTCTGGTAGTGGCTCCTGAAATAGAAGAAGAGCTTTACAGGCTGGAAAAAACAGCAGGTCCCGGCAGTCTTATGCTGGAACACAGAAAGTTTCGTCAGGAGGATTTAAAGGCGGCGGATATAATTATCGCAGCAACGGATTCTCCTTTGGAAAACAGCAAAATATACAAGTTATGTAAACAAAATGGGAAGCCGGTGAATGTAGTGGACGTGCCGGAGGAGTGCGATTTTATTTTTCCTGCCATCGTTAAGAAAAGGGATTTGGTAGTGTCCGTTTCAACCGGAGGAAAAAGCCCTCTTTTTGCAGCCAGACTGAAAAAGGAGCTGGAAGAGAGGATTCCTGATTATTATGGAGAGCTGGTGGAGCTGCTGGGAGCATGGCGCAGCAAGGTTTTGACAGAAGCGTCAGATATAAAAAAGCGCAAGCGCATTTTCGGAGCATTGATAGAAAAGGGAAAGAAACAGGGCGGTAAGCTGTCGGAGAAGGAAATCAGACATATAATAGAAAAGGAAGCGCAGTAGGGATGGAAAAAATCAAAATCGGCACAAGAGGAAGCGCTCTGGCATTGGCACAGACGGAATTGGTAATAAGACAGATTAAAGAGAAATTTCCGGAAGCGGAATGTGAAGTCTGCACCATTACCACAAAGGGGGATAAAATTTTGGATAAGCCTCTTGTGGAATTTGGCGGCAAGGGCGTTTTCCTTACGGAAATTGAGGAAAAGCTTATGATAGGGGAAATAGACCTGGCTGTCCATAGTGCCAAGGATATGCCTATGGAACTGACAGAGGGACTTGACATTTTAGCAGTGCTGAAGCGGGAAGACCCAAGGGATGTGCTTGTTACCATGGACTTTGAAGGGTTTTTGAAAAAGGAACATCCTGTGGTGGGAACTTCCAGCCTTAGAAGACAGGTGCAGATACAACAGATATTTCCGGCGGCGGTCTGCCAAACACTGAGAGGAAATGTGAATACAAGGCTGAAAAAGCTGGAGGAGGGCATGTATGACGGAATCCTTTTGGCGGCAGCGGGGTTGAACAGGCTTGGTCTTGAAAAGGAAGAAAAATTTCATTACTATATCATTGACGTAGACAGGATGATTCCCGCAGGAGGACAGGGAATTATTGCGGTGGAAGGAAAAAAGGACAGCCCCCTTTCAAAGCTTCTTGAGTCCATAACCCATAAAGCCACAAGGAGAGAGCTGGAGTTGGAGCGAATGGCGCTAAAGCTGCTAGAGGCAGGCTGCCATGAACCGGTAGGGGTGTATACAAGGCTTGAGGAAGCCGGAGAGATTAAAAAAAATAATACAGATGAAGATAATACAGGTAAAGATAATGCGGATAAAATCAATGCGGATAAAGAAAACACGGCGTTGGATTACATGCTTTCTATCCGGATGTGCAGCGATGTAAATGGACAATTAATAAAAAAAATGACAAAGGTGCCAGATGCACGGGCGAAAAAAGCTCTGGCAGAGCTTGCAGGGGATTTACGGAAACAGGAAAGAAAGTAAGAGACAAATACTGTTCCGTTACGCAGAGAAAAAAATCAGACGGCGGAAGGACAGCAAAAAAGGAAAAGCTCGTAAAAATAAGAAAAGGCAGTGAGGTAGAAAATGCAGAAAGTCTATCTGGTAGGGGCAGGCCCCGGTGATAAAGAATTGATAACGGTAAAGGGATTACGGTTGTTGCAGGAATGCGATGTGGTTATTTATGACAGGCTGGCTTCTTTTGAACTGCTTGAAGAGGTAAGGACGGACTGCATAAAAGTTTTTGTGGGAAAAGAGCCGGGCTGCCATTCCATGGACCAAAAGGAAATCAACCGGCTGCTTGTGGAATACGGAAAAAAATACGACAATGTTGTCAGATTAAAAGGGGGAGACCCCTTTGTGTTTGGCAGAGGGGGAGAAGAGGCAGAAGCATTACAGCAGGCAGGGCTTTCCTTTGAACTGGTTCCCGGTGTGACTTCTGCCGTTGCAGTGCCGGAATGTGCCGGCATTCCTGTTACCCACAGAGGCATGAGCCAAAGCTTTCATGTTATTACCGGTCACACAGGGGATGGGAGAAATGCTTTGACGGAAAATTATGACATGCTTGCCAGATTAGACGGGACGCTTGTATTTTTAATGGGGCTTGGAAACCTGAAGGAAATTACGGAAAGGCTTATGTTTTATGGAAAGGATAAAAACACTCCGGCAGCAGTAATTGAAAAGGGAACCACCAGGGAAGAAAGAGTAGTCAGAGGAACCTTGGAAACTATTTACCATAAAGCGGGCATTGCAGGGCTTTCCTCTCCTGTAGTGATTCTCATAGGGGAGACGGCGGGACTTTCATATAAAAAAGAGAAAAAGCACTCTGGAAAGCTCATTGGTATTACAGCAACCCCTCATACGGCGCATAAATTAAGGGAAGCATTGGAGCGGGAAGGCTTTCAGGCAGTGGAAGCCTGCAACATGGAAGTGGAGGAAATCAGGGAAGCAGAGCAGCAGGATAAGCTGAAAGAAGCCTTTTTCCGGTTAGAAGAATATCAGTGGATTTTATTTACCAGCCCAAACGGAGTGAGAATATTCTTTGAGCGGGCAAAGGCGGAGGGGATTCAAAGCCTTGGGGGATTTGGAATGAAATTTGCCGTAATCGGAAGCGGAAGCAGGGCAGCATTAAGGGAATACGGAATAGAAGCGGACTTTATGCCAACAACCTATACTTCTAAAAATTTTGCATTGGAATTTGTAAAGCAGGCATGTCCGAAAGAGAAAGTCCTGCTTCCAAGAGCAAAGCAGGGCAGCAGGGAAATCACCCGGATATTAAATGAACATGGCTTTGACTATGAAGAAGTTTCCATTTATGATGTAAAAGGAAGCCTGTGTGCGGATAAAGAAGCTCTTGAAAAAATAGACTGTTATGTGTTTGTCAGCGCTTCCGGCGTAAAAAGCTTTTTTAGTCAAATACAGGAAAAGGTGCCGGATTATCGTTTTCATGGAAAGATTGCCTGTATCGGTCAGATAACCGGAGAAGAAGTGGAAAGACAGGGCTTTTCTGCACATATATTGGCACAGGTCAGCGACGTGGAAGGGCTGGTAGAAAGTATCCGGAAAGATTATGCTATGCCCTGACGGCTTTCCTGCCCATAAAAATCTGCCGGTACTTCCAAAATAGAGTGAACTATAAAAACAGATTAGATGAAAAAAACAGGAAAAGATTGGAGAAGACTTGAATGAAAAGAATGCGCAGACTGCGGGTAAGCCGACAAATGCGGAGGCTGGTAAGGGAAACCAGCGTGGAAAGAGGGGATTTGGTATACCCTGTTTTTATTATAGAAGGGGAAAATATCAAAAATCCCATAGCATCCATGCCGGGTATTTATCAATATTCCATAGACAGGCTGGATGAGGAGCTTGACAGGGTAAGACATGCGGGCATAGGTGCGGTGCTGTTATTTGGCATTCCTGCCCATAAGGATGAAGCGGGAAGTGAAGCTTATGCCAAAGACGGGATTACCCAGAGGGCAGTGAGGTTTATAAAGGAAAGAATACCGGAGCTTTTGGTTATTGCGGATGTGTGCCTTTGTGAATATACGTCCCACGGGCACTGCGGGCTGGTTTCCCATGGAGAAGTCCTGAATGATGAAACCCTTCCTCTGCTTGGAAAGATGGCGGTTAGTCTGGCAGAGGCGGGAGCTGATATCATTGCCCCCTCTGATATGATGGATGGCAGGGTTGCATATATCAGAGAAGCATTGGACAAGGCAGGATACAGCAATATTATGATAATGGCATACAGTGCCAAGTTTGCCTCCGGCTATTATTCTCCTTTTCGGGATGCGGCACACTCGGCTCCGGGCTTTGGAGACCGGAAAACCTACCAGATGGATTTTGCCAACCGAAAGGAGGCAATCAGGGAGTGGAAGGAGGATATTGAAGAAGGAGCGGATGTGATTATGATAAAGCCCGCCCTTGCTTATTTGGATATCGTCAGAGAAGCGGCGGACAGAACCGAATATCCTATTGCCGCCTACAATGTGAGCGGGGAATATTCCATGGTAAAAGCGGCGGCAGCAAATGGCTGGATTGATGAAAAAAGGATTGTTATGGAAAATATGACGGCAATAAAAAGAGCGGGGGCAAAAATCATCATAACCTATCATGCTATTGATGTGGCAGCTTGGCTTAAGGAGCAGGAGGAAATGGATGAATAAAACGAAATCGGAACAATTATTTGAACAGTCCGGGAAATGTATTCCCGGAGGCGTCAACAGTCCGGTAAGGGCATATCAGGCAGTAGGTAGCACCCCTGTTTTCATAGAAAGAGCCAAGGGCTCAAAAATATATGATGTGGATGGACGGGAGTATATCGATTATGTCTGTTCCTGGGGTCCCTGTATTCTGGGACATTGTGACAAAGGCGTCATAGAAGCCGTAAAACAGGCATGTGACAAAGGGCTGACTTTTGGAGCGCCTACAGAAGCAGAATATGAGTTGGCAATGCTCATAAAAGAATGTATGCCTTCCATGGAAATGACAAGGCTTGTAAGCTCGGGAACGGAAGCGGTAATGAGCGCTGTCAGGGTTGCAAGAGGCTATACGGGAAGGAAAAAGATTGTAAAGTTCAGAGGGTGCTATCACGGACATTCCGACGGGCTTTTAGTAAAAGCAGGCTCCGGCGCCATGACTCAGGCGGTGCCGGACAGTGCAGGGGTTTTAGAGGATTTTACGAAGCACACGTTGATAGCCGAATATAATGGGGAAGCTTCCGTAAAGGAATTGTTTGAAGCGGAAGGAGAGGATATAGCGGCAGTTATTGTGGAACCGGCAGCAGCCAATATGGGAGTGGTGCCTCCCAAGGAAGGCTTTCTGCAATTTTTAAGAGAGATTACAAAAAAGTATGGTGCTTTGCTTATATTTGATGAGGTCATTACCGGATTCCGGCTGGCATTGGGAGGAGCACAGGAGTATTATGGAGTGACGCCCGATTTGACCACTCTTGGAAAAATCATCGGGGGAGGGATGCCTATAGGAGCTTATGGAGGAAAACGGGAAATCATGGAGGTTGTGGCGCCTATAGGTCCTGTTTATCAGGCAGGAACTTTGTCGGGAAATCCGGTTTCCACCGCTGCAGGAATTGCAACCTTATCTGCATTAAGACAGGGAGGCAGCAGGCTGTATAAGGAGCTGGAGGAAAAAGGGAAAAAACTGGCAGAGGCGGTAAAAGAAGCATTTGGAGACAGAGTTTGGGTCAACAGGGCAGGCTCTTTGCTGAGTGTGTTCTTTACAGGGGAAAAGGTGACGGATTATCAAAGCGCTGCCTGTTCTGACGGGGAAGAATATGCAAGGTATTTTCATTATCTGCTGAAACATGGGATATATACGGCGCCTTCCCGGTTTGAGGCTGTGTTTTTATCGGCAGCGCATAGCCATGAGGATTTGGAACGGACAATAGAAGTGATAAAAAGGGCAGGAAAGGAATTATAACAGGAGGATGCTTATGAAAAAGAAAATAATTCTGGCAGCATTTGCGGCAGTGCTTACAGCAGGGATTTTAACAGGCTGCGGCAATAAGGAGAAAGAAATAACGGATGATATGGAAATTATGACAGGCGACAGTCTGGAAATAAATCCGGAGGAAGGGGAAGCGGAAGAAACAGAGGAGTCAGAAAACGCTGCAGTGGAAATGAAGGGAACTGTTACGGTCTTAGCAGGAGCAACACCCTATGGGGAAATACTGGAACAGGCAAAGCCTTTGCTGGCAGAAAAGGGCTGGGAGCTGGAAGTGACGATTCAGGACGATTATGTACAGGCGGATGAGGCTGTGGAAAAAGGTGAATTTGATGCATGTTACTTACAGACGATTTCCGATTTGGACAGCTTTAACAAAGAAAAGGGAGCCCATTTGGTAAATGCCGCCGAAATCCATTACGGGATGTCTGAGCCATCCCAATCCTCACAGGCAGACAGTGATGCCAGTATTATTGCGGTAAAAGAAGGGAACCAGGAAAGTGAAGGAATTCAGGCATTGATAGAAGTATTAAAATCAGGTGAAATCAGGTCGTTTATAGAAAATACTTATGACGGAGCGATAGTTGCCTGTGAATAGAAGTAAAAATAAAAAATGAAACAATAAATGAAACATAAAATAAAAGAAGTCATATAAGGAATATCATGGAACATTCCCTATATGATTTCTTTTTTTGCTTTCCAGAGCCTTTACTGCCGGATTTTCAGCAAACGGGCTTCCTTAACCTGAAAATTCAGAGGAAATGTTTCCCCGTCTAAGGTGCAGTCTGCCGTAATGGTAATAGAAGAAATCCGATTCAGCAGCCAGTTTGGGTTCATGCCCATGGGAATTAACAGCTTTCCGTCTTTTATCGTGCAGGTGACGGATTGTATGCGGTTTTTTGCAGTTTCTTCATCAACGCCAAGGGCCTGAAAGGATACAGTAACGGTTCCGGAAGGAAAATAGATCATGACACCTCCCAGGCCCGCAGGGGCGATTTCCAGATATAGAAAATCGTATTCTGTTCCTGAAAAGTCCCCCTGACAGCTGTAAGATTCCTGATAAGCAGTGGTTTGCAGGTATTCTAATATATTTTTTTCCCTTATAAACAGGGAAGAGAGAGTTTCCATGGAACTGCCAAAGGAGCTTGGAACAAGGCCCAAATGATGTCCATATTCCTCTCCGGTGAAATAATCAAGGTAATTATCAGAAGACTGGCTTCCGTAAATCTGTTCATATAACCGGGCAGGATAAAAGGCATGGTCTTTCGCCTTATACAGATACCCCTTTTCCCACATCCAGTAATAAAGATAGTAATTGCTTTCTCCATTGATTAAAAAAATAACAGGCAAGTTCTTTTCTGCCGTTTCCATAATGGCTTTTTGGGCAGCATAGCCCTTTGCAGCGGGAATAAAGCCGGTGGCGCATGCTTTTACATGATTGAAATAGTAAAAGCCTTGTCCGTCAAAGCCCAGATAGGTGGTATCTTCAGCCACGGCACGGCATTTTTGAATGACTTTTTCATAGTCGTTAATGTAGTGAACCTGGTCGCTGATGAAAAAGCCGGAGCCCAGTCTTTTTGCAGTTTCTTTGGAAATATCCAAATCATCAGCTCTTAAAAATCCTTTGGGAACCGTATAATAAGTAAACAGCTTGTCACTATCATCCAGCAAAATGTCCGAGCTGCCATTGGGGTACACCCACATATTGGGAAATTTCATATCCTCTACCTTTGTATAAAGTATCATGGGCAGAGAAAAGGAAGCTGCCGCAATAAGAAACACAAAAGACCGGGAAAATCTTTTCCCGTAGGAAATCAATAATACCGGAAGAAACATGCCTGAAACGGCAATGAGCACAGGCGCTGTTCTGGATAAAATCATGTTGTAGTCCGCTCTTACCAACGTATAGGAATAAGAGACCGATAACGTGATTGCTCCTGCAGCCAGACCGAACAGAAGGGAGGGGCAGGAAAGCTTTTTTGTCTTTTTATATACTTTTGCGGAAACCAGAATATATTTTAATAACAGATAAAACAAAAGCCATACACCCAGCATGGGCAGAAAAGCCCTTAAACATACATAACACATGTTTTTGGAATTTCCTTCTGATAAAAGGGGAAGGAAATTTGAGGGAGCAGACTGGCCCAGTAAAGAAATCCCGTCTGCCAGCACTGTTTGAGAGGAATAAGTTAAAGTGTGATTTAATAATTTTGCCAGCAATGGCACAGAAAGGACAACCGGAATCAGGCAAAGCAGCCAGCTTATATAGAAAGAAGGTTTTTTCAAATCCGCCTTTAAATCTTTGGACTTAATATAAGTAATGAACTGCCAAAGCCCCAAAGGAGCCAGTCCCAGCAAAAGGGCGGCGCCAAACAATGGATAGTAAAGTCCCGATAAAAAGCAGCTGAATATATAGGAAGGAAGCCATAAGCCCTTATTTTCAACAAGCTTTGGAAGGGTCAGAAGAAGAAGGACAGGCAGTACCATGTATTGCCTGTTGTAGCTTGGCAGGGCAAACAGCACTGCCAAGCACAGAGCCCAATGGGTGCCCGCATGTTTTGCCAGAAGATACATAGTCAGCATTGAGAACAAAACAACTGTTATTGAAATGGAAGGGGAATAATCGGAAACAGTGCCATTTAAAAAAATATTTTGTATAGTGCCGTTTACCATAGGAAAAAGGCCGGAGACGGGAGTATATTCCGTATACAGCTTTTGTCCCAGTTCAAATACCTGCTGCCATGGAATCATCTGTTCCCCGTGATGGTGCTGGTCCGGCTGGGCATACATGGGAGCAGCCGAAAAGGAATTATAAATAAAAATCAACACAGGGGCTGCCATGGAAACCAGCCGGTCTTTTTTCTTCCATAAAGAGAAAACAGACCCTTCAAAAACTAAAAATAATATACCAAAAAATAAATAGTAAAAGGGCGCATAAGGAATCCGGATAAGGGTATTTTGGTAAAGATAAGTGTCTACAAGAAATACAACCAGCAAAAAAGGTAATAAAAACTGAAGCAGCACAATGGCGGAAGAAATCCATTTCTTTTTTTGAAAGAAAATACAGCTTCCTAAAAATAACAGTGAAATAACGAGTGTTACAATATATAAGGCTGTAGTGCTTATATTTCCTTTTGTGGTAAAATAGCTGATAATTGTAAAAATACTTAGTATGCCGTAATAGGTAAAAAGCACGGTAAGCAGTATTTCCTTATAAATGTCCCGAAAGAAAATATAAGAAAAGGCCAATAGAGCCATGCCGATGAGAAGAGGTATGGAGCAGGTCTGATAAAGTCCGTAGCGTAACAGACAGGGGAGCAGCAACAATATTAACTCCGGAGCCATGTATTTGTCAGAAAAGTTCTGAAGGGATTTTTTGCATTTTGAGAAAAAGCAGAGCTGAAAGGATGCTCTTTTGAGTAATAATAAAATAAGGGATAAAAGAAGGAGTCCAAGGAAAAGCAGGCACCAGAACAGTTGAAGCTCGCCGGATTTGGAAAGCCCGGTAATGGCAGGGTGCTCGATGATAATATCTGTAAATTTTTCCGTTTTTTCAGAAAGATGCCCCCAGAAATAATAAAAAAGAGCACCGCAAATTCCCGTGGCAATAACAAAAGCCAGAAAAAGTTCCCCGATTTCTTTTGAAGCATTGCTTTCTTTCCTGTACAAATCATCCTTTTTATTACGAAACTGTTCCTTCAAAGCTTTTCCTCCGTTACCGTTTTTCCTGTTTCTTATCAGTTTTGGCAGATGTAGCAGAAATATAATTCATTTTAGTATATTTTCTGTTTCTTGGCAAGAAACTTAGAAAGTGAATTGTTATAAACGGTTAAGCAAAAATGCAATGGGGACAATGGGGATTTGACAAATAATTGACTGATAGGTATGATAAGATTATGGAGAAAAAAGGAAAAATTCAAATGGAAAAATTAATAAAATACTGTAAGGAAAAAGAAAACATAACAACTGCTATATTTCTATCGGTCAATTTTATTTTGATTGGCGCAATGTGTCTTTTTTTCCTTCTTAAGCCGGACAATTTAATGCATTCCGATACTACGGCAGAAGTGATTTTATCAAAGCTTCTGGCAGATGAAAACAAACTCATTACAAAAAGCTGGTACTATTCCACGGAAATCAGGATTGTTTATTCCCAATTGCTTATGATGCCGCTGTTTAAGGTTTTTTCCGATTATCGTCTGGTAAAAACCTTATCCGTATTCATTTTTTATGCTCTTTTAATAGCGGCATATGTATATGCAGGGAAGAAATATGAATTGAAGAGACCCTGGCTGCTTATGGGGATGACATTTTTATTTACACCATTATCCAATGAATATCTGGATATGATGTTCATTGGGTGTTTTTATACCAGTCAGGTAATATGCACCTTTTTGATTTTGGGACTCTTCGTAAAAAAAAGAGAGGACAAACATCCCAAAGCCAGTCTGGTTTTTTTGATAATCTTAAGCTTTCTGCTGGGATTATCCGGTCTTCGGTATCTGGCAAGCCTTTTTATACCTTTTATAATAGCGTTTGTTATGGTTTTTCTGGAAAAAGAAGACATAAGAAAACTGGAAAAAGAAGAGCTTATGGGCTTTGTTCCCATAGCGGCCTCTTCCTTCAGTGCTTTTCTTGGTTTTCTTGGCAATAAGCTGTACCTGTCAAAAAACTATTCCTTCGATACCACTTCGGAAGTGGTGTTTGTAGAACTGTCCAAGGTGCCGGAACGGTTTATGAATTCCCTAAAGCTTATGGTGGAGTTTTTCGGCTATTATCCCGTGGAGGCAGTCAGCGGCAGGGGAATGGTCAATGCTCTGAAATGCTTATTTTTCTTATTTTTTGCAGCAGTTATTGTTTATCTGTTCAAAAATCGGAAGACTCTTTTAAATAAAAAACAGCAATTGTTATTATATTATTTTCTGGCATGCTTTCTCATTAACTGGTACATGCTTATTTTCACTGAGGTACTGATGCAGTATCGTTACTGGCTGCCCGTATATGTGGTAGGAGTATTGCTTCTTGGGACTTTTTTTCAGGTATATCGTCCGGCCAATCAACTAAAAAGACCTGTGCTGATTCTGGCGGCAGCAGTGATAACCCTTAGTTCCCTTTACGGAGAGCTGTGGCAGGATGTAAAGTACAATGACTGTGAAAAACGATACGGTTATATGGCATTTTTACAGGAGCAGGGCTATACTTTTGGCTATGCCACTTTTTGGAATTCCAGCGTAACGGAATATTTGAGCAACGGAACCATTGAGGTTGGTAATCTGGGAGGAGAAAACGGAGTGGCGGCGCCTTACGAATGGCTTAGTAAAAAAGCATATTATCAGCCGGGTTATCATGAAGGAAAAACTTTTCTGTTATTGGCGAGAACGGAAGAGGCAGGTATGTTGAAGGGGGATTTTACGGTGATGGAAGATGGGGTAAAGGTGTATGAGGATGAGTATTATGCGGTTTATGAGGGGGAGGGGATGTATTTGTTTTCGGAGTAGAGGGGGGAGAGGACGCGGCAGAGGGAGGCGGTATGGTGCTATGGGTTGCTGCGGTGTTTTTGCAGGCGTTTTTCCTAAACAGGCTGATGTGGGTGGTGGTGGCGAACGGGTCGCCCTATAGCGCCTTCCATGGCGCAATAGGGCTAAAATTGCCGTCCATGGCAATTTTACCCTGGGTATAGAACAGCCTGTTAAGGAAAAATGCCTGCAAAAACAATGCAGCAACCCATAGCACCATACCGCCTCCCTCTGCCGCTGTTTCTTCTCAGGCTGTACTCTTAGATGGGGGAGTTGGAAAGGGGGATGTTTGCTTTGGAAGGTTTTAGTGGATTGAGCAAGAGAAAGATTGCTTCTGGAAGGTGTTTCTAAAGGAAGTGTTATTTATAATGCTGCTTATATGAGGTGCTGTTTTATGAGATGTTACTTAAATGAGCTGTTATTTAAATGAGGCGCTATTTAAAGGGGTGTCGATAACCAGCAGGAGAGGCGGTGGCATATAAAAGTCTTCCGGGCCTTGATGAAGTCGCCAGCACTTACGCACCGTACTTTGGTGCGTTAGTACTGCTGCGTCTTCATAGAGCGAGAGCGTGCCAGGAAGACTTTTATATGCCACCGCCTCTCCTGCGTCCTCCCTCCACACCCCCTCATTCTCCCATCTCCGACAAACTACTCATTACTATTAGAACGATAAGTATTATTATAACGAGGATCCTTCATAGAAGGTTCCTTCCCTGTCTGCGCATACTTCCCGGCCATAGTGCCCGCCTGTTTTCCGATTTTATTGAGCCCTTCCTGGGTAAAGTGCAGCCCATCGCCCTGATAATAGCTTTTATCTAAACCGGAGGCAATGGTGGAAATCAATACGAAATTTCTGTTTTCCATGCAGATGCTTGTCTGGGCAGCTGCAATACGGTCAAAGGTTTTGGGGGAATTCATGTTGTTTCCGATACGGATAATCATGCACTTTTCCACATCTGATTTTTCACGGATACGCCCTAACATAATCATAAGGTGCTGTTTATAAGCAAAAGTGGAAATATCATAGGTTGCATCATTTTCCCCTTGGAAAAATACCATATAGCAGTGGCGGACTTTGATGCCCTGCTTTTTTAAGATGCGCTTTGTTTTATTGGCGGAATTTATCACCTTTTTATAGTAGGAGGTGCTCCACTGGCCAAGGCCGGTTGCGCCTCTTGCAGTATTGGAAGCAACAATCGGAACACCGGTCTGGGTAAAGTAAGCATTGGCAAAAGCAGAAGCCAGCGTTCCGCCGCTGTCTTTTGTTATCTTTCCTTTTTGCTGTACGCCAAAGGGCTCCCTTAAGGGACTCAACTTATTTTTGGTGAAAAGTACTTCATAGCCTGCGCCATCCTTTAATACAGGCGCTTTGGAGGCTTTTCCCACGTTGGTCATATTGCTTTGCCCGGCAAAGATGATAATATCCACCTCATCTCTTACTGTAACTTTGCAGGAAATCTTCTTTCCGGCAGTGGTAGTAACTGTAATGCGGGTGGAGCCTGCTTTTTTTCCTTGTACCTTTCCTTTTTTGCTCACTGTGGCAATGGAAGGATTGGCGGATGAAAAAGAAGCGGCTTTTCCCTTTTTTGGTAATAAAGAAAAGGTTTCTCCCACTAATATATTTTTGGACGTATAATTAAGTCTGGAAGGAGCAGCCTCAACGGTTTCCGGTAATGCGGATATGGAAGTTCCAAGAGGAGATAAAGCCAAAAGCAGTGCAATGATTAAAATCCCGAATCCTTTTTTCAATTTCAAATTTGTGTCCTCCTGTTTATTTTGCCGGCTTGTATGTATTTTTATATTTTGGATCCTTTAATACAGGTTTTTTTCCGGTTAGTTTGTAGGATGCCGCATTGGTGCCGGCTTCTTTGCCTAAAATATTCAGACCCTTCTGAGTCAGATGGATGCCGTCTTCCTGATAATAGCCGGCTTTAAAGGAAGCAGCTTTTAAAGATACCAGGACAAAATCCTGATTGTTCCTGCATAAGTCTGTTTGGGCCTTTACTATATCTTTATATAAGTCCGGGTCTTTGGCATAGCTGCCTATGCGGATTAAAAGGCATTTTTCTACGGGACAGGTTTTTTGCAGATTGCGAAACATCTGTGTAATTCTTTTTTTGTAGAAGCTCTGGCTTGTTCCGGCAAATCCGTCATTTTCCCCCTGCATGAAGACCAGATAGCAGTTTTCTACTTTCAGTCCTCTTGCTTTCAGTGCTTTTTGTGCCTGTTTTACTCTGGCGGCCACTTCTTTATAATGAATGGTGCTCCAGCTGACACAGCCGGAACCGGTAACGGTGGCGCTGACAGCTACTACGGGAGTCTGGGTTTTTTGATAATATGCCTGCACAAAGGCAGTAACCATGGAACCGGTGCGAAGCCCGCTGTCGTTTAAGCTGTTTCTGTCCTGTCCCATACCAAATGGCTCTTTTAGCGGTGAAAGACTGCCGGCATGGGTAACAGTCCTGCTTTCATAACCGGCCCCCTCCGGAAGCTTGGGAATGCCGCTTAAACTGCCTCGTCCTGTCATATTGCTTTGTCCGGCAAAAACAATTAAATCTACAGTATCCCTAACCTTAATGCGGCAGCGGTAAGTTTTCTTGCCGCAGGAAGCGGTAATGACAGTAGTACCGGCTGATTTTGCCTTTACCTGACCGAAAGAGGAAACAGAGGCAATTTTTTTATTTTTGCTGGAAAACTTTACGGTTCCTCCGGCATTCTTCAATTTCAGTTCTACGGTTTCTCCTTTTAGAAGAGATTTTTTTGAATAATTTAAAGAAGGTCTTCCTGCTGCTTCTGCAACGGATATGTCTGCAGATATATCTGTAACTGCATTGCAAAATGAAAGCGGCGGAAATAAAAATAATGTGAATGCCCATAGAATCCACAGGATTTTTCGATGTGTAGCCATAAGAACCCCCTGTATTGTATAATGGAATATATTTGTCTTCCAGTTTACTAGGACTAGGGAGGTTTTTCAACAAAAATTGTATTAAATTGCGGAAAAAAGTAATAGTGTGGTGTTTTTTGAAAAAATATTAAGAAATGCAAAAGTTCCGCTTCCCGTTCTTTACAAATACAAAAGGAACTTATATAATAAAGTAATACAAAAAAGTAATAAAAATTCAACAATTGAAGAATGAGAGGACAGGCTATGAAAAAAACGAAAATACGCATAAAAAGAACAATATCCCTTTTACTGACCCTTTCTCTGATTATAACCCTTTGGGGAGGGATGGGAACAGAAGCACAGGCGGCATCCGCCAATAAATACGGCACATATACAGGTTCTAAGCCGGACAAGTACAGCTATACTGGAAATACGGTGCATATTATGCCAAAGAAGGTATTTTATTCCAAATCCAACGGTAAGCTTTATTATTATGCTTATGTTTACAATAATACAGATAAGACTATATACGGAATGAAGGATTTGAAGATTACAGTCAGAACTTCTTCCAATAAAAGAATTGCTTCCAAGACATTTTATAAAGGGAAAAAGAAAAAAATGACTATTAATCCCGGATCTTATAAGACGATTTGCTTTGTGTTTGAAAAGAAATACATCAAAAATAAAAAGTTTTATTTTGGCACTGCGAAAAAGCTAAGAACGCAGGCTGAGTTTGTTTATTACATTTAACTATGAAGAAAGTAACTGGAACATCCATATTAAAGGGTATTGCAATCGGCAGGATTCTGTTTTATCAAAAAAGAGAGCAACAGATAAAACCTGTTAAGGTTACAGATGTCCGGACGGAAAAAAAACGGTATGAAGAAGCAAGGAAAACAGCAGTCCTGCAATTGAAAGAACTGCAGAAAAAAGCGGAAAAAGAAGTGGGACCGATGGATGCCGGAGTATTTGAAGCCCATGCTGTAATGGTAGAGGATGAAGATTATGCGGATTCTGTTTTAAAGATTATTGAAACACAGCAGGTAAATGCAGAATTTGCAGTGGCAATTACCGGAGACGACTTTTTTAAGATGTTTTCCGGGATGGATGATGACTTTTTTAAGGCACGGGCGGCAGATGTAAAGGATGTTTCTGAAAGGCTTATTGATATTCTGTCAGGGAAAGGAAATGCCGGAAATCTGGTGAATGAGCCTGTTATTGTTGTGGCGGATGAGTTATCGCCCAGCGAAACTATTCAAATGGACAAAGGAAAGCTGCTTGGATTTGTGACGAGGCAGGGCTCCGCCAATTCCCATACGGCAATTCTGGCAAAGACCATGGACATTCCGGCGTTGATAGGAGTAGATATCAAAAAAGAGTGGAATGGCAAAACGGCAATCATTGACGGATATTTGGGGAATTTGTATATTGAGCCGGATAAGGAAATATATAATCAAATGAGGGCTCATTTGGAAGAAGACCAAAAAGCCAAAGCATTGCTCCGGGAACTAAGAGGAAAAGAAGACGTAACGCTGGATGGAAAAAAGATAAAATTGTATGCAAATATTGGAAGTGTAAGTGATGTGGCAAGCGTGCTTGCCAATGATGCTGCCGGAATCGGGCTTTTTAGAAGCGAGTTTCTTTATCTGGAGGCAAAGGATTATCCAAGTGAGGAAAGCCAGTTTCAGGCATATAAAGCCGTAGCGGAAAATATGGCAGGCAAAGAAGTGATTATCAGGACACTGGACATTGGCGCTGATAAGCAGGCGGATTACTTTCAACTGGAAAGGGAAGAAAATCCGGCAATGGGTTACCGGGCAATTCGCATATGTCTGGAGCAGCCGGAGATTTTTAAAACACAGCTTCGCGCATTGCTGAGGGCAAGTGCATTTGGAAATATTTCCATTATGTATCCAATGATTATCTCTGTGGAAGAGGTGCGTAAGATTAAGGGAATTGTAGAGTCGGTTAAGGCAGAACTGGATGCACAGGAAATTCCTTACGGGGAGTTTGAGCAGGGAATTATGATTGAAACTCCCGCTGCTGTTATGATTAGTGATTTATTGGCAGAAGAAGTGGACTTTTTCAGCATCGGAACAAACGATTTAACGCAATATATATTGGCGATTGACCGTCAGAACAGAAAGCTGGATGGTATTTACGATTCTCATCATCCTGCAGTGCTTCGCATGATTCAGATGACTGTTGAAAACGGCCATAAGCACGGTTGTCAGGTAGGCATCTGCGGAGAGCTTGCGGCTGACCCTGCATTGACAAGAACATTTCTTAAGATGGGAATTGACGAGCTTTCCGTGCCTCCATCCCTTGTACTGCCTATTCGAAAGAATATACGGGAAATGGAGCTGGGGGAATGAACCGGATCGGGAAGGAAAGAAAATAGGCAAGGTGGCATACCACAATACAAGGGAAATATTTGAGAATGGTAGGATAATCAATTTTACAGGTGATTTTTTTAATCGTACTTACTGCCAAGTAATTTAATTTTTTATCTGCCTGCTCTCATGATTCATATGATAGTCTTCACGATAAATCAGTTGGGAAACAGGAACGATTTCATAACTTTGTTCCTTTAAATTTGTAATCATGGAATCTACACCATAGTCCTTCCAGTCTAGACTATCCACACACGTTATAAAAATAAAGTAGTCGAAGAATTTATTTCTTTGGCTATTTTTTGTTAAATTAGTGGAGGACAAGCTATGGCTAAGAATAAGAGAGAACTAAAAAGTATTCAGAAAACAATACAGCCTCCATTCAGGGGAAAGTTAAAAAGAAACATAATAAAAATTCTGTAGCAGGAGAAAATGAGTATTCTGCAATTTCTTTGGAAAATATGTATTTGTGGGAAAAAGAAATGGAATATACAGAAGAGAACCGGCAGGATATGATTAAAACAGGGCTCCGCTACATGAAGATAGTTGCAGATAAGGAATTTGCATATACAGCATATACATATGCAAAAAGAGTATGAAACGGAATACTTCCTGAAGGAAAGCATTTAGGATGGGGACCATGTACTATACTTTTCATGTCGATTAGTATAGTTGCCTGCTATATTTGCCAATGGTTAGACGGAAAGAACGACAATAGTTAGCCTTGGTCTGCTCAACCGTAAAAAGGAGAAGAAAACCCAGAGGGTGCCACCTCTGGGTTTTCGTTTTGCCCACACTTTGTATGATGGCATCATTTTCCTAGGCGTAGTATAGCATATGCCCACGAGAAAATCAGTTATTCCTGTTTTTTGCATAACTTATGTATGAGATTAATGCGAGGAAAAATGAAAAGGCGAGGGAAGAGTTTCTTCCGGAATGGATTGTGACTGTCGAAATATTTTGATATAATACAGTTGTTGTCGCACCCAATCTGGCAACAGAAAGGGGGTGTGTCATTTTGGAAATCATTATATCTTTTCTTGTTTCCGTTGTGGCAAGTATGGTTGGCTACTATGTTTGCAAATGGTTAGACGGAAATGACAGCGACAATTAGCCTGACGGATGCTCTACCGTACAAAATGAGAAGAATCCCCAGTAGCGGCCACTACTGGGGATTCGTTTTGTGTGTCATTTGGACACTACATCTTTTCTTAGCTGATGCTATTATAACATATGCACTCAGCTAAATCAAGTATTCCTGCTTTTTACCAAACTATACCAAATTATAGCAAAATTATAATAGATATCATATAGAGGTTTTTTGTCGGGGTCAAGGGACAGAAAGTCCCTGTCCTTGGCAAGCGTGGAAATTGCCAATGTTTATATGCTTACAAATACTTTGTAATACAAAAACACAAAAATGCAAAATTCAGGCTAATAAATAAATTACAAACTGCATATTAAAACTAATTGGACAGTGTATTATAATAAAAAGGAAGGAAACATATTTGGCATCAAATTCCTTTCCGTTGAACAGAACTGGTATTTTTGCAGGGAGGAGAGAGAAAACAAAGATGTGTAAAACAATTAGTATCATCAACAACAATTTTATATATCAAAAAAGAACATTTTATTGAGGCATATGATAGGCACTCTTTTTATTTCCAAATTTGAAAGGAGGAAATATAAATGCAATACATTACATATGATGGTTTGATTCAAATTAGTACATTTGTTGTGATTTTAATCGGACTTGTTTACACAATATATAATAAAGGGAAAAAATAAGCTGTCATTTAAAACTGCTATAGAGTATCTCTATTTAGTGATAAAAGTAAAAAAAGGAGGGCTCTAGATGAAGTGAATCCCTTTCGTTAGACTTTCATTTTTGTCTAATAAAAAGGGATTCACTTGACTGCAAAGATAAGATGATTATTTTAGCCTGATTAATTTGCAAGGAGGTACAACTTAGTACCACTTACCTTTAAAGGCATTTTAGTACATATAAGTGAAAAAAACAATTAGTTTAAGGGGAAAATTATATAAAGTTACTGCCAGGTAATTTAATTTTTTATCTGCCTTCCCTCATGATTCATATGATAATCCTCCCGATAAATCAGTTGGGAAACAGGAACGATTTCATAACCCTGTTCTTTTAAATTAGTAATCATGGCATCCAAAGCCTGAGCAGTATACTTGGCGCCGTTGTGGCAGAGGATGATACTGCCGTTGCCTAAATGCTTATGCTGGGTGACGGTTTTTATAATAGAATCAACACCATAATCCTTCCAGTCCAGACTATCCACATCCCATTGTATTGTATAATAATTACATGCCTTTGCATTGGTTATGACATGATTGTCATAGTCTCCGTAAGGAGGACGGAACAGGAACATATCATATCCCGTCAGTTCCTTTACTTTGTTATGTACCTGCATCAGTTCATCCTGACATTGCTCATCACTTAGCTGGGACATATTTTTATGGTTTTCACTGTGGTTTCCCAGGTCGTGTCCAGCGGCAAGAATTGCCTTCACATCCTCCGGATAGGATTCCACCCAGCCTCCGGTCATAAAAAATGTTACGTGTACATTATGTTTTTTTAGTATTTCCAAAATAGTGGCAGTATCTTCATTTCCCCAAGCCGCATCGAAGCTCAGGGCTATTTTTTTTTCATCCGTTTCCACACAATAAACAGGAAGTTCTCTGCCATCCACACTATTGCTCACCGTTACGTTTTCAGAAGCATATTTGCCGATTGCCAGTGCCAGAAACAACATACCAAACCAAAAGAAACCGGATTTTACAAATTTCTTCAGGGTTTGAAAGAAATTTTCTTTTCCCATAAAATTCACCGTATATATCCTATTGCCATAATATATGACAGAAACGGCTTTTCCTATTCCCAGTACTTTATTGACATATTATAACATAAGATAAATACAATGGAAATTTGGACATGACATAATTGTCAATGGATAAAAATTAGTAAATTTTCACAAAAAAAATTAAACATTTTAACGAAGGCTGGACAAGTAAAAAACGAAATGTTACAATACAATTCCTTTCCAAGACGTGATATGTTCTATCACAATTTCCCAAATGCAGACAAAAAATACAAAGAAAAGGGGTGATATCAAGCATCAGAAAAGATGGGGGGACCAGACCATGCAGAATAGGCCAAAATGGCAATGATATTGCCCCTTGGCAGCAAAGACAAATCATAAAAAAGAGAGGAAGAATATGAGAATACTACAAGTGATTATCAAGAAGCAAAAAGCAATTAAAGCAATGCTGGCAGTTTTTACCCTGGTATTTTGTCTGGAAGATACTGTTTATGCAGCAGCCAATAAGTCGGGCTGTGAAAACAGGGGAACGGTAACGGCAGCCTACGATACTGCAGGGACAGCGGTAAATGGTTATTATAAAAAGAATGGGAAAGTGGTTGTCACCTATGAAATGGGGCAGCCGGATGAAAGCTGCAGCGATACCTCATACCAATATGTGGGAATTACAGATAAGGTAGAGGTGCCTCAAATTGACGCATCCGAAACAAATGTATCAGGCGGCGGACATGTCTGCAACGGTCATACTTCCAATACAGCAGAATGGAAGCACTGGTTTGGGCTTTCAGGCAGGGTGTTGTATGGCATGAGCACTAAGAATCTGGGAAGTGTAACCGTAACGGAGGAAGAGTATAAAAAGTGCAGCTATGCCATTGCAGGACCATCTGCTTCTTTTGGAGACGGTCTTGGAAGCAGCGGAAGGTTCCATTGGATTGTCCTGTATAAAAAGCTTCCTTCTAAAATAGGGAGCAATGGAATTGATGAAACAGCTCCTGAAATTGAGTTAAAGGCTGCACCTTCCGGAAAGACAGCCGTGAACCCGGCAAATGGAAAAACTTACGGCACACAGGCAGTATTGACGGCAACCTGTGCGGACCAGGAGTCAAGGCCACATAAGACAAAGACATTTCGCTATAAAAATTCTTCGGGAAATATAACGGACTGGATTGCAGCAAATAGCGGAAATAAAAAGACCGCCTCTTCTACCCATACGGTAAATGGAAACGGCACTTATTCTGTGGAATCACAGGACCAGTTAGGAAACTCTTCCATCAGCAAAGGTATATCCGTAGATTTTATTGATTTAACGGCGCCTGCAGCCATGGTGGATAAGACCGTCAATGACAAGGTGGTAGTAAATGGAAAAGAATGGACTGCCACTACAGTAACCTTAAATGTAACTGCAAGCGACAGCGACGCAGGGCTTTCTTCACTGCCATACAGCTTTGATCAGGTTACATGGACAAATGCCGGAAACTATGTGATAAGCCAGAACGGCACCTATCATGTTAAGGTTCAGGATGCGCTGGGCAATATGGCAACTAAAACCGTTACAATAGACAATTTTGACAAAACAGCCCCGGAGGCAGAAGTTATTACGAATTATGAAAATAGCGTTACAATAGGAGAAAAGATATGGTCCGGAGAAGGTGCAAACGTAGAAATTCAGGCGGCAGATAAAGGCTGCGGACTGGATGCGGCTCCTTATTCCTTTGACGGGGGAGAAAACTGGACCCGGGAAAACCGACATACATTTTCTGAAAACGGCATCTATCAGGTAAAAGTACGTGATAGTTTACATAACATTAAAAGTAATGTAGTGTCCATAAAAGGAATTGATAAAACGCCTCCTGTAATACAGGAAATCAGCATGGAACCAAGTAACTGGAAATCCGGAAATGCAGTTGTGCAGGTACTGGCAAAAGACAATGAGAGTGGCTGCGGACTTGCAGAAAAAGCATATTCCTTTGATGGGGGAAAGAACTGGACGGAGAAGAATGAGATAGTAATTTCCAAAACCACAGATTTAAAAATTCAGGTAAAGGATGGGCTTGGAAACATTGCAGAAGAGACTTTTCAGGCAAAATGTACGCCTGAAGAGGAAAATAAAAAAGGCAATGACGATGATGAAGACGAAGAGAAAGATGATGAAGGAGATGATGATGAAGGGGACGATGAGAAAGATGATGATAATAAGGACGATAATAAAAAGAAGCGAAAAAAGTATGGTGATAAAATAACAGATGGGGACAGAGTAAAGAAAGAAGGCATAGTTGATACAAAAAGCGGTGGAGATGACCCGGTGCCGGAAGGAGAAAATATTATCCCTGTCCCTAAAAAGGAGGAAGGGAAAAAATCCCACAAAAGTCAGGTTAAGAATACCGTGGAAAACCGTAAAGAAGATAGCAATGCCAAAGAGAAAACGGAACAGGAAGAAATAAAAGAAACCACCCATCAGGTAACCCTGCCGGTTTTGGAAGAAGAAAAAGAACCTATTGAAATAGAAGAATATGACACCAACAGCCCAAAAGAGAGAAAGAGGGAAAAAACATTTCTGGAAAAGTTATGTATTTCCGCACTGATAGCAATACTATTGTTAGGACTGTTAGGGCTTTTGTTATGGTATCTGTTTATATTCTGCAAATACAGAGTTGTTTTATATGGTAAGGAAGAGGGCAGATATAACAGGCTTGGCACTGTTGCCATCTCCCAAAAGGAAGAGCAGCATATGGCAGATATTCCGGATGAACTGTTACAAAAGATTAGCGGAAACCATTATCGTCTTAAAGTAAATCCGGCTTATTTATTTGAACGGGAAGGTGAGGATATCTATATCCATATAGAAGAAAGAATGCTGAAAAAACAGGTAGAAAAACAAATTGATTTTTTTGTAGACTGATATTAAAAAATGGAAATTTAAATAAAAGCTTAACTAAAGTATAAATAAAAGTATAAATAAAAGTGAAGGCTCCCTGTTAAAATTTAACAGTAGGAGTTTTCACTTCCTGAAGAAGTATGCTATAATACCACATAACTGTTTTGCTTATCATTTAAAGAACATTTAAGAAAAAAACGAAGATAACTGCAAAAATACATTAATTAATAAATAGTTTTGAGGAAATGCAGGCAATTGTCTGTTAAAGGAATAAAAAAGGAAAATAACATCACTATGGAAGAAAACAATAAAGTGAACGGGCATCGTTATAAAATGCTGTTAGCTGCCATTCTGACTGTTTTGTCGCTGGCTGCAGCAATCAGCAAGATTTTTATAGGCTTTGATGTAGATGAAGGCTATGGGATTTCCATGCCTTATCGCCTGCTGCAGGGAGACAGGCTTCTTTTGGACATGTGGGAGATACATCAGACCTCCTCCTTTCTGCCTTATCTCTTCCTACTTCCCTTTGTGAAGCTCACTGGCGGAAATACCGGAGTTGTTCTTTATTTCCGGGTTGTTTCCACATTACTTCATTTAGGCTTTTCCTGCTGGGTTTATAAGGAATTATCCTATAGGATGGAAAAGGAATGGAGCTGCTTATGCGGGCTTTTGTATTTTAATTTTTTACCCAAGTGGCTTATGAGTCTGGACTTTTCCATGCAGCTTATCTGGGGAATGACAGCAATGCTGTTGTTTTTATGTCGGGGGGAAAAAGGAAAGAGTTATTGGGCATTTTTGGCGGGAGTGAGTCTGGCGTTTACAGTGCTTGGATATCCTACTATGGCTGTTTTATATCCGGCAGCATTATGGCTGATTTGGAAGTATCAGGGAAAATCCATGAAAAGAATGGGAATATTTACGCTTGGATGCGGCATTTGCGCCATTGTTTTCTTTGGTTATCTGCTAAAGGACATGAGTATGGGAGAGATAGTGTCCAGCATTCCCCATGTTTTTTCGGATGGTTCCCATCAGTTTGATATGATGACGAAATGGTCTTTGTTTTTTAAGAGGTGGCTGGAGGCAGCTTTGCAGGCAGTTGTCCTGCTGGTTCCCGGCGGGTTAACAGCCTTTTTATGCAAAATCCTGTTTCCCAAATGCTTTCATGGGAAAAAATGGCTTGTTTGTCTGGTGAAGGAGCATTTTTATTGTTTCTTTGTGTCAGTGTTCATGATTGTCAGTTCTGTGATTGTAGTATGCGCTGATTTGGCAGGGATTCCATGGAGTCCTTTCCGGCTGCAGGTGCGTTATCTGGTATTATTTGCGCTGGCATTTTTCCTTGGGAAGAAGTGCGGGAACAGGGAAACAGAAGAAAAAAGAAAGAAAATAAGAGACTATCTTCTAATAGGAACCTTTATTGCCTTTGCAGGGATTTTGCTGGCCAGCAATGTAGGTCCTGTTTCCAGCAGTTCCTATCTGATTCCCGGCATTCTGGCTCTTTTGCCCCTGATGTGCTTATATGGCAGGGAAGCCGGAATAAAGCAGATGGAGACGGCAATGTATACGGCTGTAAGCATATTTGTTTTAAGTCTGATATTTTGTAAGGGTTATTACGTAAGGGTCAGCGAATATCCCCCTGCCAATATTTTAGAAAAAAGAGAACAGGTGACTTTTGGTCCCATGAAAGGAATCTATATATATCCGGAGGATTTGGAGCGGGCAGAGGATTTTTATGAAGCAATAGGACAGGGCGCTTCCGGGGAAAAACTGCTTTTGTTGAGTACTGAGGGCATTTATAATCTTTTCGGAACAGGCACTTATGTGACGCCTACTACCATAAGCACACCTGCTTTCAATGAGCAGTGGGTGGAATATTTTACCATTCATAAGGAGCATATGCCGGACCGGATTGTAATTGGAAAGAATACGATAGATGATTTGGACAAATTTTTCAGGCAGAATCCCCTTGGTATATGGATTCGGGAAAATTATGATATTTCAAATAGAAAAGAGGATGAATATTTATGTGTGATACAAAGCAGAACGGATGGGAGAAAAATGTCAGAAAGGTAATTCCCTATACTCCAGGGGAACAGCCCGGGAATACAAAGGTCATAAAGTTGAATACAAATGAAAATCCTTATCCGCCGGCGCCGGCAGTAGAGGAAGCTATGAAAAATTTTCCCGCGGATATTCTGCGGCTTTATCCGGACCCGTCCGTAGGAAAGCTGACGGAAGCTTTGGCGGAATATTATGGACTGAAAAAGGAAAATGTATTTGTGGGGGTTGGTTCCGATGACGTGCTTGCCACTGCATTTTTAACATTTTTTAACAGCAAAAAGCCGGTTTTCTTTCCGGATATTACATACTCCTTTTATGATGTATGGGCAAAGCTGTATCAGATTCCCTATGAGTGTAAGCCTCTGGATGAGAACTTTTCCATAGTAAAAGAGGATTACTTACAGGAAAACGGCGGAATTATTTTCCCTAATCCCAATGCCCCTACCGGAGTGCTTCAGACAGTGGAATTTATAGAAGAGATTGTAAAGGCAAATCAGGACGTAGTGGTAATTATCGATGAGGCATATATTGATTTTGGAGGAGAAAGCTGTCTGCCCCTTATCCACAAATATGATAACTTACTGGTTGTACAGACCTTTTCCAAATCCCGCTCCCTTGCAGGGCTTCGGATTGGTTTTGCCATGGGAAATGAAAAACTGATTTCCTATTTAAATGATGTAAAATATTCCATTAATTCTTACACGATGAACCAGCCCTCTATTATTCTGGGAGTGGAAAGCATAAAAGAGGATTCTTATTTTAAAGAAACGATAAAAAAGGTAGTTGCCACGAGGGAAAGGAGCAAGGAGAAGCTAAAAGAGCTTGGATTTTCCTTTCAGGACTCTTACAGCAACTTCATCTTTGCAACTCATAAGCAGCGCCCGGCAAAAGAGCTGTTTGAAGCGCTGAAAAAGAAAGACATTTATGTGCGCTACTTTAATCAGGAAAGAATATCGGATTATCTGCGGATTACTATTGGGACGGATGAGGAAATGGACAGGCTGTTTGAGGAATTAAAGAGTATTTTAAATCAATAGGAGAAAGAATATGGAAGCTTATTCGGATTTTGCAAAGGTGTATGATACCTTTATGGATAATACCCCATATGAAACATGGTGCGGATTTCTGGTGTCCCTTTTCCGGAAAGAAGGCATAGAGGACGGGCTTGTACTGGATATGGGATGCGGAACCGGAATGCTGACGGAAATGCTGGAGCAGGCGGGATATGATATGATTGGCATTGACAATTCCATGGATATGCTGCAGATTGCTATGGAAAAGCAGAGGGAAAAAAAGAAGGATTCCATTTTGTATCTCCTTCAGGATATGCGTGAATTTGAATTGTACGGCACGGTCAGGGCAGTGGTGAGCATTTGTGATTCTCTCAATTATCTGCTGGATAGGGAGGAACTGGTACAAACCTTTCGGCTAGTAAATAACTATCTGGACCCGGAAGGAATTTTTGTATTTGATTTTAATACGACGTACAAGTATAAGGAAGTCATTGGGGACAGCGTTATTGCGGAAAACAGGGAAGAAAGCAGCTTTATATGGGAAAATTATTATGATGATGAAACGGGCATGAATGAATACGACCTGACCGTTTTCATAAAAGAAGGGGAGTTGTACCGCAAATTTGAAGAAACCCACTATCAAAGAGGATATACTTTGCAGGAAGTAAAGAAAGCTTTAAAACAGGCAGGGCTTATTTTTCTAAAGGCTTTTGACGGGGAGACTTATGAACAGCCTCATGAAAGCAGTGAACGGATTTTTGTAATGGCAAAAGAGCAGGGAAAGAGGATAGAAGAAAAATGAAGGATTATATTGTAAGAGCAACGGCGGCTGACGCACAAATCAGGGCGTTTGCCTGTACTACAAGAAATATGGTGGAAACGGCAAGAAGGGTTCATGATACCAGTCCGGTAGTGACGGCGGCTCTTGGCAGGTTATTGACTGGAGGCGCCATGATGGGAAGCATGTTAAAAGGCGAAAAGGATATACTTACCCTGCAGATACAGGGAAACGGTCCGGTAAAAGGGCTGACGGTAACAGCTGATGCCAGGGCGAATGTAAAGGGATATGCTTTAAATCCCCAGGCAATGCTGCCGCCAAATGAGAAAGGAAAGCTGGACGTAGGAGGAGCGGTAGGGAACGGCATTTTGAACGTAATCAAGGATTTAGGATTAAAAGAGCCCTATGTAGGACAGACTGTATTGCAGACAGGAGAAATTGCCGATGACCTGACCTATTATTTTGCCACCAGCGAACAGGTGCCCTCCAGCGTAGGGCTTGGAGTCCTGATGGAGAAGGATAACACGGTAAAGCAGGCAGGCGGATTTATTGTACAGCTGATGCCCTTCGCGCAGGAACAGGTAATTGAAAGGCTGGAAAAAAATCTGGAAAAAATCACTTCTGTTACTGCTCTTTTGGAAGAGGGGAAAACTCCAAAGGAGCTTTTGGAGCTTTTGCTTGAGGGAATGTCCATGGAAATACTGGATGATATTCCCACTGCTTTTTCCTGTAACTGCAGCAAGGAAAGGGTGGCAAGGGCTATTGTCAGCATAGGAGAAAAGGATATTAAAGAAATGATAGATGAGGGGAAGGAAATAGAAGTGAACTGTCATTTCTGTAATAAAAACTACACATACTCCATAGAGGAATTGAAGGAATTATTAAAGCTGGCAAAGTAACGTACTTAAAAGCAATGGAAATAATTGGAGTAAACGGGCAGCAGCCCCCATGGAAAAGGAGAAAAAAGAAAGCTATGCAGCATGGATTTATTAAGGTAGCGGCGGTAACGCCTAAAATCAGGGTGGCAGATACAGAATATAACAGAGAACAGATTTGCAGGTGTTTAGAAGAAGCAGAAGGAAACGGGGCGAAAATTATTGTATTTCCGGAGCTTTGTATTACAGGATATACGTGCGGAGATTTATTTTTTCAGGAAACCCTTCTAAACGGAGCAAGACGGGCGTTAGAACAGATTGTGGAGTTTACGGATGGAATGGATGCTCTTGTTTTTGTAGGGATGCCGCTGGAAGTCGGAAACCAGTTGTATAACGTGGCAGCAGTCATAAACTGCGGAGAGCTGCTTGCCTTTATTCCCAAAACTCATATTCCCGGTTATGGGGAATTTTATGAGGCAAGGCATTTTGCAGGGGGAAATGCCGCTGCTGTTCCCGTTTCTTTTGGAGGAGAGGAAATCCCCTTTGGAACTCATATTTTATTTGAGACGGATGCTTTGGAAGGAATGGTTGTAGCGGCAGAAATATGCGAAGATATCTGGGTAACAAATCCACCCAGCACCTCCCATGCTCTGGCAGGAGCCAATGTAATCGTTAATCTTTCTGCTTCAAATGAAAATGTAGGCAAGGATGAATACAGGAAGATGCTTATAAAATCAGCAAGCGCAAGAATGGTATCAGCCTATATTTATACAAGTGCAGGCGAAGGGGAATCCACTCAGGATGTGGTATTTGGAGCCCATAATATGATAGCGGAAAACGGCATTATGTTAGCAGAGGCAAATCCTTTTAAAGAACATATTTTGTATGGGGATATTGATATCCAACGACTGAAAATGGAAAGAAGAAGGCTGACTACTTATGAGAATTCGTGGGAGCTGGCAAATGAGACGGCAGGATATCTGACGATTCCCTTTGCAATTGTAAGGGAGGAAACAAAGCTTACAAGAAGCTTTTTGCAGACGCCGTTTGTTCCCGTTGATAAGGAGAAAAAAGAAAAACGGTGCGAGCAAATTTTATCCATACAGTCTTATGGTCTTGTACAAAGATTCCGCCATACGAAAAGTAAGTATGCAATAATCGGGATTTCGGGAGGGTTGGACTCCACTCTGGCGCTGTTGGTAACGGCAAGGGCATTTGACCTTCTTGGACTGGACAGGAAAAATATTTATTCCGTTACAATGCCCTGTTTTGGCACTACGGACAGAACCTATGATAATGCCTGCAGGCTTGCAAAGGTTTTAGGCACCACCTTGCAGGAAGTGGACATTAAAGAGGCGGTTACGGTTCATTTCCGGGATATCGGGCAAGACCTTGAGAAGCATGACGTTACCTATGAAAACGGACAGGCAAGAGAGAGGACTCAGGTATTAATGGATATTGCCAATAAAACAGGCGGGCTTGTCATTGGAACCGGGGATATGTCGGAGCTTGCTCTAGGATGGGCAACCTATAACGGCGACCATATGTCTATGTACGGGGTGAATGCAGGCGTGCCAAAGACTCTTGTAAGGCATCTGGTAGATTACTATGGAGAAACATGCATGGAACCGGAACTTAAGGCAATTTTAAAGGACGTATTGGATACTCCTGTCAGCCCCGAACTTTTGCCGCCAAAGGAAGGAAAGATTTCCCAAAAGACGGAAGATTTGGTAGGACCTTACGAGCTGCATGACTTTTTCCTGTATTATATGCTGCGGTGCGGATATTCTCCGGCAAAGGTATACAGAATTGCATTGACGGCTTTTGAAAGTCTTTATACAGAAGAAATCATATTGAAATGGCTGAAAATCTTTTACCGGCGCTTTTTTGCCCAGCAGTTCAAGCGCTCCTGTCTGCCGGACGGCCCTAAAATAGGAAGTGTGGCAGTTTCGCCGAGAGGCGATTTGCGCATGCCTTCCGATGCTTCCTGTGCTGTCTGGGAAAGGGAATTGGAAGATTTATAGCATATGCGGAAAGATTGAGGAGAAACAGATGACGCGGCGGGAATAATAACTTACAGGAGCCATCATATCATATAGGGATTTTATGATTTCTATATGTTATGACGGCTCCTGCGTTCGTTTGTCAAATCTTTAAGGCAAAGAAATATCTTTGCTTTCGGGTGCAGCATTCTTAACAGCGGCTTTTTTCAGGGAATCTCCAATTGCTTCCAATAATATAGAAGAAGTATATTTATTGTCAGCGGAATATGTAATGTTTTCCAGGCTCTGCCCTTCATAAATCTGGTCAATGATTTCTTCAAAGGCAGGCTCAATCAGCGGATACATGGTAGTGACCGCTTCATCCAGATTCACAAGCTGAATGGAATTTATGTTGTTTTCATCTACCACCACCTGAATATCCACTGCGTGATTATTTAAAATCAGGGAAGCTGTGTAGACTCCCGGCACGTATGTGGCAGAAGCTGTCTCCTGGGTTTTGGTATTTTCCTTGCTCTTTGGAAGAAACATTAAAATAAGCAGTATAATAAAAAGAATTCCCAAAAGAACAAAAATTCCTGTGTAGATTAATTCTTTCATGTGAAGCACAACGATTTTAGTTTTTGGACGCATATCTTTTGCTCCTAAAGTAGTGGTATTTCTATAAGGTATGAAGGGCAAGGGGAAAATATGCGGATTGTTTTCATGAGAAAACAGAGGAAAAATAAGCGGGAAAAGTTCCGGAGGACATTCTGGATTCATCTTAGGAAAAAATTGTTAACAAAAATTAAAAAAAAATAAATAAAAATTGCTTGCCTTAAATTAAAATTAGTAGTATACTATTCAAGGAATTATTACAGGAAATGTATTTCCAAACATAATGTTTTTTACATAAGGTTATAAATAACTAACCGGGTGAAATTCGGAAATAGCAGGAAAAGGATACATTTCGTGTAATAAGTAGTAGGGTAAGAACTGTTAAAAAGGAGAGAAAAAAATGATTAAGAACATGATGCAAAACGCCAAGAAACACTTGGCAATGTTTTTAGCAACAGCAGTTGCTGTTACTGGTCTTCCAGCTATGACTGCAGACGCAGCAACAGTTGTGTACAAGAATGGTGATGAAACAGTAAAGACTGTTTCAGTAAACAGCAAAGCGGACGCTGATAAAGAGTCAGTTAGTGATAACGGCTGTAAACACTTTACAGGCTGGAGTTATGATGTGGACTGGGATACAGTTAGCGATAACGATACAGTTATTGCAACAGCTGAATTTGAAACAGTGCATGGTGACGAAGTAGAAGAAATCACCAAAGAAGCTACATGTACAGAAGAGGGTACAAAGGTTATTAAATGTGAAGATTGTGGCGAAGTGATTGAAACAGTAACAGTTTCAGCAAATGGACACGGAAAAACAGTAGAAACCACTACAGAAGCAACATGCGGAAAAGATGGAAAAATTGAGTATACATGTGAAGTATGTGGCAAAACTGTTAGTGATAACACAGTAATTCCGGCTACAGGCAAGCACACATGGGACGGAGGAAAAGAAACTACACCTGCTACTACAGAAAAAGAGGGTGTAAAGACCTTTACCTGTACTGTATGTGGTAAAACAAAGACAGAAGCAATTGCAAAGCTTAAAAAAGATGAAGAACCAGAAGTAAAGCCAACCTTAAAACTGAATGCAAAGAGCATCACACTTCAGGTTAAGAAGTCTACAACAGCAGTAAAAGCAAGCGGCATGGTTAAAGGCGATAAGGTTGTATCCTGGACATCTTCCAACAAGAAAGTGGTAACTGTTACAAACAAGGGTAAGATTACTGCCAAGAAGGTTGGTAAGGCAACCATTACTGTAAAAACAGCAAAGGGCGCAACAGCAACTTTAAAGGTTACTGTTCAGAAGAAGGCAGTTAAATTAAAGAAAATTTCTGTTAATAAGAAGAAAATAACTTTAACAAAAGGAAAATCTACAACACTTGTTGTTACAAAGTCCCCAATTACAGCACAGGATAAAGTAACATTCAAGACTTCTAACAAGAAAGTTGCAACTGTTAGCAAATCCGGTAAAATTACAGCTAAGAAGGCAGGTAAGGCTACCATTACTGTAAAAGCAGGAAAGAAGTCAGTAAAAGTTACTGTTACTGTAAAAAACAGCAAAAAGAAATAATTTTTTACCTGCTTTTTCCATACGAAAAAGGGCACTGTGTCTAAGGACATGGTGCTTTTTTTATGTCTGTAACAGTTTAGGGCTGAACGGATACTAATGTCTTGTAAAATCCCTCCTGTCCGGTTGACAAAATCCCCTGCAAGCTGTTATGATGTACAAGGAACAAAGGCGTTCCTCTTACAGGGGAGGAGTGCCTATTTTTATGTAATAAACCCTCTTGTGAGAGAAACAGCAAATTAGAAAGGAAACAGTCTGATGAAAAAATACAGGAAAGAAGATATTTTACAGTTAGTAAAAGAACAGGATGTGGAATTTATCCGCCTGCAGTTTACGGATATTTTCGGCTGTCTGAAAAATGTTGCCATTACTTCCAGCCAGTTGGAAAAGGCTTTGGATAATCAATGTACGTTTGATGGTTCTTCTATTGAGGGGTTTGTTGGAATTGAAGATTCGGATTTATATTTATATCCGGATTTCCATACGCTGGAGATTTTTCCATGGAGGCCCCAGCAGGGAAAGGTTGCCCGTTTGATTTGTGATGTATACAGACCCGGAGGAGAGCCTTTTGAGGGCGATTCCAGATATATATTAAAAAAGGCATTACAGGAAGCCAAAGATATGGGGTATAAATTTGATGTAGGTCCCGAATGTGAATTTTTCCTGTTCCATACGGATGAAAACGGGCGCCCTACTACCATTACCCATGAGCAGGCAGGCTATTTTGATTTAGGCCCCATTGACCTTGGGGAAAATGCAAGAAGAGATATGGTGCTTACTTTGGAGGAAATGGGTTTTGTGGTGGAAGCTTCCCATCATGAAGCGGCTCCTGCACAGCATGAAATCGATTTTAAATATGATGAGGCGTTAGCTACAGCTGACAATATTATGACATTTAAGCTGACAGTAAAGACCATTGCAAGAAGGCATGGGCTTCATGCCACATTTATGCCAAAGCCCAAATACGGTTCTAACGGTTCCGGAATGCATATTAATATGTCCTTGTCCGAGAACGGGAAAAATATCTTTTCAGATGAGGCTGACCCTTTAGGCTTAAGCAAAGAAGCCTACTATTTTATGGGGGGAATCATGAAGCATATAAAAGGCATGTGCGCTATTACAAACCCTCTTGTAAATTCCTACAAACGGCTTGTTCCGGGATATGAGGCGCCTGTTTATATTGCATGGAGCGCTAAAAACAGAAGTCCCCTTATACGGGTTCCGGCTGCAAGGGGAGAAGGCACGCGGATTGAGCTGCGCTGTCCGGATTCTGCAGCAAATCCCTATCTGGCATTGGCGGTGTGTCTTCAGGCAGGGCTTGATGGCATTAAAAATCAGATTATGCCCCCTGAAAGTATAGACTGCAATATTTTTGAACTGTCTGAGGAAGAAAGGAAAGAACATCTGGTGGAAATGCTGCCCGGAACCTTGCAGGAAGCCATCAACGAGCTTGAAAAGGACGAATTTATCCGCTGCGTGCTGGGCGTGCATGTTTCTGAAAAATATATACAGGCTAAGCAGAAAGAATGGGATGAATATAAGTCTCAGGTAAGCGATTGGGAAGTTGGACAGTATCTGTACAAATTTTAATGGGTTGCGGAATATGGCTGATAGTCAGGAGGTGTATGTGTGACCGGGATTATTGTAGCCCTTCCCAAAATAGAAAATGCAAAAAGCTTAAAAAACCTGCTGGTGCGAAACGGCTTTACCGTGATAGCTGCCTGTTCTTCGGGAGCACAGGCATTAAGTCTGGCAGACGGCCTGAATGACGGAATCGTCATAAGCGCTTACAGGCTGCCGGATATGCTGTATGAGGAGCTGTTTGACTGTCTTCCAAAGGGATTTGAAATGCTGCTGTTGGCTTCACAGTCTTTGTTGTTAGAATGCGGAGGAAATGATATCATGTGTCTTGGAATGCCTTTAAAGGTCCATGATTTGTTAAACACCGTGGAAATGATGGCAACCTCCATTGCCTACAAGCGAAAGAAAAGCAAGGATAAGCCAAAGGAACGAAGACCAGAGGAGGTAGCCATGATTAACGAGGCAAAGCGCCTGTTAATGAGCCGCAACAACATGACGGAGGAAGAGGCGCACCGTTATATACAAAAATGCAGCATGGACAGCAGCACTAATATGGTGGAAACGGCACAAATGATTTTGTCTGTTATGAAGGTTTAGGAGGGCATATATGAAATTTACAAAAATGCATGGATGCGGAAATGATTATTTATATGTAAATGGCTTTACAGAGCAGGTAAGGGATAAAGCAGCCTTTGCTAAAAAGGCAAGTGACCGCCATTTTGGTGTAGGCGGGGACGGAGTGATTTTTATCAATCCTTCGGATAAGGCTGATTTTGAAATGGAAATGTACAATGCAGACGGCTCAAGGGGCGAGATGTGCGGAAACGGCATTCGGTGCGTGGCAAAATATGTATATGATAAGGGGCTTACGGATAAGACCTCTATTTCCGTTATCAGCCATGGCGCCGTAAAGTATTTAGAGCTTACGGTAAAGGATAAAAAGGTGAAAACGGTAAGGGTTAATATGGGGAGCCCGGAATTGATTCCGGCTAAGATTCCTGTTTTGTCTGAAAAGGAAGCAGTTATAGATGAGGAAATTTCTGTCTGCGGAAAAAACTATCGTATGACCTGCGTTTCCATGGGAAATCCTCATGCGGTAGTTTTTATGAATGATGTGGAGCAAATGAAAATAGAAGAAATCGGACCTTATTTTGAAAACCATGAACGGTTTCCAAACCGTATCAATACGGAATTTGTAAAGGTACTTGACCGAAACAGGGTGCAGATGCGGGTATGGGAAAGAGGCTCAGGCGAAACTCTTGCCTGCGGCACAGGCTGTTGCGCTACGGTAGCCGCCTGTGTGTTAAACGGACTTACAGAAGAAAAGGTTTCGGTAGAGGTGCTTGGAGGAGAGCTTTTGATTGAATGGGACAGGGAAGAGAACCTGATTTTCATGACGGGCCCTGCAGAAACCGTATTTGAAGGCGAAATAGAAGAATGATGGCAGCGGGGCGGACATTCGGCTGAATATGTTTCTACGTCGCCACGCTCCCGCTCTGATAAAAACGCAGCAGCGCTAAGCTCGAAAGGACCTCGCTAAGCGCTGGCGATTTTATAAGGGCTCCTTAAGAAATCATATTCAGCCGAATGTCCGCCCCGCTGCCTATGGGGGAACTGCCGGCTGAACTGTTACGAATAATGAACCGAAAGGAGATAATTATGTTTAAAATTAATGACAACTATTTAAAATTACCGGGAAGCTATTTGTTTTCCACTATAGCAAAAAAGGTAAATGCCTATGCGGCGGCAAATCCGGACAAGAAGATTATCCGTTTGGGAATCGGGGATGTGACACAGCCCCTTGCCCCAAAGATTATAGAAGCCTTACATAATGCAGTGGATGAAATGGGAAAGGCGGAAACTTTTCACGGCTATGCGCCGGATTTAGGCTATGAGTTTTTAAGAAATGCCATTGCAGAGCATGATTATAAAAAAAGAGGCTGTGAAATAAGTGCTGATGAAATCTTTGTATCTGATGGTGCCAAATGTGATTCAGGAAATATTCAGGAAATATTCAGCATAGATAACAAAATTGCAGTCTGCGACCCGGTTTATCCGGTTTATGTGGACACCAATGTGATGGCAGGCAGGACAGGCACTTATGATCCGGCAAAGGAAACCTGGAGCGATGTTATCTACATGCCCTGTACCGCAGAAAATGGCTTTGCGCCTGAGCTTCCAAAGGAAGTGCCGGATATTATTTATTTATGCTTTCCAAACAATCCTACCGGCTCCACAATTACAAAGGCACAGCTTCAGGAATGGGTGGACTATGCCAATAAAAACGGTTCTGTCATTATTTATGATGCCGCATACGAAGCATATATATCAGAAGAGGACGTGCCTCACAGCATTTATGAATGCCAGGGGGCAAGAACCTGTGCCATTGAGCTCCATTCTTTTTCCAAAAATGCAGGATTTACAGGAGTGCGCTTAGGCTACACCGTAGTGCCTAAGGATTTAAAGGCAGGAGACGTTGCTCTTCACGGGCTTTGGGCAAGGCGCCACGGCACCAAATATAACGGCGCTCCTTATGTTATCCAGCGGGCAGGAGAGGCTGTATATTCCAAGGAAGGACAGGCTCAGCTGAAAGAGCAGGTTGCTTACTATATGAACAATGCCAAATATATTTATGACGGCTTAAAGGAGGCAGGGTATACAGTTTCAGGAGGCGTCAATGCGCCGTATATCTGGCTGAAGGCTCCGGACAATATGACAAGCTGGGAATTTTTTGATTATTTACTGGAACGTGCCAACGTGGTAGGAACTCCCGGTTCCGGCTTTGGTCCAAACGGGGAAACTTACTTTAGATTAACCGCATTCGGTTCCTATGAAAACACGGTTGAGGCCGTTGACAGAATAAAAGCATTATAGAAGCGGAAACAAAAAAAGGTGTCATGTATCGGCCATGGCACCTTTTTTAGAACATAGGTAACCGTTCAGTTCTCAGCTCTTCCACACAGGAATCAGAACCGGCGGCAGGCAGAAAGTGTTTCTACGTCGCCACGCTCCCGCTCTGATAAAAACGCAGCAGTGCTAAGCTCGAAAGAACCTCGCTAAGCGCTGGCGATTTTATAAGGGCTTCTTTAGAAATCACTTTCTGCCTGCCGACGGTTCTGGTTCCTGTGTGGAAGAGCTGAGGACTGAACGGTTATGAAAATACCATAAAAACAACTGAGACAATCCGTATTCATATCAAAAGGATGGTTATGGCAAAGGCATAACCGGATAAAAGCAGTAAAGCGGGAATTGTCAGGAAGGAGAACCTTGTGACAGATACACAGTTTTGGGAGTGCATGGAAGGCATGAAGCAGGGGGATAAAAATGCCCTGAAGGCTGTTTATGAAGTCTATATGCCATATTTATATTCCTATGTGCTTCAAATGATAAAAAGCAGGGAAAATGCAGAGGATATTGTCAGCGACTTCTTTTTGAAGCTATGGGGACTGGCAGATAGTTATGAGCCCAAAAAGGGCCATAAGTCCTGGCTCATACAGATTGCAAGAAATATGACCATTGATTTTATCAGAAAGCATAAAAAAGAGGCTTTGACTGATTTTTCCGCAGAGGACTCTTATGAAGAGGAAAGAGGCTATGGAATGGCGGCGCAGGCAATGGCAAGAGATGCCGGGGAGGAAAATCAGGAAGAGCAGATTGTTTCAAGGCTGTCCTTTACAGAAGCTTTATCTTCCCTGAAGGAATCTGAGCAGCAGATTGTTCACTTGAAAATTGCAGGAGAGCTTACCTTCAAGGAAATCTGCCGGATTCTTCAAATGCCCATGGGAACGGTTACATGGAAATACCAGAATGCCATAAAGAAATTAAGGAGGTGCGGTTATTATGAATAAGAACATAAAAGATGAATTTGACAGCTTAATTAATAGCCAGACACCGGATTTATGGGAAAGGATAGAAATGTCCCTGCCGGAAAAGACAATTGTGTCAGAAAAAACCAATGGGGAAGAAAAGAAAAATATAGCAGAACAAATAAGCCCGGCAATAAGGAAAAGCAAGCCTGTAAAGCACAGATTGTACAGAAAATATGCCGCTTACGGGACGGCAGGCATAGCCGCATGTGTGTGTATTACATTGGTTGCCTTAAATAACAGCTTCAAAAAATCCGAAGAAAATATGACGGCTAATGAGAGTGCAGCAGAGGAAATCCTGCTGGATGATGCAGAAACAGAAGGAGCTTTAGATGAAGGCGGCTTTATGATGGAAGGGGAATCAAACGGGGCATACGACGGCGCCATGGAGGATTTTGCCGATGCAGCGGAGTATGAGAAGGAAGCCTCCGGCATTGAAGCGGCAGGAGAGGGAGCAGCAGCCGGGACGGAAGCGGCAGAGGCTCCGGCAGAAGAAGCCAAATACCGGCAGGACAGTGAGGATGTAACAGACGAAAACCGTAAAGAAGACCTTTCCTCCGGTAAGGAAGATGAAAACAATCAGGCGGTTCAGGAGAAGAAGGCAGAATTACTGAAATCGGGATATCTGGTCTATGAGGATGCTATTATTCGGATAGAGAGTGTTTCCGAAACCGTGCAGGAAGAAAAGAATGTGATTATCTACCATGTGACCCTGTTGGAAGAAAATGTAAATATGGATAAGGAAATAAAGCTTGATTTAAAAACAGATGAATTGTTCAGGACAAAGCTTGTAGAGGGAGCATGCTATCAGGTTACCTTTTATGATAATAAAATGCCTTATGACAGCTCTGTTCATGAATATTTCCTGCTGGAATTAAAATAAAAAAATAATAGCCATAAAAGGAAGACCCTTCCAACGTATCTATATCAAGCAGTAATTAACAGACAGATATAGATTGGGAGGGTTTTATTATGAGAAAAAAAACAGTGAGTTTATTATTGGCAATTGTAATGACGGCTTCTATACTGACAGGCTGCGGGAAAAAGACGGCTTCAGATGAAACCGGGACTCCGGACGATGCCTGTACAGAGACAGAGGAAGAGGCTTGGACCGATGAGCCGGTGGATACAGAAGATGATTCCGACGGGAGCTATCAGGAGAGCGCAGGGGAAGGAAGCGCTGATTTGGAAAATGGCAGGAAAAGCGATGAGCAAAAGTATGAAAGTGAGAGCCAGGCAGCAGGAGCAGATGTATATAACAGCTCTGAAAGCGCTTCCATGAAAGAAAGCATGGCGGAGGGCTATGCAATGCCCCGGTATGAAGAAGATTATGCCCCTTACAATGGAGAAGAGTACAGCAATACGGAGGAAAGTCCTTTTTATACTGTAAAAGAAAATCCTTTATCCACCTTTTCAGCAGATGTGGATACCGCTTCTTATACAAATGTACGGCGGATGATTCGGGAAGGCTATTACATAGATGAAATTCCGGCAGATGCAGTAAGGATTGAGGAAATGCTCAATTACTTTTCCTATGATTTAAAGAGGCCTGACGGGAAAACTCCTTTCGGGGTTACTACAGAAGTGGCAGATTGTCCATGGAACAAAAGCTCAGAGCTTTTTATGGTAGGAATCAGCACAAAGGAAATCGATTTTTCCGAAGCGCCTTCCTCCAATCTGGTATTTCTTTTAGATGTGTCCGGTTCCATGGGCGATGAAGACAAGCTTCCTCTTTTACAGAAGTCCTTTTCCATGCTGACAGACAACCTGACCGGCAAGGACAGAGTTTCCATCGTAACCTATGCTTCCGATGTACAGGTTATTTTAGACGGGGCAAAGGGAAATGATAAGGACAGGATTTTAAGCGCCATCAACGGGCTTTTTGCAGAAGGCGGAACCAACGGAGGCGATGGCATACTGACGGCTTATGATTTGGCGGAGGATTATTTTATAGAAGGAGGCAATAACCGGATTATCCTTGCAACAGACGGGGATTTGAATATCGGCCTTACCAGTGAAAGGGAGTTAGAGGAGCTTATTACCCAAAAGAAGGAAAGCGGCATTTTCTTATCCGTACTGGGATTTGGAACAGGCAACCTTAAAGATAATAAAATGGAGCTTCTTGCTGACAAGGGAAACGGCAATTACAGCTATATTGACTGCGAGAGAGAAGCCAGAAAGGTTTTGGTCAAGGAAATGGGAGCAACCCTTATGACGGTGGCAAAGGATGTGAAATTCCAGGTGGAGTTCAATCCGCAGATGGTGGAAAGCTATCGGCTTATCGGCTATGAAAACCGTGTCATGGATGATTTTGATTTTAAAGATGATACAAAGGATGCAGGAGAAATCGGCGCAGGACATAGCATGATTGCCTTGTATGAAATTGTTCCTGCCGGGGACTCTGCAAAGGACGAAAAGGATTCCATTGCTTTAAAATATCAGGATGACTATGTGTCAAATACGTCAAAATCCAATACAGATGATACGGCACGCAAAGCAGGAAAAGACAAGGAATACTGTACCGTAAAAATACGATATAAAGAGCCTGATAAGAGCAAAAGCAGGGAAAGCGAATATCCGGTAAAAGGAAATGCTTATACGCAAAGACCTTCCCAGGACCTGCAGTTTGCAGCCTGTGTGGCCCAGTTCGGCCTGCTGTTAAAGAACAGCAGGTATGTAAATGACACCAGTGTGGAGGATGTGATTGACAGGCTTTCAGAAATGGATTTAAAGGATACGTATAGAATGGAGTTCTATATGCTCGTAAAGCAGGCTGGCGGATATTGAGGGTACTTGGAGTCCCAAAACTTCTAAAGAGGCTGACAGAGAGCATTGCGTGAGGATTACAATTCCGGCTCTGTGTCCTCTCCCATATAATCTGGCGTATTGTTCCGCATGGTGCTCTGGTTGTTCCGTGTCCGGTTCCGGTGTTCCATGCGGAAGGCCTTGGGAGACATGCCGGTTAATTGTCTGAATATTTTATGAAAGGCTTCCGCAGACTGATAGCCGCAGGAAAGAGCAATGCTCTCAATGGACAGGTCCGTTACCCGCAGCATGTGCTGTGCCCTTGTAATGCGGAAGTTCTGCAGATATTTTATGGGAGAGAGTCCCGTACAGGTTTTGAACAGGGAGCTTAAGTAGCTGCGGTTCAGTCCTACATAATCAGATATTTCATCAACGGTAACAGGCAGGCTGTAGTGGTTTTGTATATAGGAAACAGCATGGTTTACATAGGCGTTGCCGGAGGGGGCTTCCATTTTATTTTTCTGTGCGCCGGCAATGACAGCAAGAAACAGATAGAGCATGCCAAGCTGGCGGAAGGAGTCAGCTTGATTTGAATAGTTGTGCTTTAGCATGTCGAATACATATTTCTTCAACCGTTCCCCTTCATTACAGGCAAAAATGGGACTCTCCTGTGTAAGACCGATAGAATGCAGGATTTCACCTGCTTTCCTGCCGGAAAAGCCCACCCATATATAGGTCCAGGGCTGTTCCCGGTTGGATATATACATGGCCTGATGGTCCGGCTCGATTAAAAACCCCTGCCCCTTTCTTAAATGATAGTGTACATTCTGTACATAAAAATCCCCTTCTCCTTCCAGTACAAAATGAATCAGATAAAAGGACTTTACGGACGGACCGGCTTTGTGAAGCGGTTCGGTAATGGAATGTCCGAATACGCTCAGATACAAATCTGCATTTTCTTCTTTGGGAAATTCCATAAATATGCTTTTTTCCATCATAATCCCCTTTCCGGACGCATATACTGATTTTTTAGAAATATACAATCCTTGTTACTAATGTTTTAACATGGCTGTATATAAAATACAATATACAAATCTGACAAATGGACAGTTTTTCATAACTGATAAGCATATGAGGACTGAAATTTGTGTAGTACAATTTCCTTAAATGAAAAACGTGCTTACACTCATAAAATATAAGGAAAGGGAAGGGAAAAGGAATGAATGGGATTGAGGAGGTTTTGAATGATTTGAAAAGCGGCATATATGACAGCAGGATAAAGGACATATATGTAGATGAAAAAATGACCGGATATGAAAAGAAGAGGTTTGAGGATGCATTGTTACAATTTCGGAAGCTGTTTGGTGAAAAGGAAGTAGAGCTGTACAGTGCGCCGGGCAGAAGCGAAGTGTGCGGCAACCATACGGACCATCAGCACGGGCATGTTCTGGCAGCTTCCGTCAATCTGGATGTGATAGCAGTGGCAGCCTTTTCCGGTGACCGGATTATCAGGCTGGTGTCGGAGGACTCTCCCATGATAGTGATTGATTTGAACCGGCTGGAAAAGAAGGAAGAGGAGCTTGGGACTACAGCGGCTTTGATACGGGGCATGGCAGAAGGGTTAAAAGAAGGAGGATGGCAAATCGGAGGATTTTTTGCATATGTTACCAGCGATGTTCCTATGGGTGCCGGCATGTCCTCTTCGGCAGCATTTGAAACCCTTGTAGGAACTATTCTTTCCGGCATGTACAATGAGGGCAGGGTGCCTTCAGAAGAAATTGCAAAAATCGGACAGTTTGCCGAAAATGTATATTTTGGAAAGCCCTGCGGGCTGATGGATCAGATGGCCTGTAGCATAGGGGGGCTTATTTCTATTGATTTTAAGGAGCTGGCAAATCCGGTTATAGAACAGACAGCCTGTGATTTTGAGGAAAATGCATACAGCCTTTGCATTGTAGAAACAAAAGGCTCCCATGCAGATTTGACAGATGATTATGCCGCAATACCGGAGGAGATGAGGCAGGTGGCAAAATGCTTTGGAAGGGAATATTTAAGTGAGGTGGAGGAAAAAGCATTTTATGAAAATATAGCAGGAATTCGCAATCAGGTAAGTGACAGGGCGCTGCTGCGCGCCATGCATTTTTTCGGGGAGCAGAAAAGAGTGAGGGAAGGAATCAGGGCTTTGACAGACCATAATTTTCAAGGTTTTTTGGAAGTTATTAAAAAAAGCGGGGACTCTTCGGCAAAAATGCTTCAGAACATATACAGTCCCAGAGATGTGCATACCCAGAATGTGACGGTTGCACTGGCTGTCAGCGAATATATCCTGCAGGATGCGGGCGTGTGCAGAATTCACGGAGGCGGATTTGCGGGAACCATACAGGCATTTGTGAAAAATGAAGCAGCAGGGAAATATAAAAGCTGCATGGAGAATATTTTTGGCGAGGGAGCATGCCATGTGTTGAAAGTAAGGCCTTACGGGGGAATAAAAATCATTTAGGAGGCAGCCATTATGATTTATGAACGAATCAGACAATTGATTGCATACGGAATAGATAAACAGCTGATTGAGCCGGAGGACGAAATATATACAAGGAATCTTCTGCTTGATTTGTTAAAACTGGATTCTTATGAAGAGACTGAAACAGGAAAGAAAATAGAGACTTCAAAGGATTTGGAGCAGGTGCTTTCGGATATTCTGGATTTTGGAATCGAACGGGGAATCATCCGGTCCGATTCTGTAGTGTTTCGGGATTTATTTGATACAAAAATCATGAATGCGCTTGTTCCGAAGCCAAGCCGGGTGATTGGGAGCTTTTGGGAAAAATACAGCATGTCCCCAAAGGAAGCCACAGATTACTATTATGAGTTTAGTAAAAATACGGATTATATCAGAACCTATCGCATTGAAAAGGACATTAAATGGGCAGTTCCCACAGAATATGGCAATATGGATATGACCATTAATCTTTCCAAACCGGAAAAGGACCCGAAGATGATAGCGCTTGCAGGAACCATAAAGTCTTCTTCTTATCCCAGGTGCCAGCTCTGCATGGAAAATGAAGGATATGCAGGAAGGATTAACCACCCTGCAAGGGAAAATCACAGGGTGATTCCCATTGAGATAAACGGAAAACCTTGGGGATTCCAGTATTCCCCATATGTATATTACAATGAACACTGTATTGTGTTTAACGGCAGACATGTGCCAATGAAGATTGACAGGGAGACCTTTGAAAATATGTTTGCTTTTATCAGGCTGTTTCCCCATTATTTTGTAGGCTCCAATGCGGATTTGCCCATTGTGGGCGGCTCCATATTGAGCCATGACCATTTTCAGGGCGGGAATTATACGTTTCCAATGGAAAGAGCTCCTATAGAAAAAACAGTTTCCTTTCATGGGTTTGAAGATATTGAAGGAGGCATAGTGAAATGGCCTATGTCCGTGATACGTTTAAATGGAAACGATTATAAAAGAATCATTGAGCTGGCTGACAGGATTTTATGTGGCTGGCGCGGTTATACAGATGAGGAAGCTTTTATTTTTGCACGGACAGAAGAGGAAAAACATAACACCATAACGCCTATTGCCAGAATGAGGGAAGGCAGATATGAGCTGGACCTGGTTCTTCGGAATAATATTACTACAAGGGAACATCCCATGGGCCTGTATCATCCATGGGAAGAGTACCATCATATTAAGAAGGAAAATATCGGTCTGATTGAAGTGATGGGGCTTGCAGTGCTTCCGGCAAGGCTGAAGCAGGAGCTTGAGCTGTTGAAGGACGCTGTTTTAAGAGGCGCTGATATAAGAAGCATGGAAAGCATAGCAGCCCACGGGGACTGGGTGGAAGAAATCCGTACAAAATATCAGGAAATTAACGAAGACAATGTGGAATTGATTTTCAAAAGGGAAATCGGCAATGTTTTTAAAAAGGTGTTGGAATGTGCAGGAGTTTATAAACGGGATGAGGCAGGAAGGAAGGCATTTGAAAGATTTATTGCATATGTAGACAGCATATAAAAAGTAACAGTTTTGATTGACAGATGGAAAAAACACCAATATACTGACATATAACGGGGGTATTCCATATGATAACAATTAAAGAGATTGCAGCTATGTTAGAGGTAAGCCCGACAACTGTGTCAAATGTAGTCAACGGTCATACGGAGAAGATGTCGGAAAAGACCAGACAGAGGATTGAAGAGGCATTGGTAAAGTATGATTTTAAAAAAGGAATGTCTCAGGGAAATCCGGGCAATGGATTAAAGCTTGTATCTGTTGATTTCAGTATCCGATTCCGGGAAAAGATTTTTATGGACCCCTTTTGTGCGGAGCTTTTGGATTCCATATGCGTCAACCTGCAGAAATATGGAAGATATCCGGTATGTGGAAGTCCTCAGAGTCAGGAGGAAGCATTCAAGAAGCTGCAGGCGTCCAATATAGAGGGCGGGATTATCGTAGGATTTGAACCGTGGGACTGTCAGGGCTTCGCCCAAAGAGTGGGGAAACCGGTTGTTTTTATCGACTGTGGCGAAGGAAGCTATGACAATATCGGCATTGCCGATTATGAAGGCGGAAAGCTGATTACCGAGTTCATGCTAAAGCTGGGGCATAGAAGGATTGCTTTCTTTTGTGACAGGAAAAACCCTGTTTCCAGCACCTTAGACCGGTTTCAGGGATATTGTGAAGCACTTGCAGGTTATGGGATAGAGTATAGCAATACGGATTATTACTATCTGCCGGATGAGAAAAATCTAAGAAGGGAAACATTGCGGGATTTTGCGGTAAATGCAAAGAAGGCAGGTTATACGGCAGTGTTTGTAGTATCGGATTTTCTGGCAAATGAAGCAATCGATGTGTTTTTGGCAGAGGGTTTGAAGATACCGGAGGATATATCGGTTTCCGGTTTTGATGATAATATGTATGCAAGACTTTCCAGACCAAAGCTTACCACTATCCGACAGCCGGTTTATGAGAAGGGCGAGCAGGCGGTCAGGCTGTTGATGAAGAGGATTCTCGGAGAGGAAGTCATTGCCAGTTCCTTTAAGCTTCCTGTTGAGCTGATTGTCAGGGACAGCATAAAAAACAGGAACTGATTTGTTTTGCGGAAAACAGAAAAAACGAAGAGTGGAAAAAATAAGTAAGTAATTACTGTTTTTTTCACTCTTTTTTATGTTTTAACAAAAAAAAGAAAGAAGAATAGGGAAAAGATGATAAGTATTGTAAGAGTTGCATATAAATAATTAAAATGCTATGTGCAAATTGTTAGTTTTGTACACAACTTGTTGAAAAACATAACAAAACAACATAGTATAAGAATATAAAGATATTAGTTCAATTGTATGAATGAAGGGAAAAGGAGGTAAAACAATGACAAACAGAAAAAAAGGCGTGACTGTATTGCTGGCAGCCGGAGTTGTGATGAGCTTATTGCTAAGCGGCTGCGGCAATCAGAAGAACCGGGACGGAAAAGTGGTTATTGAGATGGTTCAGTATAAGCCGGAAGCAGTGGCCGTCTTCCAGGAGTTTGAAGAAAAGTTCAATGCCACCCACGATAACATTGAACTGGTAATTGATTCACCAAATGATGCCATGGTAATTCTGAAAACAAGATTTATCAGAGAGGATAATCCGGATATTATCGGAATAGGAGGAGACATCAATTATTCCAATTTCCTTGATGCCCAAATGCTTATGGATATTTCCGATTTTTCGGGGCTTGCAGATATAAAGGAGAATTATCTGCTGACTAACAAGGATTTGGAGTATGTGCCAAAGGACGGTGTATATGCGGTGCCGTATATGGCAAATGCAGCGGGAGTACTGTATAACCGGGATATGTTTGAAGAGCACGGATGGAATATTCCTGCAACATGGAGTGAATTCACTCAGCTTTGTGAGGAAATACAGGCGGAAGGTATACAGCCTTTATATTTTGGCTATAAGGACATTTGGACCTGTCTTGCACCATGGAATGCCATTGCCGTTAATTTGTGCCCCACAGATCTGGCTTATCAGGTAAACAGCGGAAATGCAACCTTTTCCGATGCATATGAGCAGGTAGCATTAAAGCAGAAAGAGCTTTTAGAATATGCACAGCCAAATCCGGTTGCTTACAGCTACAATGATGCATGTACTGCTTTTGCAAGAGGTCAGGCTGCCATGTATGTAATCGGAAGCTATGCCATTCCACAGATTAAATCGGTAAATCCGGAAATGAATATTGATTCCTTTGTATTTCCTGCCAATGACTCTGCGGAAAAGAATATACTGAATTCAGGAAATGATTTGATGTTTTGCGTTATGGAGGACTGTGAATATAAAGAAGAGGCATATGAAGTATTGCGTTTTCTGTTAGAGGATGAAAATGTGCAGGCATATTTAAATGAACAAAGTGCGGTTCCCTGTAAGAAAGGCGACTATGAAATAGCAGGGGAGTTAGACGGAATGAGGACGTATATTGATAACGGAGTGGTTGCAGACTTCCAGGATCACCATTATCCAAGCGAGATGGCAGTGGATGCCATGATTCAGACATATCTGCTTGATAATGGCAGCAATGCCCTTGACACATTTCTGGCCAGATTTGACAGGGAGTGGGTCAGATATAATAAAGATATTATTGCAAAGGTAAAAGCATATGAGGAAAAGGGGGAATAGCACATGGGAAAGGAAAAAAAGAAAGTCAGGGAAATCAAGACCTGGAGCAAGAATGATAAAATATTTCTTGGATTTTTGCTGCCTGTGCTTGCATTGTTCTTCTGCTTTAATACACTTCCTCTGATTAAGGGATTTTATTATGGACTTACAAATTTCAGGGGATATGGGGATTATGATTTTGTAGGGCTTCGGAATTTTCAGGATTTATTTCAGGACATACGGGTAGGAAAGTCTTATTTATTTACATTTAAATATGCGATTGTGATGACCATTCTGGTAAATGTAATCAGCCTGATACTTGCCCTTGGCTTAAATCGGGACATAAAGGGAAAAAATACTCTAAGAGGAATCTACTTTGTGCCCAATATATTAGGGGGACTGGTAGTAGGTTATATATTCAGCTTTTTGTTTACTTATATTCTTCCGGCAGTGGGGGAGGCAGCAGGAATTGATTTTTTAAAGAACAGCATGCTATCCAGTACGGAAACAGCCTGGATTGCCATAGTAATAGTAGGAGCCTGGCAGGGAATAGCCATGAATACCATTATTTATATTTCCGGACTGCAGACAGTGCCGGAGGAGGTATACGAGGCATGTATGCTTGACGGGGCAGCAGGCATTAAAAAGTTTTTTAAGATTACATTTCCGCTGATTGTGCCGTTTTTTACTATCAATCTTGTCCTTTGCATGAAAAATGCGCTTATGGTATTTGACCAGATTATGTCATTGACCAAAGGAGGACCATCCCAGAGCACAGAATCTATCTCCTACCTGATTTATAATAATGGTATGAGCGGCGGGCAGTTCGGGTTCCAGAGCGCCAATGCATTTGTATTCTTTATTGTAATCGTAGTCATTTCATTTTTACAGATGAAATTCCTGAGAGGAAAGGAGGAGCAGTTATAATGGGAAAGAAAAAGAAAGACATGAATAGGAAAAAGAAAACAGCAGATGTGAATGTACAGAAAGATTCTGTAAAAAATACTAAGGCTGTACAAAGTTCTGAAGCGGCAAAAAAGCCTGAAGCAGTAAAAAAGACTGAAGCGGCAAAAAAGCCTGAAGCAGTAAAAAAGCCTGAAGCAGCAAAAAAACCTGAAGCATCAAAAAAGCCTGAAGCAGCAAAAATATCTGAAACAGCAAAGCAACAGGAGAAAGCTACGCAAAAGAAAATAAAGAAACATCAGGGAGCTGTGGGAAGCAAAGCGGCTAACCGAATAATCAATATACTGCTGGTAGTCGGCTGTCTGACTATTTTCTTTCCGCTGTACATGACCATTATCATAGCCTTTAAAAAGCCGTCGGAGATGACAAATGATGTGTCAGGAGCGCTGGCATTTCCAAAAGCATGGAATCTGGATAATTTTGCAGAGGCAATGCGGGTTACGGATTTCTGGCATTCTCTCGGAAACAGCCTGCTGTTAACCGGTGTAACGGTAATCATATGTGTTTTGCTCCATTCTCTTGCAGGTTATGTGATTGCCAGAAAGATGGGAAAGCACAGGGTTTTTAAGATTTCCTACTACTATATGGTAAGCGGCATGTTCGTACCCTTTGCCGTACTTATGATGCCTTTAGTAAAGCAGACGGCACAGCTTGGAATTGCAAACCGGCTGGGTGTAATCATTTTGTATGTAGTGTTCTTTCTGCCCATGAACCTGATGTTGTATACCGGATATTTAAAAAACATCCCGTTAGCGCTGGATGAGGCGGCATGTATAGATGGAGCCTCTGCATGGAAGACCTTCTGGAAAATTATTTTTCCTAATATGAAGCCCATGCATGCCACTGTGGCGGTACTGACTGCCATGAGCACATGGAACGACGTAATGACGCCGCTTGTTATCATGTCGGGCACGGGGCAGAATACCCTTCCTCTGGCCCAGCTGAACTTCCAGTCCCAGTTCGGTACCAATTATAATCTGGCATTTGCCTCATATCTGCTGGCATTATTACCTATTTTAGTATTTTATATTATTTGTCAGAAGCAGATTATTAATGGGGTTGTCAATGGAGCGGTTAAATAAAGAATGTATCCCCGGGCGCTGCCCGGGGAGCTGAAAGAGGATATGTACAATGGATTTGAAAAACAGCTATTATGAACTTTACGGAAACAATGATATAACAGGATTTCGGTATGAGCAGTTGCTCAAGATTATGGAAGAGGCGAGAAAAAAACGTCCTGCTGATTTAAAGAAGGCAGATGAAGCGGGAAATGGCTGGTATCAGTCGGAAAAGATGGTTGGTATCATGCTATATGTGGACCGGTTCAGCAATAATCTGTCGGGATTTGAAAAACATATTGATTATCTTGCGGAGCTGGGAGTTACTTATGTTCATTTTATGCCGCTTTTAAAATCAAGGGAAGGAAACAATGATGGCGGTTATGCAGTGTCTGATTACCTTATGGTAGAGGAGCGGCTTGGTACCATGAACCAGCTTCAGCATGTTATAGGGCTTCTTAAGGAAAAAGGTATCAGAACCTGTATTGATTTTGTGCTGAATCATACGGCGAAAGAGCATATATGGGCAAAAAAATGCCTTTCGGGAGAGCCGGACTACGCAGATATGTATATAATGTTCGATGAGGATACTATACCAAAGGAGTATGAAAGGTCTCTGACGGAAATATTTCCGGAAGTGGCTCCCGGTAACTTTACCTATTATCCGGATATCAAAAAATATGTGATGACCAGATTTTATGAGTTCCAATGGGATTTAAATTATAAAAATCCACAGGTATTCAATAAAATAGTGGAGGTACTGCTTGCACTTGCCAATAAAGGGGTGGACATATTCCGTCTGGATGCGATACCATATATGTGGAAGGAACCGGGTACTACATCCATGAATATGCCCCAGGCTCATAAACTGATTGCTATGATGTATGAAATTGTCAAAAAGGTGTGCCCCGGTGTTATTTTCTTAGGGGAGGCAATCGTAGAGCCTTTTGAAATCGTAAAGTATTTCGGAACCAGGGAAAGAAAAGAATGCAATGTGATGTATAATGCATCACTGATGGTTCTTTTGTGGAATTCATTGGCCAGCAGGGACGTAAGGCTTATGACCCGTTCTCTTTCCAAGGATTACGGAATCCCTTCAGACGGTCTCTGGATCAATTATATCCGCTGTCATGATGATATCGGCTGGGGCTTTGAGGAGGACATACTCGGGGAGCTTGGGTGTGATCCTGAGATGCATAAGCAGTTTATGATACAATATATGGAAGGAACATTTCCGGGAAGCTTTTCCATAGGTGAATTATACGAGTACAATCCTCAGACACAGGATGCGAGAAACAGCGGAACACTGGCTTCCATGTGCGGATTGGAGCAGGCTGTCAATGAGAAGCATTTGTATAAGGTAGAGCTGGCTATAAAAAGGATTCTGCTTTTGCATGCGGTTATTATAGCTTATACGGGAATCCCGCTGCTTTACAGCGGAGATGAACTGGGACAGCTCAATGACTGGGGATATAAGGAGGTCAAAGAGCATGCTGCTGATTCCAGATGGCTCCACAGAGGGAAAATGGACTGGAAGGCAGCAGAAAAGAGGAATGATTTAAGTACGGTTCAGGGCCAGATATTTGTAAAGCTTAAAAATATGATACGCATACGGAAAGTAAATAAATATTTCAGCGCCTGCTACAAGGCTATACCGGTAGTGACCGGAAACAATGCGGTTTTCTGCTTCCATAAGGAAGATAAGATGCTTGTGCTGTCAAATTTCTCGGAGCATGAGCAATGGGTGGATGCCTGGTGCTTTGACTGGTTCGGACTGCCGGGAGAGATGAAGGATTTGATTACGGGAAGAGTTGTCCGTACCTATAATAATCAGGTTCAGCTTGGACCGTATGAATATCTCTGGCTCGTCTAACAGGTTCTATGATTGAATTAAAATTCAGGAGGAATATTACACATGGGAATTATCATTAATCAGAATGTATTTACGCTGCATACGGACAACAGTACCTATCAGATGAAAGTGGATGATAAAGGAATACTGCTTCATACCTATTACGGGCAAAGGACAGATGAAACAGATTATTCTTATCTGATTACCATAGCTGACAGAGGATTTTCCGGAAACATTCCCCAGAGCGGAGATGAGAGGGGATACTCTCTTGATACTTTGCCCCAGGAGTTTCCCGTATGGGGCGGCGGTGATTTCAGGGTGAATTGTCTGCAGGCGGATTTAGGAACGGGAGTGAATGATTGTCTGCTTGTTTTTGACAGCTATAAAACATATCACGGCAAATATGCCTTAGAAGGGCTTCCTGCAATGTTTGCTTCCGGGGAGGACAGGGTTGATACGCTGGAAATCCTTTTAAAGGATTATTATGAAGAATTTTATGTTCGGTTGTTATATGGAGTTTTTGAAGCGGATGACGTAATAACAAGAGCCGTGGTTTTAGAAAATAAGAGTCAGAAGGACATATCTTTCAACAGAATTATGTCAACCTGTCTTGACATAAATAATTCCGGATGGGATATGATACATTTTTACGGAAGGCATGCTCAGGAACGTCAGACGGAGCGGACAGCTTTGTTTCATGGAATTACAGAGCTTCGCAGTACAAGGGGAGCCTCCAGCCATCAACACAATCCTTTTGTCATACTTGCAGAAAAAAATACCAATGAGGAAACGGGCTGTTGTTATGGAGTTTCTTTGTTATACAGCGGCGGCTTTCATATGCAGGCGGAGGTGGACCAGACCTTTCAGACAAGGCTTGTGATGGGCATAGATGATTCGGATTTTTTCTGGAGGCTTAAGCCGGGCGGAAAGTTTACTGCACCGGAAGTATGTATGAGTTACAGCTCTACGGGCTTATCCGGTCTGTCACGTAATTATCATAATGCCATATTTAAGCATCTGATAAGAAGCACATGGAAGGAGAAGCAGCGCCCTGTGCTTGTCAATAACTGGGAAGCCACTTATTTTGACTTCAATGCCAAAAAGATTCTTTCCATTGCCGAAGAAGCAGCCAGTCTGGGACTGGACATGCTTGTTTTGGACGATGGATGGTTCGGGAAAAGGGATACGGACTTTTCCGGTCTTGGAGACTGGTATGTAAATGAAGAAAAGCTTGGCTGCTCCCTTGAGGAGCTGGTTCATAAAATAAATGACATCGGGCTTATGTTCGGTATCTGGTTTGAACCGGAAATGATATCAGAGGACAGCAAATTGTATAGAGAGCATCCCGACTGGGCCATGGTGGTTCCGGGAAGAGAGCCTGTCCGGGCAAGAAGCCAGCTTGTGCTGGATATGACAAGGGAAGATGTGCAGGAATATATAAAGGAAAGGTTATTTTCGGTTTTGGATTCTGCAAATATTCAGTACGTAAAATGGGATATGAACAGGTCCATTGCAGCAGCATACAGTGCAAAGCTTCCGGGCGGGCAGCAGGGAGAGATGCGTCATAGATATGTGCTTGGACTCTACAGTGTACTGGAAGCATTGCTGGAACGTTATCCGGATTTGCTCTTAGAGGGCTGCAGCGGCGGCGGCGGAAGATTTGATGCGGGAATGCTGTATTATTCCCCCCAGATTTGGTGCAGCGACAATACAGATGCAGTGGAAAGGCTTAGAATACAGTATGGTACCTCCTTTGCTTATCCTATGTCCACTGTTTCCGCTCATGTGTCGGTCTGCCCCAATCACCAGAACGGAAGAGTTACTCCTCTTAAGACCCGGGGAATCTGTGCTATGCAGGGTACTTTTGGCTATGAGCTGGATTTAAGCAAGATGACGGAAGAAGAAAAAAGTATAGTACGAAATCAGGTAAAAAGCTTTAAAGAGCACTATAGATTATTCCAGTTCGGAAACTATTACAGAATCGTGTCTCCTGTTGAAAATCATGATGTTACTGTATGGGAATATGCAGATAAGAACGGAAAAGAAGCATGCCTGGCAGCAGTATTTACTGATTTGTATGGAAATGCCATATCTCATATAGTAAAATTCAGGGGACTGTGTCCGGAAGGGAAATATAAATTGTTCAGGGACGGGGAGTTTGAGGGAGAGTACACGGGTGCAGCGCTTATGCAGGGCGGCATATTGCTTCCTGTACCGAAAGAAGATTATGATTCTTTTCAGTTTTATGTTTGTTTGGAGGAGGATGAGGGATAGGAATAGGGGATTAGTTTGAGGAGGTAAAAGAGGGGGGGGAGTGGCTGGGGGGACGCAAAAGAGGGATTAGGGCGGATTCCATGAAAAGCAATGCGGGAGTGTAATATAAAGTGTGTAAGTTACCGGTAACAAAAACTTACGCAC
>CAJUEX010000010.1:0-49529 GCA_910585715.1 uncultured Lachnospiraceae bacterium
GAAATTCGGCAGAGGTTTATAACCTCTTGTCGAATTTCATTCTAAAACTTATCTTTCCGCTTTTTGTGGTGCCAGCTTAGCCAGGTTCTTTCGAGCTGAGCACTGCTGCGTTTTTATCAGAGCGGGAGCGTGACGACGTAGAAATCATGCTCTGACAAGTCCCTGCCCCGATTCCTGCGGGGGAAAGCAAGGCTGAGCCGGTACTTTTGGTTACTGAATGAAAATATAAAAAGAATTGTCACAAAAGACAGAATATGATAGAATGCTCATAATATGGGCAACCTACTTACTATACAAAAATCCAGAACTAAAATATATTCATAACATTTTAATGCAAAGGAGTATCCAAATGTCAAAGTTTTTATCAGATGCGAAGGGACATTTCTTTTCAGCCATAAAAAAAATCATGCCCCAGACAATACTTTTATTTCTTTTATTTATTCTTACCCCATTTATCAACTTTTTTCTGATTGAAAATGTAAACGGGAATTTTGCCAACTTAAGGCACCTGATTGCACTTTTAAATATTCTGGTAATCGGCTTTTTCATGGTTACCGTTTATATTCTGACCAACCGCATGAAAATTGCCATTATTGCCACTACTGTATTATCGTTTATATTCAGTGCCGGCTGTTATTTCACCTATGCTTTTCGTGGGGTGCCTTTATATTTTACCGATTTATCCACTATCGGAACCGCTATGGTGGTGGCAGAGGAATACGATTATACCTTTACCACGCAACTGATTATACAGCTTGTGGTTTCAATTCTGTTGATTGTTTCAGCCATTTTATTAAAAGAAAAGCAACGGTTAAAATTAAAATTCCGCATTCCATGTTTTGCCATTTATTTTATCTGCCTCTGCATCTTTTTCTATATATTCGTCTTTAGTGAGTCCTTAAAAGGCTGGAATATAAACATACGGCAGTACAATCCTCAAAGATCTTATGAAACAAACGGGAATCTCATAACTTTTATCCGAAGTGCCCAGTTGTCCAAAATAGAAAAACCGGAAGACTACTCTCCTGAAACATTAGATGCTCTAACCAATGAAATAAACGCAGAACTTGCCCCTGCCACTTCTTTTGCGGAAGAATATAAAACTCCTAATGTGATTGTCATAATGAATGAGGCATTTTCCGACATGCAGTCCCTTGGGCCTGTTCCCACCAGCGAAGAAGTACTGCCTTTTATAGGCAGCCTTTCTGAAAATACAGTAAAGGGGAAAGCTTATGTTTCCGTATATGGCGGAAAAACAGCCAACAGCGAGTTTGAATTTTTAACAGGGGAGTCCATGTTCTTTTTGCCAAGCGTCATTCCCTTCCAGCTTTTAATAAAAGAACCCACTGCCGGCATCACCTCCACCTTTGTAAATAAGGGCTATGAACATCCCATGGCTCTGCATCCCCATCTCCCTAACGGGTATAACAGAAGCCAGGTATATCCCCTTTTCGGCTTTGAGGAATTTCTTTCAAAGCTGGATTTCCCGGAAGATGAAAGTCTGTATGTGCGGAACCGGATATCGGATGATGCAGATGTGAAACGAGTTATTTCAGAATATGAAAAGCATAAGCAGACTTATGATTTCCCATTTTATATGTTCAATGTGACTATGCAGAATCACACCCCTTACGATACGGATTATGAGAATCTGCCCATTACCATAAAAATAACAGACCCGGCCTATTATAACGCTGACGTGGAGCGGTACCTGAATCTTGCTCATTTGTCCGATGCTTCTTTAAAGGCTCTGGTTGACTATTTCAGCAGCGTAGAGGAAGACACAGTGATTGTGTTCTTTGGAGATCATCAGCCCAAATTTGAAAACAGCTTTTATGAAAAGCTGTTTGGCAAGCCAATTAACAAGCTTACTCCAGAGGAAAACATGGAGCTTTATCAGGTGCCCTTCGTTATCTGGGCAAATTATGATATTGAGGAAAGCGAAAATGAGAAGCTCAGCTTAAATTATCTGGCGGCACGAATGCTTGAGGCCTGCCATATAGAGGCTCCTCCATATTTCAGATTTTTAAATGAAGTCCGGAAGGAAGTGCCAGTCATTACTGTAAACGGCTTTTGGGGAAATGACGGGAAATTTTACAGCACGCAGGAAGATTCACCTTATGATGAGATATTACAGAAATACCGCCTGCTTCAGTATAATAATTTGATAGATACCAAGAACCGTGTTGAGAATTTCTTTGATTAATATTTCTGCTTATCTGACGGAACTGTTCTGGTCTTTTTTAGTGATAAGATAAGCAAGTTGATAAATTCTGATTTTAGGAAAGTCCTATTGTAAAAATGCAATAGGACTTTTGTATGGCACATATGCCATATTGTCAACTTTTTCTTAAAGCTCCGCCCCATCCTTTTCCCTGACAATATAAACAGGACGATTTTTTGTCTCCAAATATATCTTGGACAAATAGGTGCCTAAAATTCCCGTACACAACAGCTGCAGCCCGCCCATTAAAATAATCACGCACATCATGGACGGCCAGCCTGCAACCGGGTCACCATAAAGCATGGCACGCACCACAATAAAAATCAGGCTGAAAAATGCCAGCACGCAGCAGATAATTCCCAGAGAGGAAGCAATGCTTAAAAGCTTGGTGGAAAAAGCCACAATCCCTTCCATGGCATAGGCAAACAGCTTCCAGATAGACCATTTGGTGGCCCCGGCGCTGCGCTCCACATTTTCATATTCAATCCATTTGGTCTTAAAGCCCACCCAGCTGAATATCCCTTTGGAAAAACGGTTGTATTCACTCATGGAAAGAATGGCATTGACCACGCTCCGCTTCATAAAACGGTAATCTCTGGCTCCGGAAGCAATTTCAATGTCTGACAGCCGGTTAATGACCTTATAAAACATTTCCGACAGAAAGGACCTGATTTTCCCTTCTCCCTTCCGGCTGATTCGTCTTGCAGCCGCCTGGTCATATCCTTCCACCACTACAGCCTCATACATATCCTTTAACAGTGCAGGAGAATCCTGCAAATCTACATCCATGGTCACCACATAATTTCCGCCGGCATTTTGAAGCCCCGCCAAAAGCGCCGCTTCCTTTCCAAAATTTCTTGAAAAAGAAACATAGTGAACACGTTCATTTCTTTCCCTGAGCTTTTGCATGATTTCCAGAGTTTTGTCCCTGCTGCCGTCGTCCACAAAAACATATTCATACTCAAGGCCCTTTAAAATTCCTTTCCCTAATTCCGCCTCCATCGTATCGTAATAAATAGGAATTGCTTCCTCTTCGTTATAGCACGGAACCACAAAGCTCACTTTTCTTTTCTCTTCCATACTTCCTGCTCCTTATACAGCTTATGCTGCTTCCTTTATATAACAGTTCAGACAACAAATTTTTCCGCAGACGCCGGAAGGGACTTCCAATGCCTGCAGGGAAGTCTGCTGCCTGAACTATTACTGTTTTATCTTTCTTTTATTGTTCCAGACAACCAGCCCGGCAACAGAGAAAATTCCCAGAACCATAAACAAAATTCCAAGCTTCAAATAAGGTGTGGTATAGGTCAGCTCAATCTGATGTTCACCTGCTTCCAGCTCCAATGCCATATACATAGTATCCGCCTGTTTGATTTCCCATTCCTTTCCGTCCACATAAGCTTTAAAGCCTTTGCTGTATGGAATGGATAATAATAATAGTTTAGGCTCTGTTATTCTTATATGCCCTTTCATGCTGTTTGTGCCAAATGTCACCTGCTCCAGAGTCTCTTCTTTTACTTTAGCACTGTAAGCCTTAAGGGGTTCCACAGGCTGGCACGCCACCCGAAGCTGCTCCATGGTATATGTGCCTTTTACCGGAAAGGTAACGGTGACTTTATTCTGCGCTTCCTTCCCATATCCCATATTACACAGGAAATCATGCATCCCGCAATAGCTTCTTTCACTTTCTACCCGGTACAAAATGTCCTTTTCACATATGTTTCCGGCTGCATGGATATTGAACATTGTCCCTTTTCCTTTATAATGCAGGTCATCTGATATGAGATAGGTTTCACTATCCTCTTTTCCCTGAAAATCCAAAACCATCTGTGCATTTTTCTTTTTCACTTCAAAGGTGTTTTCTCCTGTCATGGTGACTCCATCCCCTAAAGTTATCGTATACGGCACTTCTTCGTGGAAAAACTCAAGGCTGCTTTTCCCAACGCCCGCTTCTTCCACCACAGCTCCCTGCAACAGAGCCTCCTGCTTTTCAAGCACATCCATTTCTTCATATTCCTGTCTGGGAATGTAACTCTCAAAGGTAATTCCCATGGGAAGGGCATTTTCATTTTCATATGCCCCATACCTTCCCCCGTCTAACAGCACTTCACCGTTTTTCTTATCATAACCATAGGGCAGGTAACCTGGCTCCTCATCCTTTATTACAAAATACCGGACAGCCGCCAGCCCATCCAGTATATTCCGCCCGTCCAGACCATTGTAATTGTAATCGCTGGAAAAATTCAAATACATTTCCCGCATAAAGGCACTAATATAACTGTCGCTCATGCTAAAGTAAAACTGGGTGCCGCACTTTTTCCGAATCATGGACACATTATTTATTTCCTTTGTATTATACTGGTCATAACGATAAAAGTCTTCCCCGCCTTCTTTAATGGAATTGCTGGGCGTTTCCGACAGCAGCGCCCATCCCCCGCCTTTATCTGCAAACTCGTTCACATAGTTGGAAGTGCCGGTTATATCCCGTTTGTAACAGCCTGTACCATTCAAACATATGCTCACTACGGTAATGCACAAAATTCCCAATCCAAACACTCTCTTTTTCTGTATGGGGAAAAAGCACCAGGCCATCAGAAGAACCGAAAGCACAAACATGCCTGCGGCAATCATCCAGTATTTTTTCAAGCCTGCCCTTATAATAAAAGCGCTTACCGCCATCCATAAAAACATGCCTGCCCCAATCCAAAGTTTTTCCTTTTTACTCAGCTTGGAAAGATACGGAAAGGCACATGCGACAATATAAGCAACCAGCATGCTATAGCCCCAAATCCACCTGACAGTCACATAAGAAAATCCATTGAATACATGACCCGCATATGGAATGCAAAGAAGGATGGATAGCAAGAGGAAACCTGTCTTTAATTCGGCATGCTTCCTTTTTTTTAGAAACAGCAGGAAAACAGAAAACAATGCCACCGGTGTATACCCCATTACATTCCATGAGCTGGGATTCACAAAGCCTACAAATCCAAAGAATGCCTTTGCGTAATAGGATATCGAAAACAAAGCCGGAATCTCATTTTCCAGCCCAAGCCTTTGGGCACCTGCCATTTTAAGGACAACCGGCACAAATATAGGAGCCGCCAACATAATTCCTACTGCAAAAAGGCCGATAAATTTTCCAATCCACATAAACATGGTGCTTACACGAAAGCCCTTTTCCGTCATAAAGTACCGAAAGACTGCATATAAAAACATGAAAATACACAGCATGTAAAAAAAGTAGAAGCTGCTTGCAGCAGCTACCGCCACGGAAGCAATAAACAGATAAGGCTTTTTCTTCTTAAAAATCCTGTCAATTCCAATCAATAGAAACGGCAGATAAATCATTGGGTTCGTAAAATAGGGATGCCTTACTCCTGCATATAATACATATCCGGAAAAACAGTATAAAAGCATTCCCAGCAGCGTACCAGTTTTACTTTTCTTATGGCTGAAGGCATATGCGGAAAAAGCAATGCCAGACAAATAAATGCGTATGAAAATCAGCGCCCTGTACAAATATTCCGTTTTCTCCATGGGCACAAATACGGAAAGAAGGTTCAGCGGGTCTCCAAGGACATAATAATGCAGTGTTATCAGGATATCCGAACCATGTCCGATATTCATATCCCACATGGGAACTAAAAGCTTGTGTTCCACAAACAGATTATGGACAATCTCTCTTAAATACTCCCCGTAATAGGTCAGGGCAAGATAATGCTGCTTCAGTCCGTCCGGCTGCCAGATAAAAGACTTTCCTTCCATAAAGAATGCCAGAAATACCACAGAAGCGGTACATGCAAATACTACCGTATAAATCAAATAAAACCTGATATATTCCTTATATGATTTTTTCATTTCTCCCATATCCGCTTCCTCGTAATCTCACAGACTTCCTATATCATTTATCATTCTCATAAGCCGCTGCATTCCTTATAAATCCTTTCGCCAATCAGCTTTGTAGCCTCTCCACTTTCCAGTATGCCCATTTCTTCATGGTGCTTATGAATCCCTTTCAGATATTCTTCCTCATTGAAATTGCGAATCAACTCCATAAGCTCCCTGTTGTTCTTTCCAATGGGGAAATGCCAGTCATATACATCTGTATAAAAGCCCTGCTTATCCAAATACTCGTCAATATCCGTTGCATACAAGAAACAGGGCTTGTCCATTAAGGAAAAATCCCATACACAGGAGGAATAATCTGTAATCAGTATGTCCGCCGCCTTAATCAAATCCTGCATATCGCTGTAATGAGTGGCATCCACCACATGATAACCCTTTGTGACCTCCGGCAGCTCTGTTTTTATAAAATAGTGCATACGATACATAAATGTCCATTGCCCGCCAAATCGTTCCTTTGCCGCCTGCACAATGCCCTCCGCGTCAATGCCGTAGTCATTGGCGGTCCTTGTTCCCTTTCGATAGGTGGGGGCATAGATGATGATTTTATTCTCCTTTGGAATGTTAAAATACTCTCTTACCTTTTTGCCCTCTTCATAATTGCCATTTACCAGATCATCATTTCTTGGCATACCTGTTTCCAGCACCTCGCCGTCGTAGGCATAAGCTCCCCTGATGACGCATTTTGTATACTTTTTACAGCTTGAAACAAAGATTGTAGTATTATTGGTGGAAAATTCAATGGTCTTTTTATCTATGTCCAATATATTGGGAGTGTCCAGAAGAAGCTTTTTATACGCTCCGCCTCCATGTCCCGTTGAAATCACCACCTGTTCTTTGCGGAAAGGAATCTCTCCGGGTATACGCATATTGTATAAAAATACCTTTGCCGTCAGGGCCGCCTGATAAAATTCCTTTGACTGGTATTTTACCAGCTTATATCCTTTTTCCTTCAAATAAGAAAATTGCTCCGGCTCTGCAAATGCCCAGATGATTTCCAACTGCTCCCCGTATTTTTCTGCCAGATACTCAGAAACGCACTTTGGGTTGCAGGCATACTTTCCCGCTTCAAAGCACATAAATAAAATCCGATTATTTACAATCGGCATTTTGTAATATTTTTTCAGTTTTTTTCTGTCTGACAGGATTTTATTATAGGTTCTGTATTTATAGAATAGCACTGACTCCTGCTTATACTCGCTCCACTTTCGGGCCAGCCGGTATAAAAATGCTTTCCATGTAATAGAAATTCCCGGTAATATCATATTTGCTTTCTTTCCTCCATTCATATCCCTTAGTTTATCACACCAAAGAATGCTTGTAAATATTTGTATTTTCAAACAAAATTCCATATGCTATAATGATAATTATTCATTCTGCCCTGAGCGGGAAACGGTTTTGGACGGGCGTGTGCAGGAGCCTTGGGGGCATAGTATAGTCTTTCCGGCACGCTTTCGCTCTGCAAAGACGCAACGGTACTAACGCACCAGAATACGGTGCGTAAGGACCGGCGACTTTGCCAAGGCCTGAAAGACTATACTATGCCCCCAAGGCTCCTGCACACGCCCGTCCAAAACCGTTTCCCGCTCAGGGCAGAATGAAGCGCCACCTTAAAATTAAGACCAGCATTATCAGGAAAGTGAGATATTTTATGCCCATGAAAGTTTCTATTATTGTTCCCGTATTCAATAGCGCAGACAGTTTGTCAGCCTGTATGGACAGTCTGGTTCACCAGACGCTTGAGGATATGGAAATCATATTTGTCAATGACGGCTCTACCGATAACAGTCTGAAGGTTTTGGAAGACTGTCAAAAACAGTACCCGGATAAAGTCAAAGTATTTTCCCAGGAGAACAAAGGCCAGGGACCTGCCAGAAATCTTGGAATCAGCAAGGCGTCCGGCACTTACATCGGATTCGTGGATTCTGACGATTATGTGGAGTTAAATACCTATGAGCTCATGTACAACGCCATCACAATGCTGGACTGCGACATTGCCGTGGCTCAATATTACAAGGTCTCCAAGGACGGTAAGGAAACCATACACTGCCGTCTTCCCTTTATGATAGATACCCTTTATACCGGCGCCGATTATTTAAAGGACTGCGGCGGCATGTTTGCCATCTGGAACAAGCTGTATAAAAAGTCCTTTATCGAAGGCTTTGAATTTCCTGCCATCTGGTTTGAGGATGTGGCGTGGACAGGCATTGTTATGAGCCATAATCCTTCCATCTGTTATATTGACAAGCCCTTTTATCATTATATCCGAAAAGAGGGCTCTACAGTCAGCAGTGTCCGGAATTTGAAAACTTTAGAGGACAGCCTGCAGGCTTCCAGAATGGCTTTGAAGGATTCCCTTCCTGAAAGTCAGCAGGTGGTGGCTTATTCCTATGCAAAGCTTTTGGTTTTTCAGGCAAAAAGAAGACCTCTGTATGCCACTGAATATTATAAGCTGATACATGAGATGAGGGCTGCCCTGACTGCTTCTTCATTTTATCAGGAGGATTTATTATTGCAGAAACAGACTCAGGCGCTTGTGGAAGATGACTGGGAAGCGATTCCCTGCCATGTTTTTTACGATGACTTTGGAAAGGCTGATTCTCCAAAGGAGCTGCCTGCCAATAAGGAGAGCTGGGAAAGCTGCCTGTTTTCGCCCCTTGCGGATTTTACCTGTCTGGATGAATCCAATTGCAGTCCGGAAGAGTTTCCTGCCATAAAAAAGGCATATGATGAGGGAAATTATAAGCTGACAGGGCATTACTTTAAATGCCGCTCTATTTTGGAGCAGGGCGGAATCGGTGTTTCCCAGGCGTTAGTCGGCATAAAGAACATGACGCCCCTGCTTGCCAAGAGCAAGGCTGTTTTTTCCTTCCTAATGCCGGAAGCCATCAGTCCCTGCTTTTATGCTTCTGCCGCTTCCCACCCTGTAATGGAGGAATTGATAGCTGCCATAGAAGCCGCTGCTTCCCGAAATCCCAAGGTTACCTTTCAGGAAATCCTGTCGGATTTCTTTTTAGAGAAGCACAAGCTTGTTTACAGCCGTTCCGTTGAAACAGACTTTAAGCGCCGGTTTATAAGCTGTTATCAGGACACGGTAAGGATTTATTCCTCTTCTGCATTTACGTATTCCTACGGCATTGGTCCGACCTTTGCCAAAATTGACGAAGCCGCTTTGTTTTCGGAGCCGGAGTTAGCAGGCAATAATCCTGACGACATAAAGAAGTTTTATTACGAGACACTGCAGCAGGCTATTCCGGCATACACGGATTATAAAGCGGACACAGAGGTGAACACCGCTGCCAAGCCTTTGATGATTGAGCTAAGAGTGACGAAGAAACAACGCAGACAGCTGGCAAAACGGTTAAAGGACTTTAATGATTTGCCGTTATATAAGAAAATTTATCATATATTAAAGTACAAAGAAATCTAAATTAGAAATTTATAATTTTACCGGTGTTTATCCCACCTCATAGGATTTTAATAAAATCTTTCAAAAGCCTTGAAAATAAAGGATTTATTAAAACAATGGTTTATGGTATGAACTGAAAGGGATTATTATTTCCCTTGCTTAATATTGAAAACCGAAGATGAATCGAATACAGACAAGAGTAAGAGAAATCGTTAATGTCGAACTGATTTATAATTAGCCGAGTGTAATGCTTATAACCTCAACATATGGTGGGCGGAGATAATTTTCTTGTCCGCCTATTTTTGTGTTTGGAAAACTGCTTACACCAAGGCATATAAACATCAAAAAGCGTTACATCAAACTATAAAAAATAAAGGCAGTTCGCAGGACCATGCACTGCAGGGACAGCCAAAAAAACAAAATTGAAACTTAGATTTTGATTGTAACTTATACATGGAAACGATAATATTAATCATAAGGAACCATTTTTAAGCCATGTAAAATCATTTTGACAAGAAAAAACGGCAATGTCAAAGGCTTTTGGCAGACAAAAAATGCATATTCATATACAATAAAGGAGAAGATTCAAGATGGATATCGGATTACAAATCAAGAAATTGAGAGAACAACAAAAAATTTCTCAAGAGGAACTGGCTCTCAAAATATTTGTTACAAGACAAACCATTTCAAACTGGGAAACAAATAAAAGTTGTCCGGATGTTAAAAGTTTAATTGCTTTATCCAATATCTTCAATGTTTCTTTAGACAATTTTATAAAAGAAGATATAAAGGAGATGAGAGAACTTGTAGAAAAATCAACAATCAAAAGGTTTAATGTGATGAGTATTGTTTTCCTAATTGAATTTATTATTTTAACGATAAGTGCTTATCCTTTATTTAGTATTGACGGGTATATAGGAATTATTATTTGGCTATGCTTATTTTCCATAACACTATATACGGCAAATAGAATTGAAAAATTCAAAAAGAAGCATGATATTCAGACTTATAAAGAAATTTTGGCATTTATTGATGGAAAACAATTAACTCACGATGAAACACAACAAGAAATAGGAAAAAGAAATTACCAGAAAATCATATTTGCATTCGTAACAGGTGTAATCGCATTTATTGTATGTTTAGTTGTAATTTTTATTTTCCAACATTTATCCAATTAAAAGAAGGAAGGAGGAAGAAGCATGGAATTTTGGATTATAATGTTTGTTTTGATAGCCATAGGTGGTGGTGGTACTTGTTCATTAGCAGGTACTTGGTGGGATAGAAAGAAGAAAAAAGAAGAAAAGAAATAATTATATGATTTCATTTCTGGGAATGTGTGTGCCTGCAGCACTTAACATTCCCTTTTCATGATTGATTTTTCCGTTATCTGCCAACCGCTGATTCACAGCTTTTCTAATTACATTCCAGCAGGAACTCGTTAAAATGCAATTATATTTTAAGAAAATACTGAATCAGAAATATTAATCTTCATAAACTCTTCACTATTTATCCATAAACTCGATATAAGCGTCCAGCACCTTTTGCACTTCCCCATACATTTTCAGCTCACCGTCATGAAGCCAGATAATCCGGCTGCACAGCTTTTTCAGGGTGTCCATATTATGGGAGACGATTACCACAGTGCGCTTTTCGTCGGAAATCAGCTCTTTCATCTTTTCATAGCTCTTCTTTTTAAATTTGGCGTCTCCTACGCTGAGCACTTCATCCACAAGCATAATATCCGTTTTTAAATTTGCCGTAATGGAAAAGGATAATTTGGAAAACATACCGCTGCTGTAGGTCTTCACCGGCATGTCAATAAACTTGCCCAGCTCTGCAAATTCAATAATCTCATCCATTTTCTCAAACATATACTTCTCGGAAAATCCAAGAAGAGTTCCGGTTAACATAATATTCTCCCTGCCGGTCAGGGCTTTTTGAAACCCGACCCCGATAGCCAAAAGGGAAATGGAATGTCCGTGCAAATCAATGGTGCCGGAATCCGGCGTGAAAATGCCTGCAATTGCACGGAGCATAGTGGACTTTCCGCTTCCGTTCTTGCCTACGATTCCCACGATTTCCCCCTGGGGTATGCGAAAGCTTACATCCCTCACCGCCTCCACCAGTTGCACATCGCTCTTTTTAAAGGAAAAAAGACTTTTCTTTATGGACCTTGACTTTACACATTTATAAGTAATGCTCACATTTTCTACATCAATTGCATATTCCATATTACATCACCTTTACATAACTGTTCTCGTTCTTGTAAATAATATTGACTCCAATCAGGGAAATAAAAATTCCTCCCACAAACCAGCACCCAATGGCTATAAAATGAAAATCCTCTCCATACAGCAATGCATTCCGCATTCCCTGCATAATGCAGGCAATGGGATTCATGGTTTGAATCAATGTTCCAAAAGGGTCCGGAATCCCGCTGTTTTCAATAGAGTAAAATACCCCTGACATATAAAACAAAAGCCTTAACAATACGGATACCACATTGGATAAATCATCAATAAACACACCTATATGGAGCATAATCGTACTGACTCCAAAGGTAACCACGAACAATGTAGCCAGCAGAGGAACCACATAAATGAACCTCCAGTCTAAGGGCACCCTGTAAATCAGCATGAGAAAAAATACCAGTATAAAAGAAATACACATTTTAAATCCGTTTATCAGCATCTGCTTCATAATGAAAATATATTTGGGCACATATATTTTACTGACGATGGCGCTGTTTATCTTCACCAGCTTCACACTGGTCTGCACCGTTTTATTAAAAAAGTTCCAGATAGTCAGACCAATAAAAACAAACACGGGGAAATACGGCATTCCCTTTTGAAATACAATCAGGGAAATAAAGGTATATACCAGCATGAACAACAATGGGTCTAAAATCCACCAAAGCCAGCTCAGCCTTGAATTGGCAACCTCGGACTTTAATTCTGATTTGGTGGCATACACTAAGTATTGGCTGAATTTTTTTGTATCCATAAAAAATCTCTTCATCTCTGTCCTCTTTTCCTGCTCCTTCCCGCAAGCCTGTCAATTATACCAAAAAAATACAATTTCCACAAGAACCTTATAGCTCAAGCACCGCCTCTAAGACCCTTTTGCAATTATCCGCATCCTGATACTGATAAAACCTTTCAATATGCTCCTGATACTTTTTCTCAAGCATGCAGCCGTTTTCTATATAATGAATCAGTTGATTCACAGTGGTTTCCAAATCCCTGCATACCGGACCAAAACCATCCTTTTCAAAGTCAAAATATCCATGTCCGTATTTCTGTCCCGTATAAAACTCTTCCTCATCAAATCTGGCATAAATAACAGGCTTATTCAGATAGGCAAAATCAAAGGCAACCGAAGAATAATCTGTAACCATCAGGGCACAGCTAATAAACTGCTGCTGATAGCTGAACTCTTCCCCTAAAATGGTAAAGTTATCATTTTGTTCAAAGTCCACATATTGCTTATAGTGGCCGGGATGAAGGGCAAATACGCCTTTATAACCATGCTCCTCCATACATGCTGACAGTCTCTTGTCATTTATGAGAGAATTATAAAATTGGAAATAAGATGTGTCCTTAAATCCATCAAAATAAACACTTGCTCCCGTGTCCACGTCATAGCTGCCCTGAATGCTCTTTCTCCATGAGGGCATAATCAATATTTTTTTGCTCTGTTCATTTTCATGCCGCTTTAAATTATCAAACCTGGGAAAACCCGTAACCTTTACTTCCTTTTCCGTATAGCCGTAACTGCTCTGTAAAAAAGACTGCTTTTCCCTTTCGCTTACTGCAACAAGCAGCTTGAAATCCTTTGTATTCTTTCCAAGAAATCTGGAAAGGTCATTCTGGGTCACCCCATGCTGTAAAAATACAGACTGGTAAGCAAACAAATCCTGCACAAGGGCTCCTTTTTCTTTAAATGGCTTAAATACATAAGGGTCAAACTGGGATGAAATGATTTTGCCGGAAAGCAGAAAATACAATTTATGAAGGAAAGAACCTAACGGCAGCACTTTTCCAACCTTTTCCATTCTTTTATAGTCGGGGCAATTTTTCCCTATGACATAATAAACCTTTTTCCCTTCCGGATAATGGTCCAACACATATTTAAAAAAGTGCTCCCCGTTGTCATCGGCTCTGGCCGCCCGATCTAAAATCAGCCAGATTTCCTTCTTTACAAAAGGCTTTAACATAAAATACGCAATCCGGTATCTTAAAATTTCATATTCCTTTTGCCGAAACAATTCTTTTCTGTATTTCCTTTCCAGTTCTCTGTGAAGCCCTTTTGTATAAGGGGTAAACACTAATATTTTCCCCTTCACCTGCAGCAGTATGTTTTCACAAACGCCGTAATTGCTTTTCAGGCTGTCAGCCACCGGGAAAAACAATTTATATACAGGTTTTAATAATAGCTTTTGATTCACTCCAAGTTCTGCAAAAGCTTTCAGCTTCAGCTCTTTAGTGCCATCATAAGGTATGCTCACAAGAAACCACTGTTCGTTTTGCTCATCCCGCCCGTTCGTTTCTTCCTCTTCCCCAAAGCCCTCACATACCGAATCCCCGGTCGACAGGTTTGTTAGGTTTGCCGGACTTAATGGATTTAATGGGCTTAGCGGATACTGCATGCCCTCCTGGTCTTCAAAATAAAGAGAAAAATTCTCCAGAGGCAATACTTTTCTTAACCCCTTTAAGATGACGCAGTTCTCCTTCATTTCCATAAAAAACAGTTTTAAAAAATTCTTTTTGGGAAATTTTTCCATGGCAGTTTCGGCTATCCGTTCACTCTGCCTGACTTCCTTCAACTCTTCTGACTGGTTCATATATAAGCCCTGTCCTCTCTAATTCTCGTAACAGTTCAGCCCGCAGTTTTCCGGACTGGCGCCGGGTGGGGGATGGCGCAGAACATGATTTCTGAAGGAGCCCTTATAAAAACGCCAGCGCTTAGCGAGGTTCTTTCGAGCTTAGCACTGCTGCGTTTTTATCAGAGCGGAAGCGTGGCGACGCAGAAACATGTTCTGCGCCATCCCTCACCCGGCGCCAGTCTGGAAAACTGAGGGCTGAACTATTACTAACTGTTACTAATTCTTATTTCAATAAGGCTACGATTCTCGAAATGGAATCCTTTGAGGTTTCCTTATAGCGTTTTACTGCTTCCCTATCATATCCTTCCTCAATTGCCTTCAAAACATGTTCCACTATATTTTCTGTTGAAAAATCCTCAGGGCTTAGAAAGCGTTCCGGATGTCCGGTTTCTTCTCCGAAATATTTCAGCTTGTCATTCCAGCACAAGCCCACTACCGGAATTTCCAGGGAATAGGATATAATGCAGGCATGGAGCCTTGCTGCCAGCACTCCTTGAAAACCGCTTATCTGCCTTACAAGCTCTTCATGGCTTTCCGCCCTCTTTAGCAGGTAAGCTTCTTCTAACCCGGCAAATTCCAACACTTTTTCTGCAAACAGATAATCCGGCTTATAGCCATTACAAAACAGCTTAAATTCCCTGCCTTTTTCTTTCAGCTTCTTTAATACCTCTCCATATATTTCCACCAGCCTGCTTTCACTTAAGCGGGTACCATAGTTTTCAAAAATATCGCCTCTTATCACTCCGATTCCGATAAGCAGGCTTGCTTCATCCTTTTTCACGCCGAGAATTTCTCCCGCAAATACGGCGGAATCCGCTGCCTTTGCAATATAAAGCCCTTCCCTTTTTTTATAACATTCCGACAGTGTTTTAAAATCATCCCTTGTGGTAACAATCTTCACGTTCTCATCATTAATTGCCGCTTTCAGGCGTTTGCAGCCGGGATTGCCCTTATCATATCCTTCCACTCCGCAGGCATGAAATGCAACCGGAATCCCTTTTTCCTTAGCGGCATGGATTGCCCCGCTGATGCTTACATTCAGATTCTCCTGCTGTGCATATTTAATCAGTCCGCCCCCTGCAAATACAATCAGGCTGCAGCCTTCTAACTCTTTTCTATAATAAGAAAGATAGGCTTCCTGCATGTCGCTTTGACGTATTTGCAATTCCTTTGCAAACTGAAACAGCCTTCTGCATTTGGAAAGCCATGCCTTAAGAGGATTTCTCCCCTGTTTTTTTTGCTTCTTTTTTTTCTTTAAGGAATCGGGAAGTAAATCTATGACCTTAACTTCACCTTCTATTCCCTGCTCCTTCATGGCAGACTTCAATAAGTATTTAGTGCTTGCGCAAATAAGCGGGTCCCCTAAATTCTTTGCATTGTTAAGGCCAATCATGGCAATCTTAGTTTTGTTCATTCCATTCTCCATAAGCTACTGTCCTTTTAAATCCCTCTTTTAAGCTTACCTTCGGCTCCCAGCCGCATTCCACTGCTTTTCTGGAATCCAAAAGAGGAATTTTACTGGCAAGATATCCTGCCTTCACTTCCGGGGAAGCCTCTTTAAACACGGTCTTAATCTGTTTTTCCGGGTACATATCCGCCAGCATATTTGCCAGTTCCTTTACCGTTACGATTCCTTTGTGGCTGGAAACATTGTAAACAAAATCGGGAAAATTCAAAAAGCTTAAAAACAATCCTGCAATCAAATCCGAAATATAGGTGAGCCCTAAAACCGCACTTCCGTCACTGTTCATAACAATATCCTGACTCTGAATCACGTTTTTTAAAAAATCGCCCACTACCCTGCCGTCGCCAATGAGCATTCCGGGACCGTAAGTATGGGCAATGCGGATTATTTTGGCAGGAACGTTATATTGCTGCCTGTATGCGGCGCACATGGTTTCAGACATTCTTTTGCTCTCCGGATAGCAGGAGCGAACTAACGTAGGGTCCACCGCACCGTATTCCTCTTCCGATACGAACTCCTGTCCGGACAGGCTCTTTCCATAAATCTCCCTGGTGGACAAAAACAGAACGCCCCTGCTTTTTTTCTCTCTGGCAAAATCCAGCAGATTTTTCGTGCCTGTTGTATTGGCAGCTATAGTCCCTACCGGGTCATTCACAAACTGCCTTGGTCCTGTCTGGCTTGCGGCATGTATGATAAAATCCGCCTTTTCCTCTGTCTGAATGGGTTTCGTAATATCCTGCAGCAAAATGCCAAAGTCCTTGCGCCGAAGAATACTGCCGAATCTGTTTTTTACTTTCTCTTCATTTCGGGCAAGACCAAGCACCTTTATGTTTAATTGTCTTGTTTCATTTAAATAAAAAAGCGTATACGCAATATAAGAAGCAATCATGCCGTTAATGCCTGTAATCAGTACAGTGGCATCCCGCAGTTTTTCAAAATCTATGTCTTCCTTTGTAATACGCTCTAAATCTTCCAAAATAATAGGATGAAGCTCCATGCTGTTCCTCCGTTTCGTCCTTACATGCCAAAAATATCCTTGCTTTCCTGCAAATCAACCAGTGCCTTGAAAATAAAAAAATCATCCGGAGTGGTAATCTTAATATTGGTAGGTTCACAGGGCACTAAATGCAGAGGTTTGCCAAGCTCTGTCATAAGAGAGCAGGTATCGATGGTAATGGCAGGGTCCATATGCTCTCCCTTTTTGTGGGCGTCATAAACATCCTGAAACCAGAAGCCCTGAGGCGCCTTTGCTATACAGAGAGTGTTGCGGACAATAGTTTCTTTAGTAGTTACCTTGTCCTTACTGATGATTCCGGTTTCTGTAAAGGGCACATAAGAAACTGCCGAGCCGAATTCCTTTACGCTTTCCAGCGTATCTGTAATGAGCTTTTCCGTAATAAGAGGTCTTACCGCATCATGAAGGATGACAATATCATCGTTTTTGCAGAAATCCGCCAGATAATTTAATGCATTCATCTTGGATTCCTGAGTGTCTTTTCCGCCGGTGACTATTTTTTTAACCTTCTTTATATTGAATTTATCCAGCATCTGCTGTAAATAATCTTCCCATCCTTTAATGCACGGCACGATTACCATATCAATATCCGGATGATTTTCAAAAATCTCCAGGGTAAAGATAATAATAGGCTTTCCATATAGTGCCAGAAACTGCTTTGGCTTTGCAGACAACTTCATTCTCTGGCCGGAGCCTCCTGCAAATACAATTGCTACATTCATCCTCTTACACTTCCTTCCTCTGTTTATTACGGCATGGTCCTTGACTTTGTGATTGTATCATGAACATACTTTCTTGTAAATATAAGCTGCCACTTTTTCACAGGCCTCTCCCGCTTCCACATTCCCCAGCAGCCTTTTATGGGCTTCTATTTTATCCATTGCCTCCTGCCTGTTATAATGCTCTATGATTTGGCAAAGCTGGCCGTTGGATGCGGCATATGCAAAGGGCCAGTCCTCTACACTTGTATAGAATCTGTCCTCTTCCTGCAGCTCCTTCAGGTCAGGAATATAGAGAAAACCCGGCCTCTGCAAAAACATATAATCCCACATCACTGAAGAAAAATCTGTAAGCAATGCATCTGCACACAAAAGGATTTCCTGCATGTCTTCATAATCCGTTACGCGGATGCACTGCTCCATTTCAACGGTGAGCATTTTGGGATGTCCCCGAAACAATAGAATCCACTCCCCGGAAAATCTTTTTTCCAGACTTTTTAATACGGCGGGAATATCCAGTGAATTTTGAAAATATCCATGGTTGGTTTCTCCCCGGAACGTGGGCGCATACAGCAGGATTTTTTTCCGCCAAAGCTCTTTTGGAACTCCCAGCTTTCTTAAAAGTGCCTCCTTCTCCTTGTCCGGTTCTCCCGCCCCGCTTTTCCCTCTTTTCAGAAATTCTCCAATCAGGCGGTCATTTCTTGGCATACCTGTTTCCAGAAACCTTTCTTCGGGCACCTTTGTGGATTTGGACATACATTCCGTAAACATTTCGGAGCTGGAAAGATGACAATCCGTCTGTTCTGCAAAAATCTCATAAATCTTCCGGTCAACATCGCTTACCGCCACGTCAAAATGAACCTTTTTATAGGCTCCCCCTCCGTGCCATGTGTTGATGAAGCACTGTCCCTTTCTTTTGGGCAGATAGCTTCCAAGCGCATTATTTCCTACAATCACCCGTGCCGTCAGCATATAATAGAAAAATGCCATGCTTTTATTTTTCACCTGCACAGCCTGTCCTTCCAGCTCCGGATGCTTTTTGTTCAGCACCCACACATATTGAAGCTCTTCTCCATATTTTTCTCTCAATGCGAGGAAAACATACTTTGGATTGCAGGCATAGGACTTCCCGTAATTGCAGACAAATACAATTCTGTTATTTACAATGGGAAGGAGCCGGAAAACAGACAAAAGCAGTCTGATACATTTTATCTTAAATAGTCTCATTCTTTTTCCTCATCCAGCCTTTTGGCAAAGTCTGTATATTCCTTCTCCACATCTTTTGCAATTTTCCGGATATCAAACCCGCGGCTGATTGCCAGCTTGTACTGTTCTGCCCTGTCAATTTTCTCCTGCCTGTCATAAAGCTTTAAAATAACGTCTGCCCACTCTCCCGGGCTTTTCTTCAGGGAGATGGGATAATAAAAGTCGCTTATTTTTGTAATAGGCGAAATCTTTCCTTCTGTGCAAAAACAGGGGAGCCCTGACGCCTGCGCCTCCACCAGAACGATGCCAAACCCCTCAAACAAGGAAGGAAGCACGAACACATCCATTACCATCATCAGTTCATTGACATCCTCTCTTGACCCCAGAAAAAGAACCTTTTCCAAAAGCCCTTTCTTCCTTACCTTTTCAAGCATTTTCTCCTTATCCGGTCCTTTTCCGATAAGAAGCAGTGCGGAGTCTTCCTTTTTCTTTTGCAGCTCATCAAAAATATCTATTAAAAAGCTCTGGTTCTTCTGCTCCGTAAACCTTCCCACATGGCCTAAGACCAGCTTCCCGGAAAGGTATGCCAGTTCTCTGAGCTCCCGGCGCTTCTCTTCACGAAATTGGTATTTTTCCGCCTCAATGCCATTTAATATAATCTTTACTTCTTTATGCTCCTTTATTGCCTTTGGGAAGAAGTATCTGCATGCTTCCATGCTGCAGCCCCAGAACTCATCCGTATACTTTTGAGCCAGCAGGGCGGTAAAATAGGAAACCCTTCCTTTTATGGAATGCTCCACCCCGTTATTATGGGCATGAGTGATACAGTATCTGTTTCCGTATCTTTTGGCAATTTTATGGTACAAAAATGCCACTGACTGAAGGTGTCCGTGAATCACCTTATATTCCGGATGGTTTTTAAAAAAATCATTTAAAGCTTTCTGATAAACAAACAAATTTTTAAAGGTAGTCTTTGGCATCACATAAATCCTGCCTCCAAGCTGCCGGATTTCTTCATCATATTCTCCCGGCTCCTCATAATGCACCAGAAAATCAAACTGCACCCTGCTTCTGTCTATATTCCGGTACAAATTCATAATCAATGTTTCCATGCCGCCATAGTGCATTTTTCCGACTACCTGCAATACTCTGACCATATCCCTTACCTTCTTAAAATATACTTATAAAAACCCCTGCGCAGCTTATTGGGGACGATTCCGAATAAGACCTGCCCGCACACCGATACGAAAAAATCCATGGCGCCTGAAAATCCCGTTTTCCAAAGCTTCCACCGGAAAATGACACCCTGCCTTACATATCGTATACCGCCCCGCCTTAAATACATGTTCTCTCCCGCACGCATATATAAAAGCGGTTCCTTCATATTATATCCCTTTGCTCCCTGCATAAGCGCCCTGACCCACAGGTCATAATCTTCAAACCAGAGCACTTCCCTGTACATTCCGGCTTTTTCAATAATGTGCTTTTTAAACATCACACAAGGATGATTAAAGGGATTTCTTCTTTTGGCATATTTTAAAATTTCATCCTGCATTTCCGGCAGCCTCTTTACCGCCTGAACATGATGAATATCTTCTCCGAATTCCAGAATGGTTCCGCTTACGATATCCGCCTCCTGCTCCCTCATTGCTTGTAGCTGCCGTTCACATCTTTTCGGCACTGAAATATCATCGCTGTCCATTCTTGCGATATAATCAAATTTTGCTACCTTCAATCCGGCATTCAATGCCGATCCCAGCCCTTTATTTTCCGTCAGGGAAACAAGGGTAAATTCCATGCCCGGCTTCTTTTTCATCCTCTTTTCATAGTGCCCGATGACTTCTTCCAGCTCACCGGTCAGGGGGCCGTCCTTTACGAGTATAAACTGGCCTGGTAATATAGTCTGCCGTAATATGCTTTCTATACTCTGTTTTAAAAAGTCCGGATTTTCTTTTTCATATACAGACATCAAAACCGCATATTCCATCCTACTTTTCCTTGCCTTCCCTGACTCCCTCCGTACTTTCCGGCACGAATATGATTTTAATGGTCTGAATCATCAGCCTGATATCCATTCTGATAGAGAAATGCTCCACATAATAAACATCCAGCTTCAACTTATCATAAGGGCTTGTATTGTATTTGCCGAAAATCTGGGCATAGCCTGTAAGCCCTGCCTTTACTTTTGTGCGATATTCAAACTCAGGAATTTCCTGAATATATTTCTTAATGATTTCCGGTCTTTCCGGCCTTGGCCCAACAAAGGACATGTCCCCCTTTATAATATTGAAAAGCTGGGGCAGCTCGTCTATTCTGGTGGCGCGGATAAACTTTCCAATGGGGGTAATCCTGCTGTCCTTTTGAGACGCAAGCCTTGCCACCCCGTCCTTTTCCGCATCCTCCACCATACTCCTGAACTTATAAATAGAAAACTCCTTCATCCCTATGGTGCACCTTGTCTGCTTATAAAACACCCTTCCGCCATCATAAAGCTTAATGGCAATTGCCGTCAACAGCATAATGGGAGAAGTCAGTATCAGAAGCAGTATGGAAAGCGCCACATCCATGCAGCGTTTCACAAATCTCTCTTCAAAGGTCATGGGATTGCTTCTTGTAAGAAGCAGAGGCGAATCAAAGAAATGCATCTGCTCAGAGCCGTTTAAAATAATGTCCGAAATCTTAGGCATTACATATATGCGTATTCCTTTTCCATAGGCATACTTTAAAAATTCATTACGCATGATGGTAGGCAGGTCCCAGAGCATGACTGTATTATAATGGGTCATCTTCTCCTTGATGGCCTGACAGAGCTTTGGGTCCCCTTTCACTTTTTCCGCGTTGATTTTAATGGATTCACAGATAGTAAACTTGTCCTTCCTGCCTTCTAACTTTGGCAGGAACTCTTTTACGGAATCCTTTCCAAACAGCAACAGAACCTGATGGGGCGGAAATGTCTGCCGATAGCCCTTTGTAATCACTACCACCCACACAATATTGAACAGATTCTGCACAGCCATTGCCTGAAGAAGCCGTACCGGGCTGGGGAATCCGTAAGCCAGCAGACATAATTCCAGATAGAACACAAGGTTTGCACATATATTGGACACAAGCTGGGAGAAAACCAGGTCGCCGATTTTTAAGTAGCCGATTTTTAAACTACCGTTGCTTTTATTGAAAAGATACATTACCACCCAGTAAATGGCCATAACGAAATAGTGCCCACGGAACACAAAAATCTTCCGTATGACACTTGTATGGTTGTAATAACCCTGCCAGACAAAAAACACGATAATCGTCTGTATGGTAATACCTAAAAAAACAGTAGCAAGGGTATATAATCTTTTTCTTGTATCATCATTTTTCATGTTTATTTCACATCTTTACTAAACGTTTGCTAATACATGGCTATTTTAGCATACTTTTATTTTACCCGCAAGAAAGAAAAAAAGCCGTAATGGTGACTTTTTTCTTTTGGTCTGTGACAGCTTTTGGCATTTATGCCTTTTCCTATTAATAATATAGGAGAAATTAACAGACTTATTATTATTTTGTTTATATTCTTACAAGGAGGAGACGTTATGAGCGAAACACAAACACTGAAAATCAGACATCTGGTGCAGGACGTGCCCATCGGCACTATTTTAATTTATCCCGGCTCTACGGACAACGGCACTGATGAAGGCAGGCTGAACCGGGCTGCGCTGTCGGCACAGGGGTATTTAATCTGCGACGGGGCCGAAGTGGCAGTAAAGGATTATGGGACACTTTACGAGCTTATCAAAAATTACTATGGGAATCCTTCCAATAACACTCTATTCCGGCTCCCTGATTTAAGGGGCGTATTCTTGCGGGGCACTGACTACGGAAGAGGGCTTGACCCTGACAGAAATAACCGAAGCTTCGGAGGTTATACCGGCGCAGCAGGCAATCAGGTGGGCAGCATGCAGGAGGACCAGCTAAAACGTCACAGGCACTTTGTAGGCTCCCTTCATAGAAGAAGCTTCTGCGGGAGCAACGATAGAGATAAGCCTATTAAAGACTGCGATGGAAGTGATTACTATACAAGAGATACCGGCGGCAATGAAACAAGGCCGGTGAACTTAAATGTAAACTATATTATAAAGGCTTCCTATGTGGTTACGGAACAGGAAATTACTGTTATCCTTGACTAACCTTTGCTCCTTTGAGATTTTCCCAAAGCATGTATAAACCTTTAAACTGGTAAAAAATAATGAGGCGCCTTGCAAAAGTCAGACAGGACATTGAACTGTTATGAACTTCTGGAGGCGCCTCACAAAGATTACTCAGTTTGAAGGTTTATCTATAAAAACATACTGTTTTATGTTGATGCAAATTTTATAACATCACGAAAAATCCGAAAATACTTAAAATCTAAAAACTGACAGAAGAATTTCAATTAGCACAAATACCTCTAAAATTAACTTCAATATTTTTGCCACCTACTTTGCCTTATATGCGTACACACCAGTAAAAATAAATAAAAGTGCAATCCTTTCTTGTGTATTATACGTATATCTTTTATAATGTTTCTTATACTTCCGTAGCCGATAACTGGATTCTGATTTTATTCGTAATCCACAAACTACCTCTCCCCGCAATTGATTTTTGCAACAAATAAACTACAAACATTAAAGCTTACTATGCTTACAATATTCAGGGAACAGAAAGAAGGAGACCACAAGATAGGACGCTCTGCTATTCCTTTAGAATAGACGCATATGTGCAGGCATTGAAAAAAACTTTCATCACAAGCAGGAAGGGAAATGAATTCTGCAACCCGCAATGCAGGGAGCAGTTTAACATCTATAAATCAAGATAGAAAAAAAGAGGAACAACAAAGATGATTGAAAACCGGAATGTAAATATCATAACCGATGCCGACGGTAAAAAACTTGTTCTAATCAACAATATCCTTTTTAAAGGGAAACGGCAGATTGACTGGAATAATGTAAAGCAATATCTTGAAGGATATGTGGGGGATTATTACGAAATTACTGAAAATGCAGAACGTATTTTTATTGGAAGCGAACTGCCTGAAGAATACACTGAATCAGAGAGCCGAAAAAGCCTTATGGGTGCAAATGCAAAAGCTAAGGCAAATGCCGCCACTGCAATACCGGAGCTGATTCGGATAGCATCTAATCCGGCTTTTAAGGAAAACTTCAAGGAAAAACACAATAAAAAGGCTAAATACGGTTGGTATAAATATGATGTCCTTTTTGGTCTCCCAGTCTATGAAGAAAATGTACTCGTCAGATACAACATTTTCCATGCCAAACTTCTAGTCAACCATGCCGAAAATGGCAGGAAATATCTGTACGACATTCTGGCAATAAAAAAAGAAACGAGCAGGCCGTAACAAGATGTACGGTGAAAACCCATTTCTTATTACTGATAATACGCCTTTTCTTCTGTCCTGTCAAGCTTTGTTTTTATTTGTTTTTGTTTTTACAAATAAAAAATTATCATCTACTTTCTTTATCACTCCATCTACAATTTTTCATTTACCACAAATGAACCAGCCACATATATTGTATTTTCTGTGGATGCACATTTCCGTTAAAATGCTGCATTTTCCAGAAATGTCGCATCTACAGTTCACGACATATTGCATTTGAATACAAGTATATATTTCTATATTTTTAATCTTACCCTCTGAGAATAATTAGGTTGATCAATTATTATATCATCCATACCTAGCTTTTCTATTAAACCAAGCAAATTTGCCAGCATTTGTTTTACATCTCTTCGATACGGTTTTGGGTCCGAAATAAGTGCGTTATGTAATTTTGCACTGAGAGCACCAAAATATAAGCACCCTTCATTCTCTCTTAATGTAGTTAAAAGCCACAGATATGCTTTGCTCCACCTTAATGTTTCTTTAAAATTTTCAATGTCACCATCATAAACTTCATCTAAAAATGAAAAATATTCCCCGTTACTTAACACAAAATCTTCCGGTAACTCATACGAAAATAATGTATCGATATGTGGATTAAACATTGTTGTTATAGAGGCATCCCAACTATGACTCTTTTTTTTGCCATCCTCATATGCTGCATCAATCTGTGTTTTTAATTCTGCTAAAATGGCATCATCTACTAAAATAGCATCGTCAAATAGTTTATTTATCTTCTCTATATCCTTTGGCTCTATATCAACCAAGGTTGCCATTTCCATATTGCCAATCCGCCCAATACTAAGCCCTGAATTAGTCGCATTTGCACTCCCAACTAAGCCTCTCTTATTATCTACTACATACGTCTTAGCATGCAAATCAAATCGAATGCATACCTTCCATCCTGCTTTCATTCCGCATTCTACTACAGCGAAATCCGTACTCCCTTTCAGGATATCATCCATTCTAAATCTGACAAGCAATCGTTTATCTTTCACACCATGGCCTATGTAACTATCTAAATGTTCAAATGAAGATTGCTTACAATAAGCAGTTATTATCTGCACCGAAGATGATGCTTTCTCAAGTTCTTTCTTTATAGCCTCTAATATCTCATTAGAAAAAAGTATAGACATAATATCCGTCCTCTATAGCGTATTTCTCGGATTAACCTGCTCAGAAATGTAATTATTCAAGCGATTATACCAAGCTGTTATAAGTCGGTCATTTTCAACTTGCTGATACGCATCTGTTTTTCTTACTGACTGAATTAATGAAGCTAAGAATAATTCAAATGTTGTTTTTACCTCTGCATTTGCATAAATTTTGCTTAAAAACGACGTATAGAATTTATGGCTTGTATTTATAGTAATTACAGTTGTCTTAAGAACAGCCTTATAGTCAAAAGCCGGACTTCTTTCTCCCTTATCTGCATAAGCAAAGTTAACAGAATTATTGATAAACGCAGTACCCTGCTCATCTGTTGGATTTTCGTATCCTAACTCTTTTAACTCCTCTTTACCCATTTCAGCAGCCTCCTCTGCTGATGGAACTTCTGTATCTTCATCCTCATTATCTTCTAAGTCTGTGATTGCTGGATCATTTTCTACCGTATTAATAATATCCGTACTTGGGCTTTTATTTTCCTCAAAAGTTCTCGTATTACTTCTAGTTTCTTCGTTTTGAGCATACATCGCCTTTATTGTTGGAATAATTATCTCTGATAACTGATCCCAAATGGGTGGAATATCAATTTCATCCGGATCTAAGTCATTTACATCAATTTTCTTTAATTCCACATACTGCTTATTGTTTGCAACACCAAATACCTCATCCAACTCCGGCTCAAAGACAATCTCGCATCCCCACCATCTATGCTGTGGCTCATTAATTGCGTTATAAAAGTCAAAACGTCTAAAATCTATTTCTCGCCTTGCCCTTATAACAGAAATGCCCTCCATTTTTGCAGCATATTGCCCAAGTGCATAATTTCCAGGATTCTTTCCTTTGGGAAACGCTGTTTCGTCATAAAATTTACCTTTCACAATAGAAAATCTTACTAATACAGTCGAAGTTGCTAGATTCCCATTTTTATCAATATATTTGATTGGGACCTTAACCTCTCCTGTTTCAGTTCCCTTTGCCGTATATAATTCAAACGGTGCTTCGATAGTTGTTTTCTCTCCCACTTTATATATATGCTTAGGTTCTGCTGGATCACAAAGTACACAATTATCCTCCATCAAAAACAAGGGATCATTAGGTGCTATATCAACTGCAGCTTCTGGATTTTCGTCACAAACTATTTTTATTTTACTTACTCCATCATGTATAAAGTACCGGAATTTTTGTCCTAGACTAAACTCCAGTCTCTCTGTTAATGGTCCACGTGTTTTAGGATTAATTCGATCACATTTTCTCCAAATAACTAATGTTCCAGATCGAGAAAAATCATATGTTTCCAATATTGTCCGATATTTAATATATGAAACATATGGCTCAGGAATTGCCTCTTGTACAGGATCTTCAATTTCTGTCTGTTCTCCATCTTTAATTTTATTTATATCAAGGTAAACTTTCTGAGCATTTGCTACACCATCTTGCCAAGAATATACCTCAATTTCAGGGCAAGCATATAATGAAGCCTGTGGCAATCCTACACCAAATCTTCCCATTCCTTTTCTGGCTTGACGAGTGGATGCACCTATTCCCAAGCAACTTTCCAAAATATCAGAGTCCATACCCTCTCCATTGTCAAGAAAACCGATTTCTGTAACCACTTTTCTTCCAGATGCAGCAACTCCTTCCCGTAAAATAATAAAAATATTTTTTGCATTTGCTTCTACAGAATTATCGATGATTTCGGATACAGCGCTCTCAATATTCTTATATCCAGTATTTCTAAGCGCATCACCCATATTTTTAATATCAACAATACTTTTTCCCATGTTTTCCTCCTAAATTCTCCAATAATCATTGAAGTGTGAAAATGCGGTTTCATTATCAAATGTTTGCAAATTATCATTTATATCTATAAGTGTACATTCTTCATTCCCCCCCATAAGCGGCCCCCTAAGTCCTCTCCCAAGCATCTGACTATAGAGAACAATTGATTTTGTTGGTCGCGTTATAAAAACACACTTAATATTTTTTGAATCAAAACCTGTAGTTAACACTTCATAATTAATGATGATATCCACACTAGAATCTTTCTTCTTGAAAACCTCTATTGCATGTTTACGGTCCATTGGATCCATCTCTCCTAAAACTAGACTATTAGAGATTCCTTCAAGCATTAACATTGCTGACAGCATCTTAGCATGGTCAACCGAACAAGCAAACACAATTGTGGGCTTTTTATCAATTTGAAGTTGCCGCAACTGCTTTATAATCGCCAAATTTCGTTCCTTATTCCTTGCTAGAACCTTTAATTGTTCAGCAGTATACTCATTATCATCATAACCTAAATCTCTAAGCGCACCACCTAGAGTTTTTAGTTCTTGTTCAGAAAAATCTTGACGATATGTCAACCTCTGAGGAATCATTTTTGCTAATATGCATCTTTCTTGAAAATATTTAATAATATTTGCTTCGGCAATAGTGTTTAATGCTTTCAGTTTTCCATAATTTATCTGATTCAATATATCTGAATCGATGTAAATCAATTTATTGCCAAACATATTCGCCAACAAATTATTGTCATAAGTATCTTCCGTCGTTCTACCTGGAGTAGCTGTCAAACCTACCAATGCTCTATTCTCATATCCTTGAGGCATTTGCATTAACCCTTCAATCACTTTCTTCGTCTGCTTTGCAGCTGCTTTATGAGCCTCATCAAAAACTATTAATCTACAATCTTTTTTTAATCTTTCATACAAATTCGAATGCGAACTTGCAATTGACATCAACTTTGTTAATCCGCAAAACACAATTCCATTCAATGGAATATCTGTGTCACTTATATTTTTATTCCCCCATAATTTATACGCAATAATCTTTCCATCGCCCAAATGCCCCCAAACAGTTGCAAATGTATCATATGCTTGCTGCAAAAGTTCAATTGTATGTGCAACCCAAATTACTATGCCCTTTTTCCTTAATGTAAAATTGATATAGCTTGTGATTATATGCATAGATGTCTTCGTCTTACCGGTTCCTGTTGGCATTTGCACTAGCATTCGCTCAAGCACATGTCCAGAATTCAGATTATTGAGAACTCTTTGCTTTATATAATATTGATAGTCCAATAACTCATAAAATTGTTCTTCCGGAGAATCAATCACATTATCAATGACGGTATCATCTTTCTCTTTATCAAACACAGAATCGGAAATGTTCCATAATTTTAACAAATATGAACTCACCACATTTCTATTCCATGGTTTATCCGCCACAATATCGATTACAATTAATGGGTCTGCTTCCTCCTTCTCAGCACCGGATAAACATGCGTCTCTCATCGCTAAAATCTCTGACGTGTTCATACATTGAAGCAAATCTTTTCTAAATTGCTTTTCTTTTAATATCGCTGTTCCATAAAGAGAATCAATCATACTCACCATTCGTTGTTTTGTAAGCAACGTGTCTCCATTGGGAAACCACTCAATTAATAAGTCAACCATATCTTGTCCAAGATATCGACGAAGATCAGATTGGCTGAGTTTCATCATATAATCGGTATATTTACTCATATATAATCTCCTTTAATCCCGCTATGAGCTTGTCTATGTCATCCAACGTAGAAAACTGTCCTAGTCCAACCCTGACAGTTCCCAATGTTTTAGCATCCTTATCATGATTTGTGACAGGTTCAGCCGGAAATCATCCTCTATTCCACAGCCCTGAAGGCATGGCGCACAGCTTGCCGCCAAATCCAGTTCATCATTTTTCATAAGCTCCTTTAATTCATAAAAGGGCGTAAACCGGATTCCTGTCCTGTCGTCATCCGCTGCTGCCCGCAGCCTTACCCCGGTGACTAGATTTTCTACAAACTTTACTTCCAGCGGGGAGCATTCCTTTGTCCCCCACAAGGCATAAGGAAGTTTTTCCTTTGTGGTCTCCGCTTTCATAAGTTTGGAGATTTCCCGGATTTCCTCAAAATATGTTTCTCCTCCCACCCCTGTCTTTTTCCGGTATAGCAGTATGGTATTGACCGTATAAAGCCTCTTGCCCTCTCCCATAGGCAATACTCCCACAGGGGTATTTGGCAATGCCAGTTCTTCCTGCCGGCTGCCCTGCCCTTCGCTTCCCAAAATAACCGTCGTAAGAGGCAGTCTGGATTCAAACCGGAAAGCTGCCTTTTTTATATTGACAAGGAAGATTGTGTCATTTCCGTTTTTATATTCTCCCTGCAGCCCGTCTGCCACCTGGAGCTTTAAGGGCTCCTTTAAAAATTTATCCTTAAATTCCGTATAGGATAGGGGCGCCGGTTTGGGAGCCTGGTTTCCAAACCGGATGGTAAAGGAAATAATATGCCAGGAAATATAGACACTTCCTGCAAATTCCGGCCCGAACAGATGGAGTCTTGCGCCTAATTCCACCTTCAGATTGACTCTTACAAACCAGATTTTTAATGTATAGGACACCCCGACGCTTATGCCAACGTCGATATCATAATAGAAGGGAGCCCAGCTGATGAGGAAGTCCGCATTTGCCGAAAACCAGGCTTTCAGATTGCCCATTTCAAACAGGAAGGAAATCGCCCCGCCTGCCATAATTGCTGTAGAGGTCACGGCAAAATACCCCTGCCCCTGAAGGCTTAAATTGTTTCCGATTTTCCAGGAAACACCCACCCTGTCTACAGAAGGATAATGGGCGGGCTTTTTGAACTTGGGATGATAACCTCCAAGGCTGATGACAAAATCGCCTTTATGTTCACCGGAAAACCATAAATAAAAAGCAAAGCCTCCCGTAAGCCTGCAGTCCTTATGAAACAGATAGGAAGCCGATGTAAGCGCCGCTTCAAAGGAAAAAAAGCCTTTTGCAGGGGCAATCACCGCCTTTATGGCAAGCTCCGCATACAAAAACGGGTAAGGGGATTTAGGAGGCAGGCTTATGCTGGACAACCCAAGAAGCTGTATCTGAAATTCCTTTCCAAAGCTCACTATGGCAAGGGCAAAGGTGTTTAAAAGCTCATAGGTGGTAAACCGTATGCCTGCCGCAATGAAGTATTCTCCCCCGGACTCGTAAATACAGCTTTTCATTTCAACCATTGCCTGATTGATATCAAGAGGCTTTTTTTCCTCCATGACCATGGATACAAGAGGAAAGCTCCTTACATGCTTCACATCGGGAATCCTTATGCCCCTGTTCACGCCAAACCCTGCTGCCAGTCCTGTAACGAAAAAGGCGCCTACCCCTCCAATGGGAGCGCCTGCCATCAGATACAAAAACAAAGATGCCTTTCCATCCTCGGTAGTTGTATAGGAGCCTATGCCCACAAACTGAAACTCCATGAACTTAATCATGACGGCTCCGTCATACCGGTCTCTTGGTCCTTTTATCCGAAGGAAACAGCCGCTGATGCTAAGTGGCCCCTTCCGGAAGCTGATTCCCAGCCCCATCATGCCAAATTCCAGCTTTTTCAAATTGCTTAAGCGGAAGCTTGTGAGAGCGCTTACGGGAATCCCCACAGAAAGCCCCATCAGCTCTATGTCCACTACGGAAAAGCTCATTTTGGTATCCACGTATAAAAATACCTTGTATTCATTTCCCTCCTGCTTTGCAGCTGCGCCAATGCGCTTAATGGTAAAGGGACCGATTCCTTTGTTTAAAGTAAACCATTTGATTCCGGAATCGTCCGTTACCTCTTTTTTCTCTGATGTATTTTCCGCCGGAGTGTCCTGCTGCTTCTGTCCGCTTGAAACACCGCCGGATAGTGCGCCATTTTCCTCTTCTGGCTGGGTTTGATTGATCACTTTATATATGACATCGCTGTCATACATGCTCCCGAAAATCAGAAGCTCTTCCTTTCCCCGGAAAAAGTATGAAAGCTTCAGCCCCCACTCCATATCCTGATTTTCCGGCTTCCTTATAGATAAGGAAATCCCCTTCACTCCATCCTCTTCGGATAAAAGCTTTCCTAAAAGGGGAATCCCGCTGAAATAAACGGGAGTGGTAAGCTGTACAACGGCACCCGTTCCCTGCCCTTTCCCCGCAAATACATCCAAAAGGGCAAGCTGCTCCATTTGCCTGTTTGCTACCGATGTATGGAATAAAAAAGCCTTTTCATTTATATTAAATGCAATTCCTATTCTGTTAATGGTGAAATCAAAGGGAATTGCCTCAATGGATTCAATTCCCATTCCGGGCGCCAGACTTTTTAGCACATCCTTCATGGAAATTCCCATTGTATTTTTCCAGTACAGATTTAATAAAGTGTCCCTGTTTATTTTTGTAACTGCCGCCGTAAATTCCTGATTGGCAATCAGTACGGTTCCCTGAAATCGAAATCCTTTACTCATGCTTTTTACTCCGTTTTTCTTCTATACAAGCTCCTGCATCCTGGTTCTGATTTTCTTTGCACATGCATTGGAATAGCCGCAGTTTACCTCATCCGTAAAATACAGGCTTCTGTTTTTTCTGTCTATTTTCTTTACGAGGGACAGATTGGCAATGGTAGAGGCATGAACGATTTCAAATCTTCCATCCAGCTGTACGATTAAATCCTTGATATTTGCCCGCAGCTTTTCTGTCCCCTGTCTATGGCGAATCATACAGCAGTGGGTGGACTTGATGGTTTCAATATAGTAAATATCCTCATAAGGAATAAGCCTGTCTATGTTATAATGGAAAATCAGTATTCCCCTACACAGCTTTTCCATTTTATCTGCAATGATTTTTAATATATCCGCCAGCTGTTTTTCCCATCCCCATTGAAAATTGATGATTCCGTTTATCATTCCAATGGCATTGACCATATTCTGTATATTGATGCCTTTATCCACAAGCAGAACCAGATTACATCTTGGAAACATTTTCATTACGATTTCCGACATATTGATTGCAGCAGCCGTGGACTCCCTCTGTACATCCAGAAAAAACAAATAATTTTCATGGTCCGGCAGTTCTTCCATATTTTTATAATGGATGACCTGGGCATAGAGGCTTAGTCTTTTTATTTTCTTTTCATAAAGAATCTGGTCTATCATTGGGATAAACTTTTCATTTAATGAGTCTGACTTGGAGACTACTACTATTTCCATGAATACTTCCCCTCTTTCGTTGTTTTGAACATCAACTTAACAAAAGTTTTTATATTTTGCCAGATTTTGTCATTCTTCGGTAAATCTTTGCCCTATTCCGTAAATAAAACGACGTTGCTTATCTTATTATGCAAAAAAAAAGACAGCTTATTGCCTCAGCAATAAGCTGTCTTCCGTTCCTATATGTATTTTCCATATTCTATTTTGGAAAATCCTCCGGAATCGTTTTTAATAGGTTTTTAACTCTTCAATTCTCTTTACAATATCATTGCCATATCCCGGGTCTGTTGCCCAGCCCTTACCTATGGGATTTTCATTGATACCCAGCCACTGTACATAAGGAGCGCATCCCCTTGTTACATAAGAATAACGGTTGTCCACGCATTCATTGTTTAAAGGTTCCGTTGTGGCATATGCCTGTAAATGCTGGATATGGGCACGAATACCGATTTTTACGCTTGGGAAGGAGGCACCGGAAGCTCCTCCGCCGGTGGCTCCAAGCCCTGCAAAGTTATATTGGGAAATATCCACATCCCCTCCGTAACGTAAAAAGTTCGTCTCCTTCATGGCCTGTACAAAGGCAACTTCTGCTTTTACTCCTTCCGCTTCACTTTCTAATAAATACAGCCTGCAGAACGCCTCAATCGTAGGTGCATCCGAATCCTGATAAAATCCCGGATAGTCTGCATTGGCATTATAATATGCCACCATTTGCTCCTTACTTGTTTCTGTATCACCCATAATCGGATAATTTTTCGTATCCTTATTGGACTTTGTAATTTTTACTTTTTTTGTTTTTAAGGTAATTTTTATTCCGTTATCATCTATCAGGGTTACCTGAATGGAATAAGTTCCAAAATGGTTTTTATGATTTTTTACTTTTACTGTAGTCTTACTGGTTCCGTCTTTTCTTACTTTTGCCCTGTAAGTCTTTTTATCACTTTTATCCGCCTTGCACCAGACTGCATATTCTACCTTTTTGCTGAATCCGGCAGGAGACTGGATTCCTGATACCACTACATCAAAAGACATACTATCCCGGTTTTCAATCTCTACATCCTCTGCACTTGGTCCCGTAACCTTAAAGCTTTTCTTTGGCAGGGTAATCTTTTCATTATCTACCTGTGCTTCTGCAACCACATAATAGGTTCCTGCTGTTTTATGCTTATTAATAGGAATATTATAAGCCCATGTGCCGTCAGATTTTTTCTTTCCTTTATAAGTCTTTAAATCGTCCTTGCCGCCGGTCTTGCTCCACACCTGGAAATTAACCTTTTTAGCATAGCCCATTCCCTCTAATTTCACTTTAAACTTTTTCTGGGAATTGCTCGTCTTTGCCACCGATACCTTGGCGCTGCGCTTGTAAGTAAAAGAAGATGTCTTAACGGTCTTTTCCGTACCATAACCAGCCGTAGCCTTTATTTCCAGCTTATACTTTCCTTCCTTGGACATTTTGCTTAAAGGAATTTTATAATACCAGTCACCGGCAGAATTTTTCTTTGCCTTATAAGCAATTGCCTTGCCGGAACCGGACTTGCTGTACCATAACCGGAAATTTACCTGTTTTGCTTCTTCCAAACCGCTGACTGTTACCTGATAATACTGTGACTGTTTACCGGTAACCTTTCTGCTTACCGACACATCCGTAAAGGTTGGGGTCAGTGTTACGCTGGTTTTCTTTAACAGCATTTCCCGGTTCTCTTCATCCACAGCATACGCATATACGTAATATTTCCCCTCTGCCTTATTATGCTTTGCCGCACTGATGGAAGCTTCAAAGCTGCCATCCTCCAAGTCCATTGCCTTATAGGATTTTAAATCGCTTTTATCCGCTTTCGTCCATACTTTGAACACTACTTTTTCAATCTCTTCATAAGGCTCAACATCTACGATACGCGCTGTAAAAGTACCGGCAATCAAATCCTTATCCACAATGGACAATTTGCCGCTGGAAAATTCAACCTCCGGCTCTTCCTCTTCTCCGCCTTCACCCAAATTATAATAAGAAGCAATACCATCCGCATCTGCTTTTCCAAGCTTCTTCAGCCCTGCTTCTGAAGAAAGCAGGCCGGCATCTGAAGCATTGGTCAGAAATGCATGTTCGATAATAATTCCCGGAAAACCGTTTAATTTACTGTTCTTAATAACTCCGTAATAATCTGCCAGTGAACCATCCGGATATAATGTATTGTCTTCCGAATTTCTGATTTTGATTCCTCTGTTATTTAATCCAATGGCTGCAAGCTTCTTCTGTATCTCGGCTGCAAGCCCGTTTCCTTCCGCTCCAATTTCACTATTGTAACTGGAGTTTGGATAATAAACCTCTGCTCCGCTTGCACTGGAAGACGGAGAACTGTTCAAATGAATGCTGACAAATACATCTGCTCCTACTTTCTTTGCTGCAGCCACACGATTAGAATTACATACCGTAGATGTGGTGCCCGGATAAGGACAGGAATACCCGAGTCTGGTAAGGTAAACTGTCACATTTGAATAAGTCTCCAGCTGTTCCTTACAATAGCTTGCAATTTTGAAAGTAAGTTCTTCTTCCTTCAGACCATTCCCTCTTGCTCCCGCATGAGTATTGTCATGTCCCGGATCCAGCACGATGACCATATCTTTCTTTGCTCCTGCACGGGCATAAAGAGAAGAACTTCTGGATGTAACTGTTTCCGCCTGAGCGGTTTCAATGGCTTCTTCAATAGAACCGGCTTCTGTCTCATTGCCGTTTTCATCTATGGTAACTATTTCCGTGGAAAGCTCCATTTTCTCACTTGTGGTAACAACTTCCTCCTCAACCCCAAAAAACGCCTGAATGCCTGCCGTTTTTGCAAGATTTACAGTCTCCTGTCCGTCAGCTGTCTCAAAGGAAACCTCTAGCAACTGATAAATTCCCTTTTCGTCCATAGACGTAAAATCCCTGGAAAAGTAAAGACTGTCAGAAAAAGCCGTTCCTTCTTCCACAGATGCCTTTAATTCAAATTTTTCTTTTGTAACTGTGTTTTCATAAGTAAGAGTTCCCCTTAAAATACCGGTATTCTCATTACCAATGCTTACAATAATATTCTGGGTTTCCGGCGTCTTGATATAAGGCTTGTCCACTAAAATCCAGTTAAGAAGAGTATTTTCTGCCGAATTTTCACTTACGGTATCAGTTTCCGGCGCCTCCTCTTTCTCTATGCTCCCATTATTGCTGACAGATGCTTCTTCCTCATCCGACACCTCTTCCGGCAGGATATCCGTTCCTTCCGAAATAATTTCATTACTTTCCACATCATTTTCCGATATGGTCTGTGCCTGCACTGCAGGCATTGCAGGCGCCTGTATCATCATAAGCGCTGATAAAAAGACTGCAATTCCTCTTTTCCAAAATGCTTTCATGAAATTCTCCTTTACATTTTCTGTAACAGTCAGACTGCTGCGTTTCCTGTTGCGCCGTGACGGGCTTGTCATGGAGAATGATTTCTAAAGGAGCCCTATAAAAACGCCGGCGCTTAGCGAGGTTCTTTCGAGCTTAGCACTGCTGCGTTTTTATCAGAGCGAGAGCATGGCGACGTAGAAACATTCTCTATGACAAGCCCGTCACGACGAAGCAGGAAACGCAGCAGTCTGAACTGTTACCATTTTTTTATTTTAAGAATGAAATAATGACAAAAACATAATTCCATTTTTTCAAATTATACATGACTAACTCACCTAATTTCAAGTGGCTAATACTGGAATTAAGCGAAATTAAGGAAATCTTAGGAAAATTCCTCGAAAAAAGAACCTTTAGGCTAACCGCAACCTAAAAGTTCTTTTTTTAATTTATGCAATCTCTAATTGTTTAAAATCCAAATGAATCTTATCCGCAATTCTTGCTATATATTCGCTGTTTGTCGGTCTTCCCTTTCCCGTTCTTGCAGAATAACCAAACAGCTCCTCTACCGTTCGCATGTTTCCCCTTGTCCAGGATACCTCAATTGCATTCCGGATGGCCCGTTCCACTTTCTGGTCCGTAGTCTGAAATGACTTTGCAATTTCCGGATACAAAAGCTTGGTAACACTGCTGACAACTTCCATATCCTTTTCAGAAAGCAGTATCGCTTTCCTCAAATAATGATATCCCTTTAGATGTGCCGGCACTCCCAATTCCAGCATAATTTTTGTCACATACTTCTCCATTTCCATTTGATGGTTCATACTTAACTCATTCTCCCCTCTGGCAATTTTCCCTGATTGCCGTTGAAAATTTATTTATTTTATACGGTTATGAAAATAGAGTACCATTCTTGGTATATTTTGTCATTAGTTTAAGCGAAAAAAATCCTAATTTTTTTAACATTTTATAAATTTGTTTACGTTTATTGTCGCTCCTTGTCTTTTTTATGCGTTTTTCTACACATGACTTATAACAAAACTGGAATCGCCCTCTATCCGCAGTATTTTTTTTCCGGCAGGAACAAAAAAACTGTCACCGGGTTTAAAGTCCAGAATTTGATTAGCAGTCACTAATCTGCCGTACCCTTTCAGGAAGATGATGGAACAAAAAGAGGAATTATCAAAATTAATTTCACCCTTTGTTTCCACTTCATATAAAAATACCGAAAAATACTTGCACTGTCCGAGCAATTGCCTTTTATAAGTTTTAAAAAACTCCCAATCCCCTTCCGGCAAAGTATTCTCACTGCAGACATCAAATTTCATGTTGGCAAATGCCTTATCCAGATGCAGTTCTCTCTTTCTCCCGTTTTTATCAGTTCTGTTATAATCGTAAAGGCGATAAGTGGCATTAGAGCTTTGCTGGATTTCAAGCACCAGTATCCCTTCATTAATAGCATGAATGGTCCCTGCTTCCACAAAAACCACATCTCCCTGCTTCACCGGTACTTTTTTCAGCACTTCCTCCAAGGTTCCGTCTGCAATCCTCTGCCTGCACTCCGCTTCCGTCACCTTTCTGTTAAAGCCCAGATAGATAAATGCTTCTTCTTTTGCATCGAGAACATACCACATTTCATTTTTTCCATATTCCCCTTCCATGCTAAGTGCATAGGCATCATCCGGGTGGATTTGTATGGAAAGTCGTTTTTTGGCATCGATAAATTTAATAAGCAGCGGAAATTCCTCATAAGGCTCACATTTCCATCCCAATACCTTTTTTCCCGCCTTCTCTATATATTCTTTTAAAGTCAATCCCACAAAAACGCCCTGACTGATAGTGCTTTGTCCTGCACTGTGTGCGGACAGCTCCCAGCTTTCTGCCAGAATATCTTTTTCGGACGCTTTATAAAACTGCCGCTCCAGCCGGTTTCCGCCCCATAAATAATCCTTATAGGCAGGAGACAGACGCAGAACATCTTCCTCCGGGGAGAGCAGGTCTTCTTCCCTGCTTCCTGCACTTTCTCCGATGCTCACTTCAATGACAATCAAATCCCCGGCTGTTTCATTGGATATTTTATGATAAGTATTTATGGGCACATAAATGCTTTCATTTCTGGAATATTCTTTTGTATGCCCCGACATTGTAATAGTCGCCCTGCCCCTGACTACAGACCAGTGCTCGCTTCTTTTTTCATGTTTATGCATGGAAAGAGATTTTCCCGGAAAAATAGTCAGCTTTTTAACCATGTAGCCCTGACTTCGATTCAATGTCTCCTTAATGCCCCATGTGGTGTAAAATACATCCCCCTCATCAAAGGATGCCTTCTGCTCCTCATAGTGCCGGCTCATAATTTTCTTTATCCGAGCGCTTTCTCCCTTTTTTGAAATGTAAGTGGCGTCCTTTGTATTTACAACTAATATGTCAGAAAGTCCGTTTCCGATAATCAGATTGCTTCTTTCCCGGTTTATCACAGAAACATTTTCACAGTTTTCCAAAATGGAAGGTCCTGCATTAATTTCCTTAGCAACCTTTGTGACCACTTCCATATTTAAAAGTCTGGACCATACAAAATCCGCCCTGACCAGCCCAATCCTGCCTTTTTTTGTCCACTTTTTAAATACTGCCTGCCCTATGGATATGGAAGGCATGGTTTTTAAAAAAGCCGCCGGGATGATAAAGTCTTTTCCTGATACATATAAACGTTCTGTGCCGTATTCCAATTGCTCAAAGAGCAATGGCTCATTTTCTTCTATTGCTTCCAAATAGCTGCCTGCCCGCATACAGAAAATGCCACTGTCCATCACATACTGTTCCGTAAGGTCAGCCGGTTTTTGTTCTGTGAACTCAAGCGCCCTGCCCCGGTCAGCAGCAGTCTCCTCCATCAAAAAGTAATTGTGCCCTCCGTTGACAGCTTCTCCTTCCATCCGTTCCCTGCAGCCTACGGCAACCATATCAAACTTTTCCAGCAGCTCAGCTGCCTTTAATATAGTTCCGTTATAATCCCCTTCTCCGATCATATGATCGGTAGAAACTACCAGCACCTGTTCCTCTTTAGCCATACACATACAGACCACTGCTGCCGCCGGACCGGTCTGCCTTCCTGTTTCCTCCAGAAAGCATTGATATTTCAGTCCCTGAAATGCCTGAAGCTGTCCTGTTACTATATATTTATATTTTTTGTTTGTTACAATATAAAATTCGTCACAAAAAGGCAGGTTTCTTGCAATTGCTTCCTGAAACAGAGATCTGCCTTCTTTCATGTATATAAACTGCTTTGGATAATTTTTTCTGGACAAAGGCCAAAGCGCATCACCGCTGCCTCCCGCCAACACCACACATTTCATAAATACTGTTCCATTCCCTCTTCTGATAACCGCTCCACAACTTCCTTTACATCCTGCGCCCTGCTTTTATCACACACTAGAAGAGCATCCTCCGTCTGGACGATAATCAGATTCTCCACTCCGATAGTTGCCGTCAGCTTATCCTGTCCACAGGAAATACAATTCTTCGTATCAATATTGATTTGCTTTCCATACAAGATATTTCCATTTTGGTCGGCTTTTTTCATAACATGAAGCATATCCAGGCTTCCCACATCATTCCATCCGAAATCCCCTTCCACTACAAGCACATCCTTACACCGCTCCATAATTCCGTAATCAATGGAAATTTTAGGAATACCGGGGTAGACCTTTTGTATCACTTCCTGCTCCCGCTCCGTGCCCATGGCTTCTCCGATTTCCTCAAGACAACCGTATACATCCGGCAAAAGCTCTTTAAATTTCTTTAAAATGGTGGAGGCTTTCCATATAAACATCCCGCTGTTCCATTGATAGCTCCCATCCGCTAAGTAAGCTCTGGCAGTTTCCAAATCCGGTTTTTCCACAAACTCTTCTACCATGGCATAGTTTTTGCCGTTTTCTTTTGGCTTTCCCTTTATATAGCCGTATCCGGTGGCCGGAAAAACAGGCTTGATGCCGATAGTCACCAGCATATCCGTTTCTTCCGCCGCTTCCATTGCGCTTCTGATTACCCTTGCATATTCCTCTTCATCCTGAATAAAAGCATCAGAAGGCACAATACACATAATCCCGTCCTCCTGCTTCTTTAAAATTTCCATAGCCGCATATCCGATGCATGCCGCCGTATTTCTGGCTGCCGGCTCCGCTAAAATATGCTCCTTTATAACTCTTCCCCTTGTTCCTTCTTCCATCAGGGGAACCTGGGTCACATTAGTAACAATATACGTATTCTCACGGCAAACCACCTGCTGCAGCCTGTCAATTGTTTCATTTACCATAATATCCCTGCCGCTTAAATTCAAAAGCTGCTTGGGTCTTTCTTTTCTGCTTAAAGGCCAAAAGCGGGTTCCTCCCCCGCCTGCCATAATCACTCCATATCTTTCCATTTTCTTTTTCTCCATGGCTTCTTCACGTTTTTTTCCATTACATCCTGGCTTTATCCACATTTTCCTTAAACCAGTCGTATGCCAGCTCTATGCCTTCTAAAAGCTCTACCTTATGCTTCCAGCCCAAGCCGTGGAGCTTGTCTACATTTGTAAGCTTTCTTGGCGTACCGTCAGGCATTTCCTTATTCCATACAATTTCACCGGTATAACCCACTGCCTTTTGCACCGCTTCCGCCAGTTCCTTAATGGTTACCTCTTTTCCGGTTCCAATGTTCACATGCTGTTCCCCGCTGTAATGCTCCAGTAAAAATACACAGGCATCCGCCATATCGTCCACATACAAAAACTCCCGAAGAGGCGTTCCGGTTCCCCAAAGCTCTACGGAAGGCGCATTGTTTACTTTTGCCTCGTGGAACTTGCGAATCATTGCAGGCATAACATGAGAGCCCTGTAAATCATAATTATCTTCCGGACCATACAGATTAGTGGGCATACAGCTGATAAAGTCATCGCCGTACTGTCTTTTAAAAAATTTACACATTTCCAGACCGGAAATCTTGGCGATGGCATATGCCTCATTTGTTTCTTCCAGCGGTCCGGTAAGAAGCGCATCTTCCGGAATGGGCTGGGGAGCCATCTTCGGGTAGATGCAGGTGCTTCCAAGGAACAAAAGCTTTTTCACCTTGAAATCATGACTGCTCTTTATCACATTGCATTGTATCTGCATATTTTCATAAGCAAATTCTGCCGGAGCCGTATTATTTGCATTTATGCCTCCAACCCTGGCAGCCGCCAGCACTACCACATCCGGTTTTTCCTGTTGAAAGAACTCCCTGACTGCCGCCTGATTGGTTAAATCAAGCTCTTTATGAGTCCTTCCAATCACATTTTCATATCCTTTTTCTTTCAGGCTTCTGACAATAGCGCTTCCCACTAATCCCCTGTGGCCTGCCACATATATTTTATCTGTTTTCTCCATAGTTAGACTCTCTCTTTTCTAATATTCTATTACTGTGCATTCTTAGCTTTGTATTCCTCTACCGTCATTCCTGCAATATCTTCAAAATCGGATACCATCATCATTTCCACAAGGGCTTTAAAATCCACTTCCCGCTTCCAGCCCAGCTCCTTTTCCGCCTTTGCAGGGTCGCCCCATAAAAATTCCACTTCTGCCGGACGGTAAAATTCCGGATTCACGTCCACAAGCAGCCTTCCGCTTTTGGCATCATATCCTTTCTCATCCACGCCTTTTCCTTCCCAGCGAATCTGGATTCCCATAACCCGGAAGGCTTCTTCCACGAACTGGCGGACCGTATGGGTGTCATTGGTGGCAAGCACATAATCTCCCGGCTTGTCATGCTGGAGCATCATCCACATGCCCTTTACATAATCCCCTGCATAGCCCCAGTCACGCTTTGCATCCATGTTTCCAAGGGAAAGCTTTTCCTGCTTTCCTGCAAGCATATTGGATATTGCAAGGGTGATTTTCCTTGTAACAAAATTCTCGCCTCTTCTGGGTGATTCATGATTGAACAAAATTCCATTGCAGGCAAACATGTTATAGGATTCTCTGTAATTTACTGTAATCCAGTAAGAATACAGCTTTGCCGCACCATAAGGACTCTTGGGATAAAAGGGAGTCTTTTCACTTTGAGGGGCTGTTTCCGGCAGACCGCCAAAAAGCTCCGAAGTAGATGCCTGATAAAATCTACAGTTTCCGCCATTTACCCGGATTGCTTCTAATAACTTCAAGGTACTTACTCCCGTTGCATCTGCCGTATATTCCGGCACTTCAAAGGAAACCCCCACATGTGACTGGGCTGCCAGATTATAAACCTCCGTGGGCTTGATTTCTCCAATCAGACGCATTAAATTGCTGGAATCCGTTGTATCTGCAAAATGCAGGAAAAACTTTACTTTATAATAAGAGGATTCAATCAGGTGATCAATTCTTGCAGTATTGCTGATGCTGAGCCTGCGAATCAATCCATGAACCTCGTATCCCTTCTCCAGCAGAAATTCCGCCAAATAAGAGCCGTCCTGTCCTGTAATGCCGGTAATAAGCGCTACCTTTTTCATACTATTTCTTCTCCTTTTTCATTCACATGTTCGTTTAATACCCTATCTTATCTGCCAGCGGAATACAATGGACAATTTTGCCGAAAAATGGTAATATATTGCTAAAGTATTTTTTGCCATTTAAGGAGGATATTCCATGCCTATCTCCCAATCAGCCCGTATTATTGCTACTCCTTCTGCTTATGCAAGAGAAAACTACTTGTTTGTTCAGGAAACCGGAACGCTGCAAAGCATTGAGCCCCACATAAGTAAACGTGAAAATCTTGCTTCCTTTCTTTTTTTTGTTGTGGCAAAAGGAAGCGGCTCTCTGTTTTATAAAAAACAGTTTTATTCCATTCATGCGGGAGACTGTATTTTTATTGATTGTCTGGAGGAATATGCCCATGAAAGCAGCCGTGAAGACCCCTGGGAGCTTTCCTGGGTGCATTTTTACGGAAAAAATGCGGAAGCTTTTTATAAAAATTACATGGAACTGGGAAATCCGTTTCTATTTCATCCTGCTGACTTATCATTATTTTTAGAAAGTTTATCTTTTTTATACATGATTCAGAAAGAACAAACCCCTTATATGGAATTATTGTGTCACAGACAAATCACAGATTTAATTACATTGTGCTTCACAGAATGCAGAAAGCAGGAAAATGCAGAAGGCCAGTCCATTAATGAAAAAATCCGGCAGATAACCGAATACATTGACTTCCATTTTCAGGAAAATATTACTTTAGACCAGCTTTCCAAAAGCTTTTATATCAGTAAATTTCACCTTGCCAGAGAGTTCAAACGAATTATCGGCTCCACGCCCGGGGATTATCTTCTGGGAAAAAGAATTTCCAATGCAAAAAAACTTCTTCGCTTTACCAATTCTTCTGTAGAGGAAATCGGAAGAAGCTGCGGTATTTCAGAGGGAGGATATTTCACGAAAGTGTTTAAAAAAGCTGAAGGGATGACGCCCAGAGAATATCGTAAAAGGTGGCAGGGCAGAAACCGGTTGTGAAAATGCGGTAAATGGACTATAATAAAAAAATGAATTCTAATTAAAGACGGGGCGGAAGATTCGGATGAATATATGGGAACAGCTTTATAATAACAAAATATTAGTGAGCGCAGTAACCGGCTGGTTTGTTGCTCAGGTACTAAAGACGATTATGCATATGATTATTTCCAGGCAGTTTTCAGCAGAGCGCCTGGTGGGAAGCGGCGGAATGCCAAGTTCCCATTCTTCAACGGTTTGTGCACTGGTTACTGCTACTTGTATGGAAAGTGAATTAGGCATAGGAAGTTACGAATTCGCTATTGCTGCCACTTTTGCCATCATAGTCATGTATGATGCTATGGGTGTACGCCGGGAAACCGGAAGGCAGGCAAAAATTTTAAATGAAATGATTGGTCTTTTTGCAGATATGGGAAGTTCCTTTAAGACTCCGGAAGAAAAGCTGAAAGAATTTGTGGGACATACCCCCCTGCAGGTTCTGATAGGAGCTATTTTAGGAATTTTTATTGCTGTGCTGATTTATATGTAAAATGAGAAGCGGACTGTTAAAAAACAGTCCCTTTCTATTTTATGCTTATTTCCTCTCCTCCTTTTTTTCTGCCTTTAACACCTCATCAATCAGATAAGGAGGTCTGTTTCTGGAGGCATCCAAGGCACGCCAGATATATTCTCCCAGCATTCCCAGCATGAGCATTATAAGCCCGCTGGAAACAAGCAGCACGCACATAAGGGAAGCCCAGCCCAGTATGGGAGTGCCTACGGTAAACTTTTCAATCACTACTTCCACTGCCATAAGCACAGCTATAATACAGAATATGCCCCCCAGAGTGGACATGGCACGGATAGGGAAATAGGAAAAGCTCATCATGGAATCCATTACCAGCTTTACCTTTTTTCCAAGAGTCCAGCGGGACTTGCCGATTTCCCGGTCTTTTCTGTGAAAATATATATGGTCTGTCTTAAATCCTGCCCAAAGCACCTGTAAAGTAAGGGATGAATTTTTCTCATCCAGAAGCTCTAATACTTTTATGACCTGCCTGTCCAGCAAATAGCAGTCACAGCCACCGGCAGGCATTCTTTTATTGATAAATTTCCTTACGATTGCATAATAAAGGTTTGCAAAGAATTTTTTCACAGCTCCTTCATCCCGTTCGGAACGAACTGCCAACACTACCTTATTTCCCCGCTTCCAACTGTCATACATCTCCAGTATGATTTCCGAATCCTCCTGCAAATCAGCCTGTTTCGTAACAGCACAATCACCGGTACATACGGACAAGCCTGCCAGAAGCGCAGCATGCTCCCCGAAATTTCTGGATAGCTTCACGCACTGTACCCGTTCATCCATAGCTCTGATTTCGTTCATAACCTGCCAGGAATCGTCTCCGGAACCATCATCCACAAATACGATTTCATAATCTTCCAGCCGGTATAGTATTTTGGCTTTCATATCCTCATATAAAAGCATTAAGGTATCTGAATTGTAATATACCGGTACAACAATTGAAATTTTGCTCATCTTTATTTTTTTCCTATTTCCTTTAAGTATTGTTCATAGTCACGAATATATTCGCTGCCGTCGTAATGCTCGCTGGCAAGCACTAACAGCACGGAATCCTTTGAGAAATCATACATATCCTTCCAGAGCATGGTAGGAAGATACAAGCCCATACGCGGCCTGTTCAGTTCGATAATGTCCGTTTCATAGCCGTTATCCACCTTTACCCTGCTGGTGCCGCTTACATTAATCAGCACAAATTCTGTTCTGCGGTTGGCATGCTGACCTCTTACCACCTCACTGGTGGAGCCATACATATAAAAAACCCTTTTAATTTCAAAAGGAATGTCCTTTCCGCTTCCTTCCGCCACTACCAGGCTTCCTCTTTCATCCCCAAAATCACTGAATTCTAAAATTTTGTACTGCTCCTTTATGTTCATGCTTTTCTCTCCATTTTTTACCAGTATCCTGCCGTTTTTTATTCAGGCAGATTTTTGTCCGCAATCATTGATTACTGGTTTTATTTATGTTCCTTTGGTTCAAATTCATTTAATGCCTTAATTACCGTTTCTTGTTCCTCTTTTGTCATTCCGTTATACATGGGGATAGAGACTACACTGTCTGCATACTGCTCCGCAATGGGAAGGTCCCCCTTATGAAAGCCCATATATTCATATGCCTCTGCCAGATGGGGCGGAATGGGATAATGAATAATGGTGCCGATATCCTTTTCATTTAAATAATCAATCAGCTCATCCCTGTACGGGGAGCATAGTACGAACTGATGCCACACATGGGTTGCCCCCTTTAAGAGCTTTGGCAATGTAAAATAAGGGCTTTTCAGACCTTCTAAATACCGGCCGGCAATCCTCTCTTTTTCCTTGGTAAGCTCTTCCATGTGGGACAGCCTTACCCGCAGAAGGCCTGCCTGTATTTCATCCAGCCTGGAATTGGCTCCTACCACCTTATTATAATATCTTTTCTCACTGCCGTAATTCCGATACATCCTGATATCTTTTATAATCTGTTCATCATCGGTAATCATGGCGCCTCCGTCTCCAAAGGCTCCCAGATTCTTAGAGGGATAGAAAGAAAAGCATCCGATATCTCCAAAGGTTCCTGTCATCTTTCCCTTGTAGCATGCCCCGTGGGACTGGGCACAATCCTCTACAAGACGCAGATGGTATTTTCCGCAAAGCTCCATAATCTTATCCATGGAAGAAGCCTGTCCGTACAAATGAACAACAAGTACAGCCTTTGTTCTGGATGTAATCTTTTCTTCAATCTTATCCACGTCAATTCCATAATATTCATCCGGCTCTACAAAGACCGGAGTGGCTCCGTTTATAGTAATGCCCATTACACTGGCAATATAAGTATTTGCCTGCACAATTACTTCATCCCCGGCGCCGATTCCCAGAACCCGGAAAGCAAGCCACAAAGCATCCAGCCCGTTTCCAACGCCGGCACAATATTTTGCTCCCGTATATGCTGCAAATTCCTCTTCAAAGGAAGAAACCTCTTTTCCGAGAACATACCAGCCGGACCTTAGAACCTCCAACGCCTTTTTTTCAAATTCGTCCTGATATTGATAAAAACCCCGGTCCATCCGGTTTGGCATGATTTTCATAGCTTTTCTTCCTCGTATTATTTCCAATATTTCACAATCAAGTATATGCTGTTTTATTGTAACAGTTCAGACAGCGGCTTTTCCTGCAGGCACCGGGACGGGCTTCCCGCAGAGAATGATTTCTTAAGGAGTCCTTATAAAAACGCCAGCGCTTAGCAAGGTATTTTCGAGCTTAGCACTGCTGCGTTTTTATCAGAGCGGGAGCGTGACGACGTAGAAACATTCTCTGCGGGAAGCCCGTCCCGGTGCCTGTAGGAAAAGCCGCTGTCTGAACTGTTACGTTTTATTTTACCATTCCTTTATAGGGTAGTCAAATTATTTGCCAGTTATTTTTCAATGTGTTATAATTTGATGATTCAATTAGTATTCCACAATATTATGGAAAACATGAAGGCTGGAAAAGGATTCTTTAATTTATGTCAGATACAAATAAAAATAAACAAATTGTTGTAAATATGGTGGCAAGCCTGCTTTCCTGTCTGGTCAGCATGGGCGTAAGCTTTGTTCTTGCTCCTAAACTTATCAATTCACTTGGGATTGAAGCAAACGGATTTTTGGAAATGGCAAATCAGTTTGTAAATTTTGCTTCCATTGCCGCCATGGCGCTAAATTCCATGGCAGGACGCTTTATTACGGTGAAAATCCACCAAAAGGACATGGAAGGAGCAAATCAATATTTTAATTCCGTCATGTATGCCAATCTGGCAATTGCCGGCTTTCTTTTTGTGCCCCTTACCATAATCGTGTTACAGTTGGAAAAACTCATCAATATTTCTCCGGAACTGGTAAGTGATGTAAAAGTATTATTTGCCGCCATTTTCTTAAATTTTATGGTAACTATCATAAGCACTACCTTCAGCACTGCCACCTTTGCCACCAACCGGCTGGATCTGACGGCAATGCGCACCATTGAATCCCAGATATTAAAGGGCGGGCTTTTGATTCTTGTATTCTATTTCCTGCCCATCAGAGTGAGCTACATGGGCATTGCCACTTTGGCCTCCACTCTCTATTTGCTTATCGCCTATATCTATTATACAAAAAAACTGCTGCCGGATATTGAAATAAGCCGCCGGCACTTTCGGATAAAAAAGGTGCTGGAAATCCTGTCTGCCGGCATCTGGAACACGGTAATGCGCACAGGGCAGCTTCTTACAAACAGCTTAGACACCCTGATTGCCAATCTTGCCATCGGACCTACGGAAATGGGCTATGTAGGAACCTCAAAGAGCATGGTGACTGCCATCAATATGCTTTACGAAACCATTTCCGCCGTGTTCACTCCTTCCCTGACAATCAGCTTTGCCAAAAATGACCGGAAGGAGCTGGCTGAGGATTTGAATTCCGCCATGCGGCTCACAGGCTTTTTTGCCAATATTCCTCTGGCATTCATGGCGGCCTTCGGGGTTTCCTTTTACACCTTATGGCTGAATAAGACACAATCCTTATACGACCCCAACATTATTTATGCGCTTACGCTTTTTACTATGTTTGGAACTATCGTAGGGGGAGCCATCAGTCCGCTTTTTAATGTATACACCGTTGTCAACAAGCTGAAATGGAATTCCATCGTCACGCTGATTATGGGGGTATTATCTGCCGGAACGGTTCTTGTGCTGATTGAAACCACCAATACGGCTGCCACCCTTGGAATGTACTATATTGTAGGCATTTCCACTATACTCGGTATTATAAAAAACATGACCTTTACTCCCATGTATGCCGCACACTGCCTCGGGCTGAAAAAAACCGTTTTTTATCCGGTTATATTCCGTTATATCGCCGTAAGTCTTGGCATGATTTTAGTATTTATGGGCTTTAACCGTGTAATCCCCACAACCAACTGGCTTATTCTGATTCTGGATGTACTTTTGTGCGGTATTACAGGCGCAGTCATCAACTTTATTTTTCTATTTGGAAAAAGGGAGCGGGATATGCTTCTTGATACTGTATTACGCTTTGTGAAAAGAGGCTGATTATGAAAAAAGCATTAGGCATTGTTAGCACTACCTATCATCTTCTGGTATTTTTGTTCCTGAAAGAAATTTATCTGAAGGACAGGCAGATTGATTTAATCGTCACCGATAAGACACCCTATTTGGAAGAGGTTTATAAGAGCGGGCGTTTAAAGCCTTATTTTCATCAGGTGCTTTTTGCTGACGGAAGAAAAATCAAAAATCCTTATAAATCTGCTGCCGTTACTTTTTTTGAAAGCTTCTTTTATAATCCTGTCACAAGAAAAATCCTTACCGGAAAGCTGGATGATTATGAAGATGTCTATTATGCTTCCCCCCATGTGCCCGATGAAATTGTAAAGGAAATCGGAAAGACCTTAATCCGCAAAAACAGGAATGTCCGTTTTCACCGCTTTGAGGATGGTTTTGCCAGCTATACCAAGTCTCCTGTTCCCTTTGTCAATACGGAAACAGGACAAAAGCTGTATCAAAAGCTTTTGGGATATGATATACACAAAATGGAGCATGAGCTTTATATGTTCGAGCCATATCTGGCAGAAGCGGATATTTCATTTGATAAGATTCGGATTGAAAAGACCTCTGAAAGCATCGACAAGGTCATTAAAACGGCTAAAAATATTTTTGACTTTGAAAGCAGGAAGTTTTCTGAAAAGTTTCTATTTTTAGGCCAGGGAACTGCCAATGGTATGGGAAATCCGGAAACTTATCAACGTCTTATTTATGAAATCTCTCAAAAGACCGGAAAGGAAAATTTTATTGTAAAACCGCATCCAAGAGGTGTTTATGATAAGTTTGACAGCAGCATTTCCGTTTATGAGGATTCCTGTCCTTTTGAGTTAGCAATAGCTAATGGGATTTTGGAGGACAAGGTATTGATTTCTTATTATTCTACCGCATGTGTTTCCGGGAAGCTACTGTTTCACAGCAAAAGCAGGATTATTTTTTTGTATGCGCTGGCTGAGGATTCCTTTAATGAGAAATGTGATTATGAGGAGTACTTCAGGAAGCTTCAGGAAACTTGTGAAGGAATTTATATTCCAAGGAGCAAGGAGGAATTGTTCGGGTTGATTGAGGAGTTTGCCTGTGATTGAGTATGTTTATGATTGTGTTTGTTTATGATTGTGTTTGTTT
>CAJUEX010000010.1:49629-83091 GCA_910585715.1 uncultured Lachnospiraceae bacterium
ATGATTGTGTTTGCTTATGATTGTGTTTGCTTATGATTGTGTTTGCTTATGATTGTGTTTGCTTATGATTGAGCATACTTATGATTGCGTTTGTCTATAATAAAAAAATTCGTTATGGGAGGAAAAATATGGATAAAATGGAAAAATTAATTCAAAAAACTTGTGAAATTCTGGAGCTGATTGTAGCATTGTTTGTATTTGCCGGTATTCTGCTGTCGGTTTTTAGTTTTATAAAAGACTTTCAGATTTTTCAGGATATGATAAATGATACATCTGCGCTCAGGCATTATCTGGATAATATATTTGTTATAGTCATAGGGATTGAATTTCTGAAAATGCTCTGCCGCCCCACTTCGGATAATGTTATGGAGATACTTATTTTCGTGGTGGCAAGGCATATGATTGTAGATACTACCACTACTTATGAGAATTTTGTGGCGGTAATCAGCGTGGCGATTCTGTGCATTGTGCGCAGGTATCTTCATGCGGCGGAAAAGAGAGATTCTTCTTCGGAAGAAAAAGGCTAGCTATAATAATTACAAAACTTTTGCGACATAATATTCGCAATGTTTCCATCAGTTTTTACTGCACTCAGAAAATATAAGGAATTTTTGATTTTCTCAGAACAATCCCGCTTAAAGACAAAAAGTTATTCTTTATGCACTCCCGTATTATACCCTCACTGCCCTTCCTTTCTATGAACACATTGAATTCATTATACAAACTTTTTATAGTATCACTGTCATTTTTTGAATTATCTTTTGCAAAATTATTATATTTCTCTTCCCATTCATCTGACAATTCTTTCTTTTGTGTACTGTCTACTATTCCTTCATCTATATTTTGAAAATATTCCCGGATTCTTTCTGACATCTTTCTTAATGAAATGACCGGTACCTTTATCTGTCCCTTGCTTAAAAAATAGGCAATGCTGTCAAAAACTGCATTCTGATTAAATCCCGGTCCCACGATAATTTCCGTAACCGGCCACCCCCCTTTAAGGCTTATATCTAAATACGGCTTTATAACGCTTCCTTCATTTCTAAAATCTACTCTTGGAATAAATGATATGGCATTACTAAATTCGAATACCAAACGATATTCCTTTTCTGCACCAAAATCTGCTCTCTTTACAAAAGGAGCTATACCAAGCCACAGCTGTATAATATTGTCATCATAATCCAGCATCTTCTTTTTCTTGAATTGCCTTTTCATCTTTTCTACAATTTTTTTCCCGGTTTGATTATACTCCTTTTCACTCAAAACCTCTTTTGTAAAGTAATATACTTCTTGTGGCCGCATATGATAATTAATGTTTTTCTCTCCTTTATCATTATAAGCCAGAAACTTATAATCCTTATTCTCAAATTCCATTTTTAAACTGACGCCGGATTCCTTGGCATACATGGACCACTGGCTGAGTAAATCCCGTGCCGTCGTAAATGAAATGGAAAAGCTATTTACTTCCCTTTCTCTCCAATCCAGATACACTTCTTCCGAAAGCTTTTTCTCAGCTGAGCTTTTGAATTCATTTTCTGCATGCAAAATATAATCTCTTACTTCTTTTAAACCGTTCAAATATTCTTCTGAATCATTCATATACTTCATATTAGTCGCAAAAATATTTCCATTACTTAGAATGTATCTCATTGTTTCAGTTGTAGTATAATAGTATAACTCCATGTCATTCCTATCCTCTAATTTTCCTTTGCAATCTGCAATATCTGGTTATCATTCCAAGATAACTGGTTGTCATAGAAGCCTTCTACATCTATTAATTGGTTGGTGAAATTCTGTACCAGCATAGATTTCAAATCCTTTCCTCCCGTGGTATAAAACCAGATTTTCCCTTTACCCTTATCTCTCTTGCTATTAGCATACCGCACGTTAATTCTTTCTCCAAAATTACTTTCTTCGTCCAGATTCAGGTCAAACAACATAAAAAGATTCTCTCTGTCATAATACTTATCCAATGTGCTATAAAAGTCAGATATACCAATCTTATCAATATCTGTTTCCAATGCTTCTTCCAGCTGCTTTATAGCCTCTTTATATTCAGCAGGCATACTTTCACTTATTGTAAAAAAGAAAATCTTTTCTATTTCTACTCCTTCATTCTTTAGTTGCAACAAATTTTCCTTTGCACGCCATGGTGCATCTTCAATCAGCACTAATCTCTTCATCTTTTTCCTTTCCTACCTGTTCTGCATTATCACATTTTAAGAATTTCTGATATTTTTTTGCTAATATAGGAATCTCCAGCGAAAAATAAAGTTCCTCTCCGCACTTAATCCAATCCGCTTTTACTTCAAAATCACTTCCAAGCAGTTTTTCAATATCCCTTTTATATTCTAAAATATCCTTTGCTTTATAACATTCCATATTTTCTTTTAATTCATTGTATGAATCATGTAATATAGAATAAATAATACATTTAATATATCGGGACATGCTCCATAATGAAATGCCATCCTCTTCATTTGCCGGCGGATGCTTCAACTCTTCATTGATTTCTTCTGCTTTTCTTTTATCCCAACCTGCAAGATTGGCTATTCTTAAGTCGCCTTGTTCTGTTTTTGACAGGTATACTTTTACTTTATCATTTGTCACACTACTTCTTCCTGCTACTCCTGCATTAAGTATTAACGAATACAATAATAAATAAACCTCTCTCCCTGCATTAGCAACATTATAACATAATAATTCATCTATGTATTCTATTTCTTTGTCCCCGTCAAACTTTTTTTGGGACAGGACCTGAATTTCCAGCGGCTCGGGGAACTTATCTCTGGTACAGTAAAAAGAAATTCCCTTATTAAAAATGGAATCTCTATCCTCCCATTTTATTGTCTTTACATTACAACTGGCCAGATAATAGTCTTTTTTCAGGCTTTTCCTATATATCTCACTTACATTTAAATCCGCCAGAAGCGTCAGTACATTACAGCGATAATATTTTTGGTACTTCTCCTGAATGCAGACCTGCTCATACTGCTTTAGGCGAACATCATTCTTTGTATGAGAATTTGCCTTAGAGCGATTGCTCATCCTCAAATCACGGCTATTGGTTATCAGCTTATACAATTGCCCGCCATCATTGTCACTGAAAATCTTCTCATTCAGCAAATAATGAAACATCATGCTATTCCTTACATTGTTTAGTCTGTCTGTCCCAGTCTGTTTTTTATTCCATTCTGCATAAATGAAAATTGGATGCTCCTGTCTTCCTTCCATCTCCCAGACCAAATAGTCATCCTCATAATTAATTACATAACCGTATCCTTCATTTTGCTCGCTCCTTCTATAACTCTCCATACGGTGTACCAGTTTTGAATCAAATTCCTGCATGCTGTTTCCCATAGACTTGCTATCTGCCAACAATATATATTCTTTCTGAGGCAAAATATTTAAATAATCTATTGTTTCATTGGAATTCAGTTTTTTAAAACAATCAGCCAGTTTATTATAATCATTGCATATTTTGCTAATCCATTCATTATACTCGGCATCCGTTTCCATAACGATTTTCACGCTATCTGCCAAAAGAATATTTTTAATCAAAACAACAATAAAATGACATTTCTTCAAAATGTCTTCCTGTTTTTCTGATTCCTTTTTTTCTTTATTCAAATCTTCGCTAAGCAGCTGAAACAATACCATACTGCTTAATATTCCCAATTTACCCTCTTCTGAAAATTCTGTCTGATTCTCCCTGCCTTCTTCAATATATTGATAGTCTTTCAATACCTGTTTAAAATTCCCAAACTGATAATCTGTTAGAGCATTTTGTATTACTGAAATCTTTTCCAAGACCCTTTGCTCACTGCCACAATATTCAGAATTGCAAAAATATGCCCTAAAGCTATTGTCAAAAGAGAATAAATCACATAGCTTTTTAACTCCATCAAACAGCACTCTTGTATTCTCTATGTACATTCTTTCTTTTACCGGTTCCGGAAGCTGTATTGGTATTTTTTCCTCTGTTCCGTATTCCTTTTCATTATGAAGCGCATAATCCAGCCAGGCGCTTTTGCTTGTATCAGAATTTACACCTATCAGCCGCTTTACCAGTTGAAGATAATTTTTATAAAAAAGAATTTTTTCTTCATTTGAAAGATATTCCATATAATTTGTTATCTTATTTATATTTTTCAGTCTTATGATATAGTTGCTTTTCAGCTCCGTCAATTGCTTCAGTAATACTAAAAGCAAATCTTTTTTATCTTTTGGTGCAATAATATTTTGCAGCACCACTTGTTCTAGTTGTAATATTAGTTTTTGAATATCTTCTTTTAGCAAATATCCCTTTTCTTCTTGAATAGCAGATAATATATCTTTCATTTCCCTGCCAGTCAGCTGCCATTCTACCAGCAAAAGCAAAACATCAAAAACAGCCTGTTTCATACATTTGTTAAAAACAATGAATGGTCTTGACAAAACCTTTAAATAGGACAGGAAATATTCATACCCTTCCTTCAAGCGACCTTCATAATCAGTCAGCAACAATTGCAATATACTTTGAACCGCTCTATCCTTATGATTTCCATGATTCTTTTCATTAATATAAATGTGCACCGTATGAGTACATACCATTCGCCGATAGGCTCTTTCTTTTTTCTCTGTACTTATTTCCTGATTTTCCTGTAAATAATTTTTTAAGGACTTTACTTCAAATTTTTGTTTTTCATTTTTCCAATAAGAAGACATCTTTACTGTAGAAGATGTGCTGTATAATATTTCAGCCTCTTTTTCCAATTTACAAATAACACAAGAGTCCCCATGATTTCTTAATGAGGAAATAGCAAGTGTCCTAAAGGCGAAATAGTCTTCATCCACTGCCTCAATTGTTCTGTTTTCCTTCTCCCAGCACCGCAAATATTGCATTTTGCTGTACGAGGAATTCCTGTCAACAAGAACAAATATTTTTTCAAATATATGTACTTTTATATTTTTATAGTTACCCGAATACAATTTTGCAACTGCTTCCACTAAACTTTTTGAGCGCCAAAAGGTTCTGCCTGTTACAATACTATCATCTACATAATAAAACTTAATAATTTTTTCCCTTTCCGCCATTTGTTCCAATTTTTCAAACATTAAACAAATATTGGAATATTTAGCCATAATGTTACTTCTATATTCCTTATCCACATCATCCCTGATAAGAATTGCAGCATCATGGAACACAATCCGATTAACCAACTCCAAAAAACCTGCATTGCTAAAATGGCTTGGGCAAAAGATAACGTGATACTCATTATTATTTAATTCAATTTTACTGCTTATGAATTTTAACCATGTTTCAATCTCATCACTAAATTGAACACTTAATTTCTCAGTCTGAAAATAATATAAAAAATGATTCTCGCCGCGCCGTACATGGGAATAAATCATAGAATCCTTCAGGCATTCCAGCTTTCTCTGTTCCCTTTCTATTTCCTCCCACTGCGGCATATACAAAATACCATCCTCTTTTCCATACAAGCCAAATGCCTGATTTGGAATCGTTGAGGCTGCATTTACTTCAATCAATGGCTTTTCATATAAAACATTTGCCGGAAAGCACATTTTACAATCCATTGCTTCCTCATATGATAAACAAACATCAACAAAAAATTTAGGTGCAATTCTTTTCCGTACATTTTTTATGCCAATAACCCTGCTATCTTGTTCAATCCTCCAATAATTATTTTCACCTTTCGGTCCTACCAATACTAATACATAATGGTCTAATATATTATTTATGCAGTTTTCCCCATTATCATTACAAAACAGGTTAATTAACTTTTCATTGGTTTTTAACGTAGAAGCAATCGGTACAATACAAACAATGTTTCTATCTTTAAAATATTCCCTTCTTTCCTGAACAGAATTCATATAATGACTATATCGTATTCTGTCAACATGGGAGTCCCCCCTATTTTCCATCTCTCGCTCTAAAATTGCATAATCCACATCTTCTATATGAAATGTTTTTCTTATGATATTCATTATCTCAAATACCAAAGGCTCTGAATAAGTCGCATATCCATATAATGTGATTTTCTCAGTCTTTCTCAGCCTATCAGCCAAATCCTTTACAATCAGATAAGCAAATCTTGAAATAAATAATTTATTACCAAATAGAAGTTCTGCTTCATAAAACAAGTCTACATGTATGGTTGAGCCCAGTCGCATATGGGTATCATTTACCTTACAGCCAAATGTTTTCTCCTGAATATCTCTTTCTATTACTTTTTTGGTATAGTACTCAAAAAGAGTCTTACGATCTTTTCCAATTGAAACAGGATACAACACATCGTAAGGTATTATCTCCGTAATATTATCCTTTGTCTTAGCAGTATCGTTTAACACACTGAAATCCACTATATTGGAAATAATATTTCTGGAAAAATTCATTTGTTCATTTAACCATGCCGTCTTTCCACAATTATCCGGAATTAAAATCACTTCATTATATGTATCTTTTGCAAATAAGGCAATTTGAAACTCATTGACTGGCAATGCATATACAGATTCCATATTTTGAAAAACAGCAGCTATTGTATGAGTACATATATTCATACAATCATCCCCACACTCATAGACAACAAAGTGAGGAACTTTTACTATACTAAGCCTTGTCAGCATAACAGCTTTACAAAATAATTCACCATGAAGGCTTTTCCACTTTAATGCTGAGATAAACCATACGTCTGGTTTTTCTTTTTTACATATTTCCATTATTTGATTTGATAAATAATTGATTTTTGCTTCCTTTTCTTCCTGTGAAGTATATACGTGATTCATATCCCTGATTTCTCTATTAATAATAGAATAATTCAGACACTTGCCAGTTGTTTCTTCTATATCAATATCCTTATCAATACCTATTTCAGAACGCAATAGTTTTTTCTGTAACTCCTTTATCGGCAACAAAATAGTATATTTTGTTCCTGGTAAGCACTTATCTCCTTTTCCCTTTTCCCATGATTCTCCCTGTAACGCTTCATGACCGGCATGACTTTCCAAAATAAATTTTCCACTGCTTTGTTTTATAATATTTTCAAAAATTCTAATTCCAAAATGTTTACCAAAATTATTTTTATTTTCATAATATGATATCCATCTCTTTCGATTCTTTTCAATCCTGCCCTCTTTTAATCCGCCCCTGAAAAAATCAGTTGGCATAAAATCTGAAAATAACTCCTTCAGTTTCGGTTCTTTAATCTTAACCTGAAAATTTTGTGCCATGTTGTACCGCTTACAACCATCTGTATAATCTGCAATGATTACTTCCAAAAAAGAAACGTTATCTTCATTTCTAATCCCATCATATTTATTTATTATATATTCAGATTCACCACTGCAAATACGAAAGGAAAATATACCTTCTTTTGCAGACGAATGAAACACTATGTTTTCCAGCAGCTGCATACAACCATTGGCATATAGCTTCATCTGACGTATAAATGCATGTAACTGCCCCATCTCAATTACTTTTTTCTTTTTACGAAATTCCCTAAGAGAATATGCCAGAAAAGTCCATGCTAATACATTCATGGAAGCAAATATATCCACTATTTCTTTTAATGATTCCTTAGGAAAACAACTATTGTTTTGCTGGAGCAAAGCTACAGAACCATACAAAACTTCATTTTCTTTTATCTTTTGCAAATCCGCCTTACCTATTAATATTTTTTGCATTTCCTTTGGTATAATATATTCTGTAATAGAAGCAGAAAATAATCTTAATAATTTTGTATCCACCTGCTGTACCGGAAGAAAATGAGTCAAGGCTCCTATTTCCCTTTTTTGAAGCCTTTGTATACTCTTTTGTCCTGAGCACTGATAATATACATCATTATAAATCCTATTATTTTTACTTATAGTAGAAAAAAAATGAGATACTTTAAAATAATCTTCCTTTGCCCCTTTTAATAAAAACTTCATTTTCAGGTTTTTATAATACTGTTTTATCAATATTAAATCACTTAATTCACTTATATCATCCAGTATGTCCATATCCAAAATAGCACTAAATATTATTTCAAATCCATCCAGCCCTATATACATTTTTTCCGGTTTATTAATATCTTTAAATTCCCGTCTGTGATTTTCTATATATCTTACAATTTCTAAATCAGAAGTCACATTACTTTTATCAATCACTTTGCTCTTAAAATTTGTCACATCTTTTTTTTCAAATTTCTCTTTATTTGAAAACTTTGCCATAAAATTACTTATCGTATAAAATAATTGTTCTTCCCGCTTAACTTCACATAAAAATATAAGTATTTTATCCATTTTTCGCCCGTATATTACCCTTCCCTTGGCATATTCTGCCAAAAACTATATGCATAATATCTCATTTTTATCTCCGCATCTGTCGAAAAACAAATGCTTTTGTGTATTTTAACACAAAAGCACGAAGTTATACAATCCATTATTATATTTTATACTAAAAAAATATTTCCCAGGCAAAAATGGATATAGCTATTTCAAATAATCCCCAATCTGCTTTTTCATTACCTCGCCTACATCCTCTCCCTGCACATACGCATACATCCACTCCACCGTCCTTGCAATCATTTCTTTAGAATCCCATTTAGGCTTCCAGCCTAAATCCTTTTTGATTTTAGCACAATCCAATTTCAGAAAACCGGCTTCATGAGGTCCTGCTTCCCCCTCCTGATACCACGTCAGGCTGTCATCTGCCGTCTGATTCCACCGGCTGCAAAATTCTGTAACCATTCCTTCTGTAGTAAGGCAGGATTCTTCTCCGGGCCCTACATTGTAACTGCCGGCATATTTCAAATCCTCATATTGCTTCCTTGCAATAAGCAGATAAGCAAAGACCGGCTCAAGCACGTGCTGGTATGGTCTTGTGGAATGAGGATTTCTTACGGCAATTTTCTTTTCTGACTGAATTGCCCGAAAGCAGTCCGGTATAATCCTGTCAGTTGCAAAATCGCCTCCGCCGATTACATTTCCTGCCCTTGCTGTTGAAATAGCAGCCCTGCCATCCCCAAAAAAGGAATTTCTGTAGCTTTCTGTTATAAGCTCTGAGCAGGATTTGCTGTTGGAATAGGGGTCATATCCGTTTAATTCCTCATTTTCCCGATATCCCCACTCCCACTCTCTGTTTTTATATACTTTATCTGTGGTCACATTTAAAAAGGAACGAACAGAACTGCATTCCCTCACACACTCCAGCACGTTCACCGTTCCCATCACATTCACGTCATATGTATAAACGGGGTTTTTATAAGATTCCCTCACAATGGGCTGGGCAGCCATGTGAATGACGATTTCCGGCTGCACCTGTTCAAACACCTGCCTTAAATGATTCAGGTCGCGAATATCTCCTTCTACAGAGTAAATCTTCTTTTCCATGCCGCTTAATTCAAACAGGCTTGGAACAGTAGGGGGCTTTAAGGCATATCCGGTTACTCTGGCTCCCATTTCCTTTAACACATGGCACATCCATGTGCCTTTAAATCCTGTATGACCTGTTAAAAGTATTTTCTTATCCTTATAAAAACTGCTGTCTGTCATATTCCATTCTCCTGCACATATCCTTTTCTGTTACCATATGGATTTTATTTTTCTATCTTTTCCAATGCTTCCAAGATCTTATCCGCCATATAATCCAGCATTTCTCTGCTCATTCCCGGATATACCCCTATCCAGAAAGTATCCTGCATGATTCGGTCCGTATTTACAAGCTCGCCTACGACCCGATAGCCCGTTCCCGTCTGACGCATTTCATCAAAACAGGGCTGTTTGGTCAGATTGCCTGCAAAAAGCATCCGGGTCTGCACTCCATGGCCTTCCAGATACCGGACAATTTGATTTTTATCGATACCTTTCCTGCATGTAATCATAAAGCCAAACCAGCTGGGTTTTGAATCAGGACATGGCTCTGGCAATATAAGCTTCTCTTTTGTCCCCTGCAGTCTCTCCAATAAATAGGCAAAATTCCTCTTCCTTGCCTCCACAAAACCGGGAAGCTTCTTTAGCTGGGCACACCCTACTGCCGCCTGCAAATCAGTAGCCTTTAAGTTATATCCAAAATGGGAATATACGTACTTGTGGTCATATCCCAAAGGAAGCTGTCCATATTGCTTATCAAACCTGTGGCCGCACAGATTATCCTTTCCCGACGGACAGATACAGTCCCTTCCCCAGTCCCGCAGGGAGCGGATAATCTTGTTTAGCAGCGGATTGTCCGTATAAACCGCTCCACCTTCTCCCATAGTCATATGATGGGGCGGATAAAAGCTGGAAGTGCCTATATCCCCTATAGTCCCTGTGAGCTTCCATTCCCCGTCCATCAGGTAAGCGCTGCCCAGGGCATCGCAGTTATCCTCTATAAGCCATAATCCGTTGCTGTCACAAAATTCCTTTACTGTCTTTAAGTCAAAGGGATTTCCCAGCGTATGGGCTATCATGACGGCTTTTGTTTTTTCTGAAAGAGCCTCTTTCAGCATGGATGTATCTATATTGTATTGCGGAACCGTCACATCTGCGAAAACAGGCACCGCCCCGTATTGGAGCACAGGCGTGACTGTAGTTGGGAATCCCGCCGCCACTGTAATAATTTCGTCTCCCGGCTTTACACTCTTTTCGCCTAATAGAGGAGAAGTCAAAGCCATAAATGCCAGCAGATTGGCGGAAGAGCCGGAATTTACTACTGAGCAGTATTTTATTCCTAAATAATCAGCCAATTCCTTTTCAAACTGTTCCGTATATTTTCCTGCTGTCAGCCAAAAGTCCAATGCGCTGTCTGCCAGATTCACCATTTCTTCTTCATCATAGACTCTTTTTGCATAGGGAATCCGGTCTCCTGTTTTGTATTCTTCCGTGTTATGATAAGTCCTGCAGTATTCTGCTACGGATTCCAATATTTTCTTCCTTGCTTCTGATTCGTTCATTCCTTCAAACATCCTGAGGCACCTTCCTTTTTTCCCTGCTTCATTCCTTCGCTTTTTCCTTGCTCCAGGCCTTCCTCATAGCCCTCTTCCCGCAGTGTCCTTTTATGCAGCTCTTCATCATACTCAAATATGCTCATCTGTATCGCCTCCGCTTTATTCCTTACTAAAAATTCCTTCAGGATTCCTTCCCTTATGCAGTCATCCACTGCTTTGCCATGCCGTTATAAAAGGTGATATATTTCGGCGCAGGCAACATTAATCCGCCTGCCGGAGTACAAATCCTTTCCTATAGCCAGCTTCTCATACAGCCTTGCAGTATAAGACAAATCTCGAAGAATGCTTTTTTGTATTTTAACACAAAAATATGAAATTGCGCAATATAATTCCCCAAAATTCAACAAATACCAGTTCACAATTCAACCCACAGTCTTCTGCACTACTTCGCCCACACCTCACTTAAATATAGAGAGGCTTTATAAATGTCACTAATACAGTCTGAATCCTCCACATCCATTTCTTTATTTTCCAAAACAATATGCGGTTTTGCAGAATCCTTCATTTCAGAAGAAGAGGCATCCTCTTTTATTAATCGAACCGGTTCTAAAATATTATAATAAAAGTTATTATCAAACCATTCCAGCAACTCATCTCCATGCTGTGAAACTGCGTATCTTAATATATGCAGCTTCTTATCACACATAATATCTTCCTTTTTCAGCTCCAGGGCTGAGCTTGCATATATATTTTTCCAGTCAATAGCTTCAAATGTCTCATCAGATATAACTCCAATTGCATATCCGTACATAATACATGTATAACAATTACTATTATACCCTCCCAGGGGCGGACATAAGCGTTCTATATAAGAAAACACCCTTTGACCACGGCCATATGTACTTTTATATTTCTGTGTCATTGTCTTTTGTTGAATATTCAACATTGCTGCGTTATTTAAGCTGCCGATAGAATTACTGCTGACGCCATTAATAATCAGTGGGTTATTTATAAAACACAATTTTTCTTCAATATTTCCAATAGTAACTGCCATGGAAATATCCTGGTTAATGCCACCCCAAAGAACCCCCGTTTTTTCAAGCAGTACAGCCATATATTCTCTGCGGATTCCTGAATTATGATATAACTGGGGCAACATATAATTATTTCCATAGTTGTAAAAACTTTCCCTGAAAATAGGCTCTGTAGGGTATTCGAATATGTAAGGACTTCCTTTTCTATAAACATTTTTTGACAGTAGCGTAGCTATTCCTGACTTTCCCACAAAATTTTCCTCTGTTTCAGGCCATTGGTATGTTGCTTCATGCCAAAGAAAAATCTTCTGTTCTGGATACCTGTCTAATACAGCATCCAATTCTTCCAGACACCATGGCAGCATTCCATCATCCGCCCCCAAAGAGAACAAAAATTCCCCTTTTGCCTTTAGATACGGAAACTCATAGTTTTTGGCCAAAGGAAGATTTCCCCCTGTCCTGTAATATTTAATTCTGTCATCATTCAGCTCTCTGCATATTTTATATACAAGTGTATCTTCACCCAGACTTATATCTGAATTATCACTTATTACAATTTCGTACTTGCCCTTAAAACTTTGATTCAAACAGGTCTTTAATGTATAATACAATGTTCTGCTCACATTTCTGCAGGGAATAATTACAGAAAAACGGCATGTAGGCTCTTGATACAATTCCTGCCTGATTTCCTGCGTTGATACGTTATAAACATCTGCAATATACTCTAAATAATCTCCATATCTGCTGACTGCAATATTTCCTTCCTGATAATCATTCTCAGCCACCGTCAATCTCTCAAGGCGCGCTTTCATATCTTTTTGCTCCAATAATTGTTCTGTCAATATTCCACTTGCCAAGACAAATATAACACCGCCCTCTGTATTGCTTTCCGCTAGCTTCTCTAACCATTTATGAATATCACCATCTGCATTTTCTTCTGTTTTCAGAAAATGCACTTCCTTATCTAAAAGCTCAAGCGCCCTGGCAGCAAGCTTACAGGATATTTGTTCTTCCCCTTCTGTCGTAATAATCGCAAATTTTTCTTTTTTTCCATTTAACAAATGTTCATAGTAATATTTTGCATTCCATTTCTGAAGTACTGTCTGTCTGATTTCCTCTTCTTCATTGGGAAATAACCTGCCGGACACAGCCTTCCATAATACATACAAATAGAAGTTGCCTCTGATATAATATAAGTCACTTAAAGTATTTATATCTGAATACTGCAGTAATTGACTGTTTTCCACATTTTGAAGAGTCGTTTCCCATTCCCCCTCCAATTCCCATTTCATAGACTGCATGTCCAAAAACACTTCTCTGATTTTGTCCTGCTGATACCTATACCTTTTGCTCTCTACAACATCCCCTGTCATTTCGGACAAAACTTCAAGAAGCGCCAAATATGCTTCAACGTCATCATATGGATACCATGGCTCGCATTTTTCATCCAGAAACTGAATGATTTCCTTGGTATCTTTTCCTTCTTTTACCATCGCCTTTGCTTTTATTAAATACCACTTCAAGCGTACGGGCTTTATATCAAATAAAGCATCCAATAACTGATTGACCGTTTCCATATCCATATTCTGCAGATGTTCTTCCAAATGCTCCAGCATCTCATAATATTTTTCAATATCCATACCCTTCACTCATCCTTTTCCTTTTACAAGCTTATATCAAACTTTTCTTCCGACCAGCATTTTTCTTTCAAACATGGCCTGATCTTTATTTTTCCATCTTCATTATACACAACTGAATTATTCTCTATCTTTTTATCATATACTGTCACATTTACTCCAATGGAAACTCTGTCCCCTATGGGTTCATTTCCGCAAATTGTAGCGCCAGGTAAAAGTGCACATAGCTTTCCGATATACAAATCATTTTTGGTATTAACCGTAACATTATGCCCAATATACAAGCCATCCGAATATTTGGCATTCCCAATGATACTTCCTATGGGATGACTAAAAAGAAAAATATCCGGCATTTCACATTTGTATGATAAAAATATGCCATGTAATATACTTTGCAAATTTAATAATTTATCACATATTTGCTTATCATGATAACATGTCCATATGGTATTACCTAAAAAATATAAAAAAGTAGTATACTGATCACGATGAAGGTGCGAGAAGGTGCTTTCCCCCTTTGAATCCCTATAACCGGGCATCAGAATATGTTTAAAACAGTTATCACAACGCTCCAATGCCGTTACAATTGCTTTCAGCCAATATTCATCATTAACCCTATAGCCATCCGGAATATAAAATTCAAGCTGCTTTTTTAGCAGACTGCTGATTTCTTCCTTTACCAGTGATGTTTTCATTCCATTTCTCCATTCCTGTACGCTTCCATTAAATACCCCCCTTAGTCTTCACACTCTCCACGGTGCCTTCCCCTGCCCCCAAAGCTGCTCCAAATATGCTTTATCATGAACAGTATCCATCGGCGACCAAAAACCCTTATGCTTATATGCATTCATCTGATTATCCGTAACAAGCTTTTCAAAAGGGGAGTCCTCTAACATTTCACTTCCGTCCCCAAGGTACTGAAACACTGCCGGTTCCATAACCATAAAGCCTATATTTACAAATGACTGGTCTTTTCTTGCCTTTTCCTTAAATCCGCATACACTTCCCTCTTCATTCATCTGGATGGCACCAAATCTTCCTTCCGGCTGAGTAGCCGTAATCGTAACAAGTTTACCGCTTTGCTTATGACAGGCAAGAAGCCCGTTAATATCCACATCTGAAACCCCATCACCATAAGTCAGCATAAAGGATTCATTGCCTATATACTTTCTGGCCTTTAAAATTCTGCCAGCCGTTAAAGTCTTTAATCCGGTATCCACTAAGGTAACGCGCCAGGATTCTTTACAGTTCTGCCCCATATCTTCTACAGATTTGTTAATATGATAAGTGGTATCCTCCTGATAAATGTTGTAATTAACGAAATAGTCTTTAATCATATGGCCCTTATAGCCGCAGCAGATAATAAATTCCTGAAATCCAAACGAAGCATACCATTTCATAATATGCCACAATATGGGCCTTTCTCCTATTTCAATCATAGGCTTGGGTTTCAGGCATGATTCCTCGCTGATTCTGCTTCCCATACCGCCAGCTAATATTACTACCTTCATTCATCCCACACTTTCCATGGTGCATTTCCTGCTGACCATCTCATTTCCAAATCTAATTTATTCCGGTTTGTCTCTACCGGACACCAAAACCCATGATGCTTATATAATATAACCTGTTCTTTTTCCATTAAAACCGGTATTAACTGTTTATCCAGCTCATAGTTACCGTTCAAATATTGAAAGACATCTTTTTTTAATATATATGTGCCGGTATTGACCCATGCCGCTATCTCCTCATCCGGATCCGGCTTCATCTTTCTTAATAAATCACCGTTTCCTATCGGCAAGGCTTCATTTCTCCCAACAGGATGTGCCACTACCATCGTTATCGCCTTATCATTTTTCCTGGCAAACTCCTCTAGCTTATTCACATCTATATCTGATAAACAATCCCCATAGGTTACCAGAAACATATCTTCCTCTATGTACTTTTGAATTTGTGCAATTCTTTGTCCTGTAGATGAAAACAGCCCGGTATCTGCTACAGTGACTTTCCAGTCTTCTGTCACTTTCCTATGAATTTCAATCTGATTGGTAGCCAAATCTACCGTTATATCTGATTGATAAATATAATAATCCCTAAAATAATTCTTTATGACATTGTTCTTGTAGCCTCCGCAAATAATAAAATCCCCATGCCCCATACTGCTGCAATACTTCATAATATGCCAAAGAATAGGCCTTCCGCCTATTTCTACCATAGGCTTTGGAATGCCCTCTTCGTCAACGCTAATGGTACTTTTTGTTCCTCCCGCCAAAATTACAACCTTCATCTCTTCACCCTCTGCAGACAGCTATTTAAGCCCGCTTTTCAATATATTTACAACAATAACGTTTCGTCAATGCTATTCAGATTCTCCTTGTAATAATCTGCTAAAATCCTGATGGAATCGTCAAATTCAGTGAACTGAAAGTTGCCGATTTCATTTAATAATCGTTCATTATTACCTGTATACTCCGGCTTCCACCCCGGTTCACTTACTATAATTTCACAATCAATGTGCAGATTTTTTTTTACCATGCATGCCAGAGAATATAAATCCACCTTGCTGCCCCTGCACACATTATAATGCTTGTGAACAGGTTCATGATGAATAAACCAATTTACAATCCGAACCAAATCATTTACCCAAAGATAATCAAAATATACATTCTTCCGCAAAGTAATAGGCATTCCCTTTAATGCCCTGCATATGGCATTGGATATAAATCTCCGCTCCCACTCCTCATACCTGCCATATACTCCAAACAGGCGTAAATCATAAATATTATTGCTTTGTTCACATTGCTTAGACATAATGTATTTGGAAAAACCATACGGATCCTTGGGCACATGTGTATCAAAATACGCTTCCTTCATATCAGGGCAATAATGCTCCATATCATATTCCGCCCCGGAACCGAAATAATACATTCTTCCAAATAAATGACTGCACCTTGCAAGATTATAAAACATGCGAAGGTTTCCATCTAATGAGTCATAAAAAGTAGTATTCTTCTTTCTTGTATTATTTCTATTTGCAGAATGAATAATAATATCAAACTTTTCCTCTTTCAAATACTCATAAACTCTGTCTGTATCTAATAAATTCAATTCTACACTATTTGGCGCTGCGAGGCAAAAACCGCCTTCCAGATTTTCTTTTATATTTTTTCCGATAAATCCACTGGAACCTGTTAATAATATTTTCATCTCTTCTGCCTATTCTCACATTCAACTTCCTGAGCTCACTGCTTATAAGCTCTTATAGTGTTATTTTTTATAAACAAACTGCTCATATTCCCTTGGTTCTCTTATCTGTTCCGCTGCCGGAATATCATAAAAACCTATAGGCCGGCCTTCACAATAATCACACGCCTTAAGAAACTTCTTTTCCTTTAGTTCCTTTATCTCGGTTAACATATCTTCTTCTGAGACTGGCACTCCTTCATTAATTTCCTGTGGAACTGCCTGCAAAGCTGCTGCATTTCCTGCAAAGGGACATCCAAAAATTTTTCCATTTTTTAATGATAACACACCTTTCATGCAACATGCATTATAAACCTTTCTATTTTCAGCCTCGCTTCTATTATGCTGATAAATATCCCCGCAGCGGACCCATTCTGTCACTTTTGCAACTGTATAACAGATTTCATGCTTTTTAAGCAATTTTACGATTCCCTCTAAATTTACAGATACATTTCCATAATTACTAAGCTTAAATACAACCCGCTTGTCTTTTATTTTTTTCAATTCTTCTTCTGCCGGAAGGATGGTCCCATTGGTATGAATCAAAATGTTCCCTATATTCTCATACTTCATAATTTCCAAAACATATTTGTGCCATTCCTTATTCATAAATGGCTCTCCACCCAATATATTTATATCTTTTATATATTTTACTTTTTTCAGTACCCTTACAAGACTGGTCATAACATCTTCATAATCTGCGTTTTGAGGATGTGAAAAATATTGCATTAAATTTGAACACTCTTTGCATTTTAAGCTGCACCTTTCCGTTATTACGACGTCCAATCCCTCCAGAACCACATCATTATATTTAACAGCCTCCTGATTATATTGAATCTGTGCCAATACTCTGTTTACCTTGTTATATTCAGAATAATCCAGTTCCCTTCCCAGGTAAATGCTATAATACGGGGCAAATGTATGGATATTCTTTTGAAGCAGTTCCTGTTTTATTTCATCATAAAATACATCCGTACATATCAGCACGATTCCTGACTCATACTGTTTCCATTGTTCCGGCTCAATCACAGGTATTCCATTTACCGATTCCACATCTTTTTTCTTATCAATAATTCCCTTTACCTGTTTGTTTCGTTTTACTAATGTTTCTAACGTTTCTTTTCCAATTCTTCCATATCCGTATATCCAATACTCAGCCGAATCATCCTGACACCATTTTCTTTCTTTATCAAGCTTTTCTAAAGCCGGAAAAAATATTTTTTCCATATCCTCATCTCATTCCTTCCACATTGCCTCAATATTTATATCTGCCATTTCCCTCCAGTGAAATTCCGTTTTTCTCAGACGCTCTTTTATTTCCTGTAAAACTGACTTTTTCACATAATATACGCCAATACCCACCTTGTTTTCTGACAGCTCATCTAGCTCCACCACTCTGATTCCTTCTGCTATAAGCTTTCGTGATAACAGACTTTCCTTATTTTTATCGATAAATCCTCCTGCTTTTAATTCCACACCCTTTTTTAATGCCAGCTGCAAAATATTTTTTAAAGCGCCTTTTCCAAAAACAGATGCCGGATAAATCCACAGTTCTCTTTGAAAATTTTCTGTTATCTGCTGCAGGTTTGTCCAGATTTGCTCCTCAATAAGCTCTTTATACCTAATATCATGCTGTTCGCTTATATCATTTGAATATATGGAATAAATCATTAATCTTACGCTTTCCCAAAGAAGCGCTTTTCTTCTGTCCTCTATTGCAGGATTATCATATATCATATTGCAATAATTCTGAATGCAGAAAACAGCGCCTTCATACTGAATCTTTAAACCGGCATCTCTTGTCAGGGAATTTGTATTATAATTATATAAATATCCTATGTACGGCAGACAGCAAAGCCGCGCAGCAAATGAATAGACCTGCATATTGAACATATAGTCTTCATTCACTTTCATTTCCGCCGGACATGTAACATGAAAACGAAGAAGGTATTCTTTACTGTAAACAAATTGCCACATAGCCTGCATGTCCATTTGGGGAAATACTTTCTCCAAAAATTCCATTCCACTGAATTCCACCGCTTCTTCAAAAAGCTTTCTGTAAATTTTAGTACCATCTTCTCTGTTTTCCACATAACCAAACAAGTATCCGTCACATGTATGTTCATGGTCCCGAATATATCTGTAAACTTCAGTAAATTCACTTAATAGCTGGTCATCACTATCTAAAAAAAACACATATTTTCCATCTGCTTCAGTCAGTCCAAGCATCCTGCAGGCACCCGGTCCCATATTTTCAGAATTATCAATTACCTTAATTTGCTTAAAGGACCTTTCTAAATTGCAGCAGACTTGATATGTATCATCTGTAGAGCAATCATTTATTATGATAATTTCAATATCATCCATCTCCAGCCTGTTTATACTTTCAATACAGGTCTGCAATTCCATTGAACGATTATAGACAGGTATGACAATAGACATATAAACTTCTTTTTTTTGTCTATGCTCATAAATAACTTTTGATTTCCAGAGCCCATATTCTTTTATTTTACTATATGTTCCTTCTTTCAACAGTCCGGGCATATTTTTATCTTCACTGCTGTTTTTCACCTGAAAAGATAATAATCCCTGTCTAAGCATTTCATCATTTAAAATACCCTTTATCTTTACTTTCTTTTCCTCTTCACTCATAGTACAGTCTTTCCGGAAATAGCGATAGATAAGTTTTACTACTTCATTCACATATGCATGTTCAAATCCTTCTTTTATATCCCCGCAAAACACTTCCTGTTCTTCCAGAAAGCCTTTTACCTTCTCAAAAGTTGCTTTCGTTAGCTCATACATATTTTCTCTGAATCTTGTGGCTGATGAAATCGTTCCAGCCGAGAAATTATTGATGTAATATTTGTATAAGCACCTGTCAGTCACATAATACTTATGAATACATCTTACATAGGCAAGAACAAATTCCGAATCCTCTCCATGGCATAAGCCATGTGTAAATCTTAGATGATGTTCCTCAATAACAGACCTTTTAAACAGTTTGTCAAAAGGATACTCCCATCCTGTAATAATTCCATATTCCGAATAACGTATCCTTTTTGCAAATTGTGGTTGCAAGGCTTCCCCCGGCTCAAGGGCAGGCTTTATCAACAGATTTTCCTCTTCCTGTTCAGGTGTATCACACCTTGCAACAATATGTCCGCACAGCACCAGATCAACGCCTGCCATTCCATCTACAAGCGCCTGAATTGCTCCCTTAAGCAGCATATCATCCCCATCCACAAACTGGATATACTTTCCCCTTGCTGCATCTAATCCGGCATTTCTTGCTGCGGATACCCCTTGATTCTCCTGATGGAGCACTTCTATTCTATCGTCCTTTTTTTTATAAGACTCACAAATATTTCCGCTTTCATCATCTGAACCATCATCTACCAAAATGACTTCTATATTCTTGTATGACTGGGACAGGATACTTTCTATACATCTGGCAATATACCGTTCAACCCTATAAACGGGCACAATCACAGATACCATTTCTTTTGACATCATGCTTCCCCTTACCAACTCTTTTTCTTTTCTGCCATTCATTGTTTCTTTATCATAACAATTCCATGCAGCATTTACTCTAAATATGTTTATGACAAAATAGGCTGTCCATCAAAACCAAGCACCTGTTCTGCCTGTATGCCCACCGGAATATGTTTTGACTTCCAATCCTTTCCGTTGCAATAATCACATGCAGTAGGCGCAGTTGCCTTATTATTCAGAAACTCCATAAATTTTATTTTGTATTCTTCCTCCGAAAGGTCCCTCCTGAATAAATCAAAATAGTCCCCCTCTTTTACCGGAAAGGCTTTCAGAGCCACTCCGCATGCTGAACGTGCACAATAATGCAATTGTCCGTACATCAGTTGAAAGCACCCGTCAAAAATGCATTTATGAAATAAGGTATTGTTTTGGTCAGCAGCCCTGTTACGACATTGTAAATTACCAAGGTCTTTCCATATTCTCTCGTTGACAATATTATAGTCGATTCCATGTTCTTTAAGCTTATCACTTAATTCGGTTACCTTTTGATTCTTCACTTCATAATTGCTTATGCTGATAAAAACCTTACTGTCCTTTAATGATTTTATCTGCTCATCATCAGGTATTACCGTAGCATTGGTAAATACTGTTACATTTTTTACTTTATCCTGCTTTACCAGCCACTCTATTATGGAATACACTTCCATATTCACAAAAGGCTCGCCTCCTACCACTGAAACCCTCTCTATGCAGGACACATTTTCCAACAATCTTTCCATTGATTTTAAATTTGTATTACTGTCAATATGCTTAGGCTCTTTAAAATACTGCATTAGATTAATACAGTCTTTGCACTTCAACGAACATCGCTCCGTTATGATAAGACCAATATTTTTGATTGTGATATTATCCTCTTTTACGATATATTCAGCAGTATGCCTCATATAAGATTCTATATATTCCTTAACCTGATAATGGGAAACAGAAAAATCATATTTTGTAATGTCAATTTCTCCCACCAGCTCTCTGCTGTTGGTCAACAGACTGTAGCCAAAATCATTTAACTGAATTTCAATTTCCCGATGTATGGATATGGCTACCACAAATAATGGCTCCAGCCCCTCATCCTTAATTTCCCATAAAGCTTTCACTGGCTTTTCGTGAAGCCTCCCGCCTAACTTTGCTTCGTTGTTATCACAAAAGCAATACACGGAAATGCCTTGGGCGGATAAAGCATATTCCACCACTTCCCCCACAATTCCCGCTCCAAATATAATGATTTTCTTTCCCTGTTTTTCATAATTACGAATTTCATCAATCTTCATGCTCTTTTTCCTTCTCCAGCTGTACCGCCGGTTGAATATTATTTCTAGCTCCGCTGCAATAATCACACAATATTATGGAATCGATATTAAATAAATAATGTTTTAAATCCCTTTTCAATTCATCATTGCTTTTTTTGCTGTTTCTAATCTCAATATAATCCTCATTTTCTTTTATTTCCACTCCGTTCAGCTTACCTATTTCAGCTGCATGCAGACATCTGTAAATCCTGCCGTCCAGCATTCCCTGAGATTTGCTGAAAGCACAATCCCTAAAAAGCTGTGCAAGCTCTATAGGAGTATAATTTCGTTTTACCGGTTGTCCCATATCAAGCCAGAAATCAAGCTTTTGTATATAATAGTTAATATGATGTTCTTCAAAAAATTCCTTCAGCTGATTTATCTTTTGTGTTTCCAAATCATAATCACTTATCCGAACCCGTACTTTATCCAGCTGTAATGCTTTTATTGCTGTTTCACTGGGAAACACTGTTCCGTTACTAACAACGGAAATTTCATCTATATATTCCTGTGCTTGAAAGAAATCCAGCAGTTTATCCAATTCCTTATATAAAAAGGGCTCCCCGCCTACAATAACAAGTTCGATGATGCGGTCCACTACCTTGCCGATTTTCTTAAAATCTTCAATAATATCTTCTGCAGGATAAGTATTTCTTTTGGATAAATACGGAACCAACGCGGAACAATCTTTACATCTTAAATTGCAGACTTCTGATATGGTCAAATCAAAAGTAGGCAAAATAATCTCATCCTCTTTCTGATATTCATCCACATAATACTGATATTTCTTTTTATAATCTTCTACAGCAAGCTTATCAAAAGAAATATCTTCACTGGAAATATCATGATTCTGTATGAAATCACTGATTTCATACACCTTAATATTCGGATAGGCCTCCAGAAATTGTATGATACTGTTAAATGCCCTTGTTCCGGTAACCAGAACAGACAGCTTTTCTTCCTTTAAGGCATCTTCCGGTTTCATAACTGTGTATCCGCAAAAATCCCAATCATATTTGAACCTGTCGCAGACTCCCCATACAGTCACTTGATTTTTCTTTAATAAAGACAATAAAATCTCTCCTCCGATAGAGGCTCCGTATATAAGTAATTTTTCACTTGCTATTTCTTCCTGTAATGAAAATGGATAAATTTTCATATGTCTTCTTTCCTCCCTGATTAATCTCTTTCATCCATATATGGCCACATATTTTCCAACTGTCCCGACTGCATGCTGCCATCCGGCAGAACCATTGCTTTTACTCTGGGCCAGACTGTCTCATCCGGCGAGGTAAAGACTTCGCAAAGCATTGGTTCATCATCAGCCAGAATCTGCGGCAGAATCCGAAGCATTTCTTCATTATCTGCCATAGTATATGTCCTGAACCCATAAGCTCTTGCCACTGCACTAATATCCGGAATGGTAAATCCGCTTTCCACACTGCTGGCTACATATCTGCCCTTAAAATTCCCCCGCTGCATATTCCTTATGCTGGCATATCCCCCATTGTTCAAAACAAACATTTTAATGGGCAATTTCAATCGGTGCATTGTTTCTAATTCCTGAATATTTAATTGAAAGGCGCCGTCTCCATTGATTAAAATCGTCCGACTTCTGTCATTGGCAATACATGACCCAATGGAATATGGCAGACCAAATCCCATGGAACCAAGTCCCGCTGCATGCTTCATTTTTTGTCCCTGTTTTATTTTAAATGCCTGGCAGGTAATCTCCGCCGCCCCACCGGAGCTTTCCGGTACAATTACATCATCTGCCCTTAACAGCTTGGAAAGTTCATCAATAAAATAATAAGCGCTGACATATGCCCCCGTATCCTTATGCTTCTCTGTAACCGTTGGATAATCTGCCCTGAGAGCCTTACAGCAGGCAATCCAGTCTTTCCAGTCCGGCATGCTTTCTTCCTTTACATTCTCCATAAAGCATGTAAGAAACTCGCCGGCATCCGAAGCTATCTCCACTTCCTTGGGCATTTCCATCCTGTTTATTTCATGTACATCAATATCAACAATTACTTTTTTGGCATTCTTTGCAAACAGTGCATCATTAAATGCTGTAATACTGGTATCCAGCCTGCTTCCTATAGAAATCAGCAAATCTGCTTTTTGCAGAATCTTATTTGCTCCTCTGTCTCCCATAATGCCCGGATGTCCTGCATAAAATGGATATTTTTCATCAAACATATCCATGGATTTCCATGTAGTGAGAACCGGTGCCTTTATCTTTTCCAGAAGCTGTACAAAAGCCTCTGTTGCTCCCGATAGATAAATACCATTTCCCGCAAGAAACAATGGCGCTTTTGCTTCCTTTAACAATTCGGTCACCTTTAAAACCTGATTGGAAATATCAGCCTTCTCTATTTTTTCCGGAGCGAACCCCTTTAAGCTTGTTTCATCGATGACCGTTCCCTGTACATCTAAAGGCACAGAAAGCCACACGGGTCCCGGGCGTCCTGTAGTACACTCATAATAAGCCCTTTCCAAATGATACCGTATTTCTGTAGGTTCCATAATCTGTACCGCATACTTTGTAATAGGCTTTACCATGTCGATTATCTGAACCTCCTGGGAACCAATCTGTCTTACCTGTTTATTGCCCACTAAGTCCGCCCTTTTTGACTGCCCGGACAAGACAAACATAGGAGTAGAATCAATCCAGCCTGCAGTAACGCCTGTAATAGCATTGGTAGCACCCGGACCGGATGTAACCAAAAGGCAGCCCGGCTTATTCGTATGCTGCCCATAAGCCTCTGCCGCAATAGCTGCCCCCTGCTCATGCTGGAAACATATATAGTCTATGCCTGAATTTCCCATGGAATCAAGTAAATGCATAGCACCACCGCCCGGCAGCATGAAAATCTCTTCTATGCCTTTTTCCTTTAGAAAATCCATAACATAATCAGATACCTTAATCATTTTAATTATCCTCCAAAACTACTTTATTGTTCATCCTTTTCTTTCTGTTTTTTCTATTTATGGCATTTATAACATCCTAAATCATCCCATACATTTCTGCCCGCATATAATCCTTTTCACCGTTTAATAGCTTCAGGATATCATACTGCCTGCACTCATCTGCCCCGGCCATTGCCATATGATTAAAGAAATTCCATGTATTTCCATCATATTTGTTTTGTGCATATCCATTTCTGAGAATAGGAAAATAGATGACCTGTTCTTCCCTGCAGGGAATGGTGGAAAATCCAATTTTATTCTTGTAAGGCAGTGAAAGAAAATCTTCCAGTTCCTCTTTTTTATCTATAATTGCTTCAATAAACAGATTTTCATAATTCAGGCGTTTTTTTCTTTTTTCCCACATAACGGAAGCTGATTCAAAATCCGTATAGTGGTTAAAATACAAAGTCACATCTTCCAACCCCGCCACAGGATAATTTCGTTTCAATACCGGTTCATAGCCCTCTCTGATATAATGGAGGGGAAGCTTCATATAAAAATCAAAGTGGTTCAAAAGCCTGAAATAGTCCTTTGGCTCCATAAACATGTTGATAAATGGCGATAAAAATTCCATCCCCAGCGAATTATAGGTATAACCTCCCCAGCAGTTATGGGATATAATGCTTATCCGGCTTTCTTTTACCTTAATCCATCTCTTCAAGTCAAAGCAGGGCAGTCCAAAAACCTTTATAGGAATCACCTTCCAGGAAGGAATCTTTAACATATTTAATATATTTGCAATCATGGCAGGATCCGTCTGGTTCATATTTATCAGATAATCATATTCTCTCACCAGAAGCTCTTCTACACCGATAACCTCAATCCCATCCAGGGAGCGCAGCAGATTTTCTTCATTCAGCAAAATAGCTTCTATTTCCATATTTCCCTTTCGCACTTCAGGCTCAAGCCATTTTGAAAATCTATCATACTCAGTGCCAAATCCCCATACAATTACCTTTTCTGACATTTCCCTCTCCTCCCGGAACATTTTTACTATTAGGTTTATTTTACCCCATATCGTAACCTATTTCCATTAAAATCTTATCTTTTCTTTTTTGGAAAACTATTATATAATATTTGCCAAAGCAAACTATTCAGGCATTGCAAAATAGATTGCTATTTACTATCAAAGGAGGCTGCACTTGGCAACTTATCAAAGCTTAAATGAACTTATACAGGAAACGGAAGCTAATTTCAAAAAATTAGAAGCAGATAAATCCTATTGTCTTTCTGTATATCAGAATATGCGGCAGCATATAGACTTTTGTCTGGACTCCAGACAATACGAAGCTCTTTTTGACCTGCTTCCCTATTTTGAAGAACCAGATTCTTATCCACAATTTCATAATTCTTCTGATACGAAAAGAATCCATATCCTGTTAAATATATTAAAGCTTGAAATAAAATACAAAAAAGAGCCTTTTATATCTGAAGTAAACAGTTTTAAGGATTTTATGGAGCAGTATCTTATGACTGTTTTCGCAATGCGCCGTCTGGAGCTTGCTCTATCGGAAGAAGCTATGGCGGAAGCTTCTTCCTATTTAACCTCTGTTCCCCTGTCCATTTATGCAGCCATGTTTATTTCACAAAATGAGTATTTTGAAAATCATGGAAATTTATTTTGGAACTTATACACCTGCATGAAACCTATCTGGTCCATAGAGGATAATATTCAATGGCTCACATGGCTGTTGGAAAGAGAACCTGTCCGGCATGCCATTTTAGAACTCTCTTACTTATATATGGAAATCCAAAATTATTCCAGGGCATATCAGTATCTGATTACCATTCCTTCTCCTTCAAAGGAAATTGCTGCCCTGATTTCTTCACTAAAGGAGTTGCTTTAATATGTGCAAAACTATAAATGAACATAAATTTGCCTTTATCCTCTGTGCCAATAACGATATTTACCTTCAGGAATGCTTTCATTACTTAAATCAGCTAATTATTCCTGACAATTATGAAATGGATATACTAACGATTTCTGATGCTGTCAGCATGACTTCCGGCTACAATGAAGGCATGTCATCCACAGATGCCAAATATAAGATTTATATGCATCAGGATGTTTTTATTATAAACCGTCATTTCTTATCAGATATATTGTCCATCTTTCAACAGGATTCCTCTATCGGCATGATTGGCATGGCAGGGTATCCCATTGTATCGGCTGATGGCATTATGTGGAACACGAAACGGATTGGCGCTGATCCCATGTATGGAAGTGATTCCAATGCTTATTCCCATGCTGACTATCATCAGTACCACTATTCCCTTTCTGATGGAATTGCAGATGCTGCTTTAATAGACGGCTGCCTTATGGTTACCTCAACCGATTTACCCTGGGATGATGAATGCTTAAAGGATTGGGATTTTTATGATGCTTTCCAAAGCATGAATTTCCTTCTCCATGGCTATCGCATCGTTGTCCCCACTCAAAAACTGCCCTGGTTCATCCACGACGACGGAAGAATTCTCTCCATGTGGAATTACGATAAATACCGCAGGCTCTTCCTGGAAAAATATGCTCCTTATCTGGGCAAATCCTATTCCGATATCCGAAAGCATACATAGGGGACATTGTTTCTCCCCCTAAGCTATGCCTGCAAATATAGCAGCAGCATTTTCTTCACTATGTCCAAAAGTCCGGCTTTCTGTGCTCTTAGAAACACTTCTTCCACTACAGGATCAAATGTTCCTGTTTTCATAAGTTCCTCCTTATATGTTGCAATCATCCGGCATCTGCATTCAAAAAAATTACCTGTTCCGGCAGTTACGCCTCCTTGTGTAAAATACGCATCCACTAATATTTCATCTACATAACCAATTCCATACTTTTGGGAAAAACGAGTAACAAATTCCCAATCCTCTATGCTGTCAAAACCAGTATCAAACCCGCCACATGCCAAAAAACATTCCTTATTTACTAATATTGTTGGAGTCCCTATCGTATTTTGAACTAATAAATGCTCAAATATTTTTCCCTCTAAAACTTCCTTTCTCTCTTCATCAGGCACTTTACCAAGATAATTACCATTTCGGGAATAAGAATACGCACAATATATCATCTGAAATTCCGGATGTTCCTTCCAATGTTCCATCTGCTTTTCCAGCTTCTGCGGTTTCCAATAGTCGTCGCTGTCCTGAAATGCGACAAGAGAACCTGTGGCATATTTCACTCCCATATTTCTTGCATTGGCAGCGCCGCTGTTTACAGGCAGCTTTATATAACGCATTCTATTGTCCTTTATAGAATTTATCACTGATTCCGTATTATCTTCGGAACCATCATCCACCACAATAATCTCCAGATTCTCATACGTCTGCTGTGCAACACTTTTTACAGCTCTTTCTATAAGTGCGCTTCTGTTATAGGTAGGAATTACTACGCTGATTTTTTCCATTTCCATAAAACTTGCCTCTCATTCTATTTTTCTTTCTTGTCATTGCCACGCCATAGTCCTCATGCTATAATATTTTTAATTGAAACAGGAAAGGCACCATTCGGTGGAAGGAACGACATGAATATTTTATTGTACGATATGGGCTCCTATACCCAGGGAGATTTAATCTGCTGCCTGGAAAAACAGGGTTGCCACTGCAAAAATCTTATGTATAAGTTCCGTAATATTTATGAAGACGATTTCTTTGAAAGAAAATTCTCCATGGAACTTACAGAACACCACTATGACTTTGTCATGAGCACTAATTTTCATCCTCTTGTTGCAAAATTATGTCATAAATTTCATAAAAAATATATATCCTGGGTTTACGACAGTCCCATCAATACAACCAGAATCGAATATTATCAATATCCTACCAGCTATATATTCCTCTTTGACCGGCTGGATGCAGAGCATCTTTGCAGGCTGGGAGTAGACCATGCCTACCACATGCCCCTGGCAGTCAATACGAAGCGCATTCAGAAGCTTACAATCACTCAGGCAGACCAAAAGCGTTATGGCTCTGAAATCGCTTTCGTAGGTCAGCTATATGATTCCTTTCTGCCACAGTTCCTTTCTGCACAGGATGAATATACGAAGGGCTATATCAACGCTCTTGTAGAAGCCCAGCTCAGGGTCTACGGTTATAATTTCATTGAGGAAATGATTACAGATGATTTCACTGCCCGGATGGATAAGTATTTTTCCGGCTTTGAAGCCAGATTCGATACAAACAACAGAGAAGAGCTTATCCGTAATATTAATAAACAGGTTACTCGCACAGAGCGCCTTATCCTTTTAAATATGTTAGGCAGAACCCATCTGGTAACCTATTATTCCAACAGTAAATCCGAATTGCTCAATCACCTTACCTATAGCGGCACTGCCCACTATTTTACCGAAATGCCCAAAATCTTCCGGTGCAGCAAGTTAAATTTAAATCCAACCTTAAAAAGTATCCGGTCCGGCATCCCTTTGAGGGCACTGGATATTTTAGGCTCCGGTGGCGTTCTGTTCAGCAACTGGCAGCCTGAGCTTTCAGAATATTTCACTGACGGCAAAGATGTCATTCTTTATGAAAGCATGGAAGATGCTTTGTACAAAGCTGATTATTACCTGAAACATAATGAAAAGCGGAAGGAAATTGCCAGAAACGGATTGAAAAAGGTCGTTTCCGAATTTTCTTATCCCGCCAGAATTGCTGCTATTTTTCAAACGGCTGATGTCCTATAGCCTCAGCCGTTTAAGGCCTTTGGCTGATTCCTGTCAGTTCCAGCATTTGCGGAAGCAGTACAGAAAAGTCCATCTCCCTCTTTACCACCTTCATGCCTTCTTCTATAATACTTTTCCGTTCCTCTTCATGCTCCAGATAATAATGTATCTTTTCTATCATATCATCCAGATTGTAAAAGGTGGCTATGCTTTTGCCCTCTTCAAAATACCGATACAAATCTTCCTGATAATTGGTAAGCACAAAGCCACCGGAGGCAATAATATCCAATATCCTTAAAGGAATCCCGCAACGAATGGAACGCAGGGAAATATTAATATTGATTTTAGACTGCCTGAATACTTTTGGCATTTCCATATAATAATCCACTGTGCCGCAATTTTTCACCTTTGGATACCGGGAAGTATCTGCTTTCGTATACAACCTAAAATCAAACTCCTCTGAAAGCCTTTGTATCATTTGATTTCTTTCTATTGCCGTTACATTCCTGTCTATTAAATTTTCAACTAACACCTCATAGGTAAGCTTGGTTTCATCCGTGCCATGAAACACCAGTATCTTTTTTAACGGGTTCAAAATATTTTCAGGAACTCTTACCTGCGAGAACCGTATGCCGGGAACCCTGAGCTGTGCATAACATATTGCCTCTATATATCCTTTGAGAAAAGCGGGCAGACTATCCAGAACAGAAAACATGTTCCTTTCTGAATAAAGAGAACCTACAAAGCTTACATCTGCCAGATATTCCTCTTTCTCCTGCTGACAATCTGCAATCTCACATAATGCATTCATGTCCACTCCCAAAGGAAAATAATATGCCTGAGAGACACCCCTTGCCTTCATGCCTTCATATTGCTCATAATCAAAACAGAAAAAATAATTTGTTTCCAGATAAGCAGTATTGTCATATAAAGATAATAAAGGGGAATCCTGTATCCATGATACATAAGGCACCTTCCGGCTTCCACAGGCAATTGCAACGGCCTTAAAATAATTAAAAGAAAAAACTGCCACATAATCTTTTTCCAGTTCCTCACTTAATCGTTTTAAAGCTTCCTCCTCATCCGAAATAAGCCCTTCATCCTTCCATGGAATAACCGTATAGCCCAGTTTTTCCAATTGTATCTGTAAAAAGTAATTGCTGTATGCCTTCCAATAATATAATAAAATTTTCATCCAAACCCCATCCTAGAGCCCGGCTATTTCAAAAATAGTCTTCATGCACTGTTGCAAACTGTGCTGCTCCAATGTTTTTTTTCTTCCATTCTCTGCAATTTTTTCACGAATACCTTCATTCTTTAAATAAAAATCTATTTTTTCCAAAGCATCCTCAATGCTTTCATATACTACCATTTCCTTTTCGTTTTCATATAATTCTGCCAGTTCCTCCTGATAATTGGACAATAAAAATCCGCCTGCCCCCATAATGTCAAGAGCTCTTAAAGGAATACCGGTCTGTATGATTCTTAAGGATGGGTTTAAATTGATTTTGGAACAAAAGAACATTTTAGGCATTTCCTTTACATAGTCCAATGACTTGCATTTTTCCACATTCTGAATCAATTCACTATCCTCATAGGAATAGAACTTTGTCTGATATCTCCTGCCGCATAAATTCAGCAAAATAATCCTGTCCTGCCTTGTAATTTCACTTGCCATGGCAAAGGTCAGGGCTTCCCTGCTAAGCCGAAAGGTTGTATCCGGCTCCTTCTCCAAATACTGACAGTTAATATCCTGTATCAATTCATCCGATATCATCTCATCAAAGAGATAGTATCCATATATCTGTGACTGCAGGTCCATGGCTGCCTTTAAATATCCTTTTGTATAATCATTCATAGGGGCAAGTATTTCCTGTATCCTGGAATTATATAAATTCCCGATAAAAGAAACCTGTGCGGCATATCTTTCATATTCTTCCTTTGATACCTGAAGGTTTCCCAGTCTTTTCCTGTTGACGCCCATAGGCAGATGATAAACTGTTTCAAAACCTTCCTGCCTGTATTTTAAAAATTGCATTCTGTCAAAAAAGAACACATGATTCGTGGGGCAGCCTAAGGTTTCCTCTATTCTTTCCACATTAAGCGGACAATCATAACACCATGCAATATAGGTTATCCCATGCCTGTAGCATGCCTGTGCCAATAAAGGCCAGTAATTCACACTTAACAAAGCATCAAATGCCCTGCAATCCATATGTTCCTCAAACCATTGTTCAAACCTCTCGTCTTCATTTTTGGACCGGAATGCCCAGGAAAAAACTTCAAAGCTAATATTGCCTTCTTTACATATTTCATATATATCAGGCTGAAAATAAGAATTCCATTGGTAAATCAGGAGCTTCATTTTTCATCCTCCCACTTTTTTTCACTTTCATCTATAAGATAATCTGCCATATTTTTAAGAACTTCCCTGTCTACAGCCTTTGGGTCCATTTTCTCATAAGAAACGATATTGGGTATATGTGGATATCGCTTTTGCCATTTTCCAATACTTCCCGGCAGAAAGAAATACAAACTGATGGCAAATTTTCCTTCTGCATGTTTTACAAAGCATTGCTCATCGATTACAATATGCATCTGCTTACCGTAAAGGAGATTGTAGCCGGTACATTCCAATAAGGTATTCATTTGAAATCCTGCCATATCCAGACTGCATATATAATCCCCATCATACTCCTGCATTTCTGCAAAATATACATGGTCGGGCTTTCCCGCCTCTCCAAATATTATGGTTTTTACCTGAAAGCCTTTTTCCTGAAAAATCTCTGCCAGCATCTTAAGAATGCTTTCATATTCTCTTTGCTTTGCCTTATCACATACAATCATTACCTTTTTCATTTACAAATTCTCCATATCCAATGCCTGCAGAATTTTTTCAATTCCTCTTGTATAATTAAACAATTCTTTTACCTTTTCATATCCCGCATGGGCAATTTGTTTCCGTTCTTCCTCATGTTGAAGATAATATGCTATTTTTTCATACATATCTTCAAAATTCTCATAGATTACCAATTCCCTGCTGTCTTCAAAATATTCTGCTATTTCACTTTGATAATTTGTCAATAAAAATCCTTCACAAGCCAGTATATCCATTACACGCAATGGAATTCCTGATGTGATTGAACGAAGTGTAATATTGATATTTATTTTACTATGATGGAATACCAAAGGCATCTGGGACAAATAGTCAACCTTTCCCCTGTTTCTCAATGCGGGATTAAAGTCTGTATTCCCACCGGTATACAAGGCAAAATCAAAATGCTTTGCCAAATAGCTGCAAACCTCTTTGCGCTCTAGCTGGGCAACCTTTTGGTAAAGCACATTGGTCATTGATAATTCATAAGCATCCTCGTACTTATCTCCTAAATCCCAGTTCACATAATTCCTCAGCATGTCCCATGCCTGATTGTTTATTGCTTCTTCAAATATATTCATTCCCCACATTTTTCTCTGAATGGCAATAAGGGAATCAAAATATCCTTTTAGATATGGCGGCAGATAAGTAATACTGTCGTACAGGCTGTGAGCTGAATCATTATAAAGATTGCCCACAAACGAAACTTCAGAGCTATATTTTTCTTTCTCTTTTTCACCAGCCCCCTGAATGCACTTTTCAAAGCTGTCCACATCCGTAGAAAGAGGAAGATACCAGATATGCTCAAGTCCTCTTTGCTCCAAAATTTCAAATAGATTATAGTCAAACACGAAAATACGATTCTCCGGGTATCTTGCCGACTTTGCCCAAAGGGCAATATGGGGACAATCCACTATCCAGCTAATATAACAGATTCCCAGCTCATGGCAGGCCTCTGCAACATCCGGCGTAAAATCCCAGGAAAAAACAAATGAAACATTCTCTTTCTGACGGTAAGTGCGAAAACAGGAACGGATTTCCTGAGAGTTCATCGTATCTGTACCCTCCATGACTTCAAATACCCGAAATCCCTGTTTCTCCCATGCAGCCTTTAGCCCCGGCGCAAAATGATCACAAAACAAAATAGTCTTATCCATGAAAATCTCCTAATAAAATAGGGCTGACATATGTCAGCCCTATGGTAGTTGTACAATAAATTACTGAAGTAAGGATAATACACCCTGATTAGCCTGATTAGACTGTGCCAACATTGCCTGACCTGCCTGTGCAAGAATGTTGT
>CAJUEX010000011.1 GCA_910585715.1 uncultured Lachnospiraceae bacterium
TTTGCTGTTTCTATTACTTGATCCGTGATATTGGAGATCGTTTCGTGGGATATCCCAAATCCATAGATATCCTCAATCGTATCGGCAATATCACGCTGGCTCATTCCCCTTGCATACATGGATAAGACTTTTTCTTCTATGCCGCTCACATCTTTGGAACGCTTGGGAATGAGCTGCGGTTCAAACGACCCGTCCCTGTCACGGGGAGAATCAATCTCAACTTCCCCCATGGAGGTTTTAATGTTTTTGTGGGTATAGCCATTTCTGCGGTTAGCAGTTTCTTTGTAACCGTGAGCATTTGGGTCATAGCCCAGATGACTGCTCATTTCCCCCTGAAGCATTGCTTCAAACATGGGGCCGAAGATATCCCTTAATGCGTCCTGCATATCCTCAGCGGATGCAGGCTGGTACTGGTCGATAATTGCCTGTGCGATAGCTTTGCTGGCTTCGCTTCTTTTGTTTTTACGTGGTGCCATAAGTGTGTTACTCATAATCCTTTCGATTCCTTTCTTTTAATGTACCGCACTTTATCATAAAAATAAAGTGCGTAAGTTTTTGTTACCGGTAACTTACACACTTTATATTACACTCCCACCGCCTATAAGTATTCCTCCGGAACCGGATATCCAAGAGCCTCTAGCTCTTTTGCATAGCTCCAGTTTTGTAACCTTTTCACGGATTGTTCACGAAGCCTCTCCAGTTTTTTTACTTTTGTTCCCGTCAATATTCTGATTGAATCGATTACAAAAAGCAATATACCAAGCAATGCAATAACCATAAAAGCACAAAATGTCAAATCGTATGTGCTTTTTTGATTCACCTGATAGAAATGTATCAAAAAAGAAACCAGAAAAATTCCAAGCATTATCAGCATACCGATTCCATTCCGCTTTATGGAAAGGGCGCCGGGCTCAATTCCCTCCACTACAATTTCATGATATCTTTCATCCACATATTTTTTACCACACTTTTTGCAGTTTCTGACAGGGCTTCCATACCGCCACTCCTTATCGTAATAAAACAGTATCTTAGCACCGCAATATGGACAGTTTCCTTCTGCCCGCAATATATTTTTGTACATTTTTCCACTCCTTTTTCCGGGTCAAAGATTACATTTCCCCCGCAATTCTTACATTGAAATATCATTTATCCAACTCCTTCTTCTATTTTTATTTTCTTTCTTTTAAAAGGAATCTAACAATTTTTTCCATTATTTTACTATATTCCTGTCCTTTTTCCTATAATATTTTAGCAATTTCAAAAATATCCCTTTATTTTTCCACTTTTCCTATCAATTTTTCGGTTGTAAGCTTGAAATTCCTTTGCTATAATAGATTTCAGTATAAAAATATGGAGGATTTATTATGAAAATCATGAAAAAATTTGCTGCCTTGTCTTTGGCGGCAGCTATGACCCTGTCATTTACAGGATGCAGCAGTATACCGGAAAATACAGTATTTACCATAGACGATTTATGTGGTAAGAAAATCGGCGTTCAGCTTGGAACTACCGGAGATATCTATGCTTCCGATTACGAAGATTTAGACAGTGGCGTATTTCCCGAAGGATATGAAGGAGAAGTTTCTACAGTAGAACGTTTCAATAAAGGCAACGATGCTGTACAGGCTTTAAAACAGGGCAAGATTGACTGCGTAATCATCGATGAACAGCCGGCAAAGGCATTTGTTGAGAAAAATGATGACCTGATGATTTTAGATGAGGAATTTGCAATAGAAGAATATGCCATCTGCGTCTCCAAGGACAAGGCAGATTTAACGGCTGCCATCAACGGAGCCCTTGCCGAATTAAAGGAAGACGGCACTTTGGATTCCATTATCGCCAATTACATCGGGGATGACACAAAGGGACAGTCCCCTTACGAATCTCCCGCCGATGCAGACCATTCCAAAGGCATCCTGGTCATGGCTACCAATGCCGCTTTTGAACCCTATGAATATTACGAAGGCAATGAGGTCATCGGAATCGATGTGGATATGGCAAGAGCTGTATGCGACAAGCTTGGCTATGAACTTAAGGTGGATGATATTGAATTTGACGCTATTATCAACGCAGTACAGTCCGGCAAGGCGGATATCGGCGTGGCAGGCATGACTGTTACGGAAGACCGTTTACAAAGCATTGACTTTACCGACAGCTATACTACCGCTACTCAAGTCATGATTGTCAGAAAGAAATAGGATGATACATAATGAATAACTTTATCCAAAGCTTTGAGCTGAATTTTATAAAAGACAAACGTTACATGTATCTGGTAGAAGGGCTCGGCAATACTCTTCTCATTACCTTTTTTGCGGTAATCCTGGGAGTATTGCTTGGTTTTCTAATTGCCGTCATCCGCTCTACCCATGACAAGACCGGCAGGATGAAATTCTTAAATGCCCTCTGCAAGCTTTATCTGGCAATTATCCGGGGAACTCCCGCCATGCTGCAGCTTCTGATTTGGTTTTATGTAATTCTGGTTGCCACTCCTTTTCCAAAGGTAGTGGTGGCCATGATTGCTTTTGGCATCAACTCCGGAGCCTATGTGGCGGAAATCGTCCGTTCCGGCATTATGTCCATTGATAACGGACAGTTTGAGGCAGGACGGAGCCTGGGCTTTAGCTACCGGCAGACCATGCTGTATATCATACTTCCGCAGGCATTTAAAAATGTCCTTCCGGCGCTGGCAAACGAATTTATCGTACTGTTAAAGGAAACCTCGGTCTGCGGCTATATCGGCATTATGGACCTGACCAGGGGAAGCGATATTATCAGGAGCCGTACTTATGAAGCTTTTATGCCGCTGATTGCAGCCGGGCTCATTTATCTGATAATTGTTATGCTGCTCACCGGACTGGTAGGCAGACTGGAAAGGAGGCTTCGGACCAGTGACAGATAATACTACACTGTTTCAAATAGACAATTTAGAAAAATCCTTTGGGGATAATCTGGTTTTAGACCATATTTCCACTTCTGTCAAAAAAGGGGAAGTCATTGCCATCATAGGGCCTTCCGGCTCCGGCAAGTCCACCTTCCTCCGTTCCCTGAATTTATTGGAAATGCCCACAGGCGGCACTATCTCATTTGAAGGACAGAACATTACGGATAAGCATGTGAACATTGACAAGTACCGGCAGAAAATCGGTATGGTGTTCCAGCATTTCAATTTATTTCCCAATTTGACTATATTGCGGAATATGACGCTGGCTCCAATAAAACTTTTGCATATGTCCGAACAGGAAGCAAATGAAATGGCAATGAAATATTTGGAGCGGGTAGGTCTTTTGGAAAAAGCAAATGCCTATCCAAGCCAGCTTTCCGGCGGTCAGAAACAGCGTATTGCCATTGTCCGTGCCCTCTGCATGAATCCGGAGGTACTGCTTTTTGACGAACCTACTTCCGCCTTAGACCCGGAAATGGTAGGGGAGGTACTGGAAGTAATCGGCGATTTGGCAAAGCAGGGAATGACCATGCTGATTGTCACCCATGAAATGGGCTTTGCAAAGGAAGTGGCTTCCAGAGTCCTTTTTATTGATGATGGCAGAATCGTGGAAGAAAATACCCCCAAGGAACTGTTTGAAAGTCCCAAAAGCCCAAGGCTTCAGGAATTTTTAGCCAAGGTACTGTAAAGAATACTTTTTGGCGTATGCTTTAAATCTTTGTTGAAAGTCCTCGCTGTTGTTCCTGAAATTGCGGAGTGATTCATGATGGTTCATATTGTGATGAGCCATATCTATGACGCACCCTGCAATATTAGAACAGTGATCAGCAGTCCGTTCCAGATTGGTCAGCAGGTCAGACCATATGAAACCTGCATCTATGGAACAGGTACCCTGCTGCAAGCGAAGAATGTGGCGTGTACGCATCTGCTCTTTTAAACGGTCAATGACCTGTTCCAATGGTTCCACCATATATGCGGATTCCAGGTCATCCGTTAAAAAGGCAGTTAAGGATAAATCCAGAATCTCATCTACAGCCTGAAAAATAATTTTCAGTTCATCTGCCGCAGTATTGGTAAATACCAGTCCTTTTCCTCTCAGTTCTTCTGCGGACTCCAAAATATTTACTGCATGGTCGGAAATGCGCTCAAAATCCCCGATAAGTTTAAGAAGCTTTGTTGCTTCTGCGCTGTCGCTTTCACTAACCTGTTTCGTGCTGAGCTTAACAAGATATGTGCCCAATATATCTTCATAATGGTCGGTTTTTTCTTCCTTGTCACGAATAGACGCTGCAAGCAGTTCAGAATAATCATTTAAGGAGCTTATGCCTTCTTTCATGGAATTTACAGCTATTTTTGCCATATGGACAGTCAGCTTCCCGCAGCGCTCCAAAGCTATGGGCGGAGCTGCAAGCAAACGTTCATCCAGTTCTGAATGCACTTCAGGCTGTTTTGCATCAGGCACAAGCCGGTTTACCAGTTTCTCGAGAATACCTGACATGGGAAACATCAGGAACACGCATAAAACATTGAAAACAGTGTGGGCTGCAGCAATGCCCGCTAAAGAAGCGGATTCATCCAGGAACACCGGACTGAAAACCACTTTCAAAGCACAAAATATGAAAATCCCCACAGTTGTTCCAATTACGTTAAAAAGCAAATGTACCATAGCCGCCCGTTTTGCATTCTTATTAGCTCCTATGGAAGAAATCACTGCTGTAATACAAGTACCGATATTCTGCCCCATAACAATCGGTATGGCCGCACCATAAGAAACCTTTCCCGTAACAGCCAATGCCTGTAAAATCCCCACGGAAGCTGAACTGGACTGGATGACTGCCGTTAAAACCGCTCCTGCCAAAACTCCAAGAACCGGATTCCTGAACATGGTAAAAAGACTTTGAAACTCCGGTACACTGCCAAGACCGGAAACGGCCCCGGACATTGTATCCATTCCGAACATCAGCGTTGCAAAGCCCAACAATATCGTACCTGTATCCTTTTTTCCCGCCTTTTTACAAAACATATAAAATATAATTCCGATGAAAGCCAAAACAGGCATAAAGGAAGAAGGCTTAAAGAAACGAATCAGCAAATTACTGCTGTCAATTCCTGCCAGGCTCAATATCCATGCTGTAACGGTAGTTCCAATATTGGCTCCCATAATCACATTGATTGCCTGCTTCAGTGTCATAAGGCCGGAATTTACAAATCCCACTACCATAACGGTTGTGGCGGAAGAGCTTTGGATAACCGCAGTAATGCCCATTCCCGTCAAAAAGCCCATAGCCTTATTTGCAGTAAGCCTTCCCAAGAGCAACCGGAGTTTTCCTCCTGCCCTGCGTTCCAGAGACTGTCCCATAATGTCCATGCCAAATAAAAACAGACTCAATCCTCCCAGCAATGTGAGTACATCAAAAATATCCATATGAGTTATTTCATCCTTCCTATCCTCTTTCTATGGTAATATTTTCTCACATGTACATCAAATTCATTACCGGAATCTTGTAAAATTCTTGTAAAATAATATGGTGTTCTATACATTTCCCCGCTATTTATAAGCTTTTGGAAAGTAAACCTTAACGGTTGTCCCGCACTCAACATCACTCTCCAGTTCTACTTCTGCATCATGCAGCCTTGCAGCATGTTTCACAATGGAAAGCCCCAGTCCCGTTCCTCCTATTTCCCTTGAGTGGCTTTTATCCACCCGGTAAAAGCGTTCAAAAATGCGTTCCTGATGTTCTTTTGGAATGCCGATACCGGTATCTGTAACAGAAAGGCAGACTATATGCTCTTCATTTTTTACGGTTACTAAAACAGAGCCCTCTCTGCGGTTATATTTTATTGCATTGTCACAAAGATTGTAAATAATACCCTGAAGCAGCCGGGGAACTCCATAAACCACAGCCCTTTCCCCATCAAGCCTGATTTTAATGTGAGCTTCTGCAGCCTGTCTTTGGAGACTATCCAGCACTTCGCCTGCCATGGCAGATAAATCAACCTCCTCACGCTTTTGCTCATCTGCTCCCTCATCCAAATGAGAAAGCCTGATAATATCCTCAACAAGCTGAATCATTCGCTGTGCCTCCATATAAATCTGTCTGGAAAAGTCCATAACATCCATTTGCTTCACCATGCCGTTTGCCAGCAGTTCAGCACATCCGGAAATGGTATGAAGGGGCGTCTTCAGTTCGTGGGACACGTTTGCCGTAAACTCACGGCGCATCTGTTCCGCCTTCTCCTTTTCAGTTACATCCAGCATCAAAAGAACAATGCCCGATACCAGTTCATCTGAAAAAACAGGGCTTGCAGCAAGCTGATATTTGCCGTTTCCTAATTCCATAATCATTTCTGCATGTTTTCCATCCCCTGCCTTTTGAAGAAGCTCCTGTAGCTTTTGACTGCGTTCCACTGAAAGAATATACTTTCCCACGCAGGAATTATCCGTCTGAAAAAGTTTTACTGCCGCCGGGTTGATGGCTAAAATAATCCTTTTCATATTCAGCAGGACAATCCCTTCCGCCATGCCTGTCGTCACCGTCTCAAACTCGCTCTGCTTTTGCCGTAATTTCTCCCCCTGCTTTCTAATCTGACGCTGCTGCGCATCAAGACGGCGAAGCAATGGAATAAGCTCATCATAACCCTGATTATTTAAAGGTTCATCCAGATTCAAATCATTGAGCGGCTTTACAATTCCCCTGGACAGACGAAACGCCAATACCAGTGACAAAATCACTGCTGCCGCAAAAATAATGCAAATAGGCTGGAACATGCCAAGAAGCAGAGTAAATAATGTGTTTTGCGCCACAGAAATCCTTAATATGGTGCCATCAGACAAACGCTTTGCACAGTAAAGAGAACGTTCCATCAGGGTAACAGAATAACGGGAGCTTTCCCCTGCGCCTTCAGATATGGCACGGCTGATTTCATCCCGTTCCAGATGATTCTCCATTTTTGCCGAATCCGATATACTGTCATAAAGTACAGTACCGTCCATATCTATCCAGGTAATGCGGTAATCCTGGGCATCCAATCCTTCAAAATATGAAATTCCCTCATTTTCTGCTCCCTGAGCCGCAAGATTGGTCTGCATTCTCAGCTGACTGTACTGTACGCCTGAAAAATAATCGTAAAGCACACCCATGAACAATGCAATTGATGCAAAAAAAACACTAAGCGCTACTATAAAAATTGATTGAAAGATGCGTTTTGTCATGGCTTCATCTCCATCCGATAACCCACACCCCGGACAGTTTCAATATAACCGCCGCAGATGCCCAGCTTTGAACGCAAAGTGCCGATATGAACATCCACAGTGCGGGTTTCGCCTATATAACAGGAACTCCATATACTCTGCAAAAGCTGTTCTCTTGTAAATACTCTTCCGGGATTGTCCATAAACAGCCGAAGCATTTCATACTCCTTTAATGTAAGCACAATCCTGTCACCATTTACAAATACAGTATGCTCTCTCAAATTTAATTCCAGACAGCCGCTTTTTAAAATCTTTATATCTTCCTTGGGCCTGCTGCGGCGAAGCACTGCTTTTACACGCGATATCATTTCCATCATTCCAAAGGGTTTTACAAGATAATCATCAGCTCCCAGATCAAGCCCCATTACTTTATCATATTCCGTTCCCTTTGCTGTGGCCAGAATTACCGGAATCTCCGCCAAAGAAGCATTGGCACGCAGCCTTTTCAATATCGTAATGCCATCTTCACCGGGCAGCATAATGTCAAGCATAATAAGCTCCGGCATTTCTTCCTCTAATGCACAAAAAAAATCCATGCCATCAGGAAATCCCTTTGCCTCAAATCCGGCAGAATTTAAAGTATATATCATTAAATCACGAATACTGTTATCATCTTCCACGCAAAAAATCATCCAACGTCACTTCTTTCCTTTAAAATAAATATATTTCTTTTCCTTATCATACAGCAGGATTTTCAAATTTGTAATCCCGATATGGTAAAATCCTTGTAAAATTTTCCCCATTTATTGATCGTTCAGACATCAGTTCCCCCACAGGAATCGGATTGGGATTTGACAGAACATGTTTCTACGTCGTCACGCTCCCGCTCTGATAAAAACGCAGCAGTGCTAAGCTCGAAAATACCTCGCTAAGCGCTGGCGATTTTATAAGGACTCCTTTAGAAATCATGTTCTGCCAAATCCCAATCCGATTCCTGTGGGGGAACTGATGCCTGAACGATGACCCCAATTAATTCAAGAAAAAACCTGAACCGTATGAAATGTTCAGGTTTTTAAGCTGGAATTTTTTATACATTTTTCAATTTATCCATTTTTCCTCCAGGTGGAAGGGGACAGAAGAACAAGCATCGGGAACAGCTCCAGCCTTCCGATTAACATATCAACCATCAGGACAATTTTAGAAAAATCGGAAAAGAACCCAAAGTTCTGCGTAGGCCCCACCAGTCCCAGACCTGGTCCTATATTATTCAGGGTGGCCGCTACCGCAGTGAAATTCGTTATCATATCATGGTTTTCTATGGAAACAAGCAGCAGGGATACTGTAAAGACCACGGTAATGGTAGTCAGGTATACCTGAATGGATTTTAGTGTTTCCTTTGGCAGCACATGGCCTTCGAAATGAATCCCTTTCACAATTCTTGGATGAATAATATACGAAAGCTCTTTCTTTATATTTTTACATAACACGACGATTCTGGATACTTTAATTCCACCTCCCGTGCTTCCCGCACAGGCGCCGATAAACATCAAAAGCACCAGAATGGATTTGGACAAGGCGGGCCATGTATCAAAATCTACAGAGCCAAACCCAGTGGTGGTAATAATAGAGGCTACCTGAAAAAGTGAATGATGCACTGCCTGAAAGCCTGTGGCAAAGCTGTCCCTTATCTGGAAAGCAATAATGCCGGCAGATATGCCGATAATAATAAGGTACCATCTCATCTCTTCACATTTCAGCGCTTCTTTCGGTTTCTTCTGCTGCAGTAGATAATATACATTAAAATTAACGCCGCATAAAATCATGAAAACAGTAAGGATTGCCTGTACCGGAACGGAATAGGACGCCACACTGTCATTTAAAACGCCAAATCCCCCTGTTCCTACTGTTCCAAATCCCAATAATAATGCATCAAAGAAAGGCACCTTTGCAATACACAGACAAGCCACTACGGTAATGGTAATGGCAAAATAAATCTTATATAAAATCCTTGCAGATTCTTTGACCCTTGGTACAAATTTACTTACATTGGCGCCGGTAGACTCTGCCCGCATCAGATACATATTGTACCCTCCTACTAACGGAAGCACGGAAAGAATAAACACTAACACTCCCATGCCTCCTATCCAGTGGGTAAAGCTTCTCCAAAACAAGGCGCAATGGGACAGGCCTTCCACATTGGAAAGGATGCTGGAGCCTGTAGTTGTAAAACCGGAAATGGTTTCAAACAGGGCGTCTACATAAGAAGGAATTTCCCCGCTTATATAAAAAGGCAGGGCGCCCATAATACTTAATATAATCCAGCTTAAAGAAACCGTTACGAAGCCTTCCCTTGCATAAAACTGGTCCATTTTGGGCTTTTTCACTTTTCCAAGCCGCCCCAGAACAAAACAAAGGAGCATTACTCCAAAAAAGGAGTAAAAGCTCTTTTCTTTATAAATAATAGCGATTAGACAGGGAAGAGCTAAAAATAATGCCTCAAATTCCAATACACTTGCCAATATATAACGAATAATTGAACAATTCATATCTGCCTCTTATTTTATTTTGACAGGCTGTACATTTAAAAAGCGCCTGCCATTATTTCAATATGTCCCGAATGTCATCCAGTCCGGTATTTGTGGTGACTACTACCACGGTATCCCCTACTGAAATCCGGTCCTGACCGTCCGGCGTAATAATCTTTCCCCCATGCTTAATGGAGCAGATTAACAGGTTGCTCTTTAGCTGAAGCTCCTGCAAAGGCACGCCTACCACCTTAGACTGCTCATTTACTTTAAATTCCAATGCTTCCACCCGGTTATCACAAAGGCGGTATAAAGTCTCAACATTGCTTCCAATGGAATTCTGCATGGCTCTTACATAGCGCACGATGCTCTCTGCCGTAATATGCTTTGGATACATAATGCTGCCCAAATCCAGCTCCGCAATGATTTCATCATAGGAAATCCGGTGCACCTTGGTAATCAGCTTTGCACCGGAAACCCGCTTTGCAAACAGGGAAAGCATGATATTCTCTTCATCAAAATTGGTCCATGCAATAAAGGCTTCCGTACTTTTCAGCCCCTCTTCCATAAGCAGGGTCCTGTCCGTTCCATCCCCGCAGATAACCATAACCTTCGGCAGAAGCTCCGCAAGCTCTTCACAACGCTCTTTATCCTTTTCCACAATCTTCACGCGGATTCCCATAGTGGAAAGATACGCTGCCAGATAATAGGCAGTCTCCCCGCCGCCAATAATCATGACACTTTTTGCCTTTCCCGTGAAAATACCGATTTTACGAAAAAAAGCCATGGCATTTTTGGAAGAAGCCACTACGGATACAATGTCATTTTCCTGAATCACAAAGTTACCGTCCGGAATAATAACCTCATCTCCTCTTTCCACCATGCACACAAGTACATCCCGATTATATTTTGTAGCGATATCCTTTAAAGGACCGTTACATAAAATATTTCCTTCTGGCACCCGGAAGCTTAAAATTTCCACCTTCCCTTTGGCAAAGGAGTCAATTTCAATGGCGGAAGGGAACTTCACCAGCCTCCCGACCTCCATTGCTGCAGCAAGCTCAGGATTGATAATCATGGAAAGCCCCATCTCGTTCCTGATATAGTCAATTTCCTGACTGTACACGGGATTTCTCACCCGGGCAATGGTATTACAGTTATTTCCTGCTTTTTTGGCAATGACACAGCATAGAAGATTTAACTCGTCTTTTCCAGTCACCGCAATAAGCAAGTCCGCTTTTTCAATTCCGGCCTCCATCTGTTTGGTAAAGCTGGCGCCGTTTCCTATAATTCCCAGCACGTCAAACTGGTCCGATGTCTGCTGTACCTTTGCTGCATTCATGTCAATTACGGAAATATTGTGTCCTTCCTTACTAAGCTGTTCAATGATGGTTCCGCCCACATTGCCACAGCCCACAATAATAATCTGCATAGCCTAATACGGTTCTACCGTTTCCTTTCTATTTCTCTGCTTTCCTTTTCTTTTTCCCTATGGGAAACCTTCGGAATCTCCAAAAAAATACAGAAAGCAACATACAGGTAAAGTATAATGCGTTTTGCTGAAAATAGCAATAGAGTTCAACTATTAAATCTGCCGTCTCAACTGTTATCATGGCAAAACAACCGCTTTATACCCCATTCCCCGCACCGTAATAATCTGAAATGCCTTTTCCTGCCCAAACTTTTTCCTGAGCCGGTTAATATGTACATCCACTGTCCTTTCAACTGTATTGCTGTCCATATCCCAAATTTCATCCATAAGCTGTCTTCTTGTAAATATTTTATTTTGATAGGACAAAAGCTTATAAAGAAGGAGGAATTCCTTTTTAGGAAGATTTTGTATGGCTCCCTCCACCGTAACGGAAAAAGTATCGTAATCCAGACTCATATTTCCTACCTGCAGATGATGCTCATTTGTCATCCTCGCCCGCCTTAACAGGGCATGAATCCTCAAAATCAGTTCTTCCTCGTCTACGGGCTTTACCATGTAATCATCTGCTCCTGCCAGAAAGCCTTTTCTTTTATATTCTTTTTCTTCTGACCCGCAAATCATTAAAATCGGCAATATGCTGTCAGCCTCCCTGAGTATCTTTGTCAGCTCAAAGCCATCCATATTAGGCAGCATCACGTCTAAAATAATCAAATCAATATGTACCCTGTCAATCATATCAAGAGCCTGCAGCCCATCCCTTGCATAAAAGGGTATGAATCCGTTATCCTTTAGCAGCTTCCCTGTTGTTTTCTGTCCATATTCATCCTCTTTCACTACAAGTACATGAAACATCTTTTATCCTTCCAAGTCACTTAAATACTCCAGACGTCTTCTAATTGCCTCCCTCATTATAGAATAATCGGTACTGTGACCGCTTTCCTGCCATGCCTGTTTATCCCTGTAAAATGCTCCGGAACTAATAACCCGTTCTGATAGTCTCTCAATCTGCTTAGAAAGTTTTTCCTCCTGCAAAACATCCTGCCTGAGTTCTCTGTATCTTTCTCTTAAAATATCTTCAAATCCTCCCACATTTAACTTTCTCAGCCTTTTTGTCAGATAGCAGGCACATTCCTTCGTTTCCAGATTCTCCCTTGTTTCATATTTCCAGTAAAGCCCGTTTTGATTTTTCTCATCATATAATGTTCCAAGACTCAAATCCATATCCCAGGGGAGAAGTGATACCCGATAGGTGCCATCCTCCTGAATCCGCATACAGTAGTACATATTCTTTAATACATTATCTTTTCCGTATATTACATTCAGAAACAGGTAGAAGTCCGCCATATTTTCCATTTCCACCCAATCTTCTATTTCTTCTTTAAAAACCCGGTCTTCTTCAAAATAAACAAGCCATAAAAACTCTCTGACTGCATTCCACTTTTCCTGATTCATGCTTTTAGGAAATTTCACGGTAATATTTCCGGCGCTTTGTTTCATTCCCGCCTGCTTTAAAGCGGACAGGTCCACCCCCCCGGCAGTGTCCATCCGAAAAAGAATGTCGCTTTCTTCCCCCTGTTCCTTTAGTCCCAGCTGTTTTTTATCCAAAGGAACTGCCAGACCGTAAAGTCCATAATAGGTGCCGTTTAAAATAAGCTCCACATACTCCATCTGCGTGCCCCTGTTATCCTCTTTTTCCCCGTCAGCTATTTCTCTCCATAAATCTATACAAAACTTGTCCTTAAGCTTGCTTTCCTCTGTATACATAGGAATCAGAATCCAGTCATCATCTTTACGCAGCCCGCATATATTTTCCTTTCTTTTTTTCCCTTTTTCCTCTATCAGTTCAAGCTTCAATCCGCATTTTTCAAATTCCCGGCTGCTTCCTCCTCTTTTATGAACCAGACCGTAGGAATGGATAGCCTGAACCCTTTTTTTCCGTTCCTGCTTTGGAACATAAAAGTAAACTTTGGAATAGACCTCCTCTTCCTTCAGGGCTATTTCTTCCGGACAATCCAGAAAATCTATAGCCGCCACAGGAAATACCGTTAAAAGAAGAGAAGCCTCCAGACAGCTTTCTTCATCATATATAAGAAGCTCCAATGCTTCTCCCTCTGACTGATAATCCTGTTTTTTCTTTCTTTTTCCCTCTGTTACAATACAGATATTGATTTCTTCCTTTTTTCCTGTAAGCGTTCCTTTTTCCCATTCCTCCTTTTCTGATAAGGGAAGATAATAAATGTTTCCTTTATCCTTTATGATTTCCTCCTGATTAAAATACAAGCCGTCCAAATGGTCGCTCTTTTCTATCCGGCGTTTTTCCATAATTTTTTTCTTTTCCTGTACGGTAATTTCTTTCAGCCCCAGAAACCGGTTATCCTCCTGCTTTTTCATCCAAAAAACAAAAAAGGGCAGAACCATCATGCAGCCTATAAAAACAATCTGCTTTACCCGCTTTTTTGTATTCTTCATTTTTATGCCCTCACTTCTCCGTCATGGGACAGCAGGGCTGCATTGCTTACCTGGTTCAGCATTATGATTTCATCTATTAAAACGTTTCCCTTTCCGGTGCTCACTTCAAAAATAAGGTCTATCCCATGCTTTGTAACATTTCTGGACTTTTCTTTATAATATTTGCTATATTTTCCCATAAGTGCCTTAATTTCCGCTTCCCCCTCTTTCCCATCCAGATTTACAACAAGCAGGCAGGGAGCCTTTGACTTTGGAAGCATTTCAAACAGAAATATGCTGATAGTTACAAATAATGCCTGAAGAATTGCTATCTTATAAAGCCCGGCGCCGCATATAATTCCGGTTCCTATGGACCAGAACAAGAATAATAAATCCATAGGGTCCTTTACTGCCGTCCTGAATCTTACAATGGAGAGGGCGCCTACCATGCCAAGGGAAATAACGATGTTGGACTGCATGGAAAGAATGATTCCGGCAGTAACCAAAGAGATAACTGCCATGGAAACATTGAAAGTATGAGAATAAAATCCGCTCTTTTTTACCAGCTTGTAAATATGAAATATGAAAAAAGCCAGCAACATGGTAACGAACAATGCTCCCGCAATGTGCCCTATCGAAATGTCACCTTGTCCTAACTCTTCCAATACGGATTTTTTAATGGTATCTCTTATGCTCATACTAAAAAATATTTCTCCTTTCCCATTGTTCTTCCGTCTGCCTTGATAAATAATATTTTGAAAAGGAGGTTCTTTCCAAAACACCGGTTTCCAATAATTCTGCAATCACATCCGGCAGAAACTCATCAAATTTTACTTCTAATATATGAATGCCCCTTGGCATGATAGGTGTCAGCGGAATATATGTTTTCAAAAACTGCTCCGGTTTTGCACACATTGATATATTCCTGTCAAAAGTAATGCGTACATTTCCACAGGAATACACATATGCCATCCTTTCATATTCCACGATAATAACCGGATGCAGCTTTCTGATTCCTATTTCCAGGCTCAGCCTTCTTCTTACATAAGGCAGCACTTTTGTAATAACCTCCGGCATTGTATGTAAATACTGTTTACATTCCTCTACAGATAAAAAACAGCTGTTTTTTCTCCCAAGCCCGTAGCATTTCGATTTCATCTCAAGCCTGATACAGGAAATATCATGATTGTAAGTGCGAATCCGAAATTTAGTTCTTCTGGCAATTCCGTCCTGATTCTCATACATACAGGAATTTTCATAATCATCAAAATAAACGCTGCGCACCGTATAGGGCTCCCCATTTCCTATATGTGAATCTTTTGCCATTATCATGCGGATTCTTCCTTCAATCAGAGCAAGCTCTTTTTCTGTACATATAAATTTAAGTTCATTCCGATAAATACTCATACAAGCCTCCTAAGTGATTATATTACGGGTATATAAACTGAATTTAAACAAATCAATTTTAACAAACATAAAAAAGCAAGCTGTTGTCCTGCCAGAATACTTTGCATACAACAGCCTGCTTTTATGTTATTATCCTATTTCTTATCCTGTTTATCTTCCGTTTTTTCTACTTTCCTGTTTTTTATCTTTGCGCTTTTGTTCTTTCCTGTTTTCTTCTTTTTTCTTTTCCTCTTTTTTCTTTTCTTCTTCCCCTGCTTCTGAATCCACCGCTACCTTCTTTCTTTTAAATCTTCTTTTTTTCTTTCCTTCATAAATAAGCAGATAAAAGCTGGGCAGCAAAATCAGTATCAATACGGTAGATGCCACAAGCCCGCCAATGATTACCAGCGCCATTCCCTGCATGAGCACCGTTCCTTCACCAATGCCAAGTGCCATGGGAACCATGGATAAAATGGTAGTGAGGGTAGTCATCAGAATGGGACGGAGACGAATCTGTCCGCTTTTTACAAGAGCATCCTCTATGGGCATTTCCTTCCGCAACATATTGGCAGTATCCACATATAGGATACCGTTATTTACTACAATGCCCGCTAACATTAAAAGCCCCATCAGCGAAACCATGCTCAGGGTGGCTCCGCACAAATACAGTAATGAAAAAGAACCAATCAGACTGAATGGTATGCTTAACATTACCATTCCGGAAAAGACCGGAGACTCAAACTGCATTGCCATAACTAAAAATACCAAAAATACGGCTGCTGCAATGGCGGAATAAATGGCGGCAAATTCTTCATTCATCATTTCTGTCATCATATTCTCAGAAAGGGTGACCCCTTCCGGAAAATTCAGTTCTTCTACAATTTTGTCAATCTTATCCGCCGCACTGAACCTTGCAGCTTCCGTAGTCATGGCAGAAACTGCAACCTGATACTGCCCGTCCACTCTTGTAAGGGACTGGGGCGAATCCGTATAGGTCAGCTTTGCTATATCCGAAAGAATAATCTGAGTATTCATAGGCGTTACAAGAGAAAGATTCATGAGGGAATTCAAATCATCATAGCTTCCCTCCGGATATTCCAGAATAACCGAATATTCCTCCCCCTGATTTTTGATAGTGGCAGTTTCCATACCGCTTAACACATTATTTATATTCATTGCCACCTGCACAGGGGTGTAGCCAACCGCCATTGCCTTTAAAGGATCAATCACGATTTCCGCCCTTGTAGTGGAAGCGGACAAGTCGCTTTTTACCTTTATGACGCCGGACACGTCCTTTATGGCCTCCTCCACCTGTCTGGAGGCTTCCTTCAAATCACTCAAATCCGAACCTGTCAGGTCCACCTCTGCATCCATGCTCATCATGCTTGTCATATTCGTTCCGGTAGACTGAATGGTAAGATCCATATTCGTCACATCTGCAAGCTCTTCATTCCACTTTTCAATGACCTGTCCGGTAGAAAGATCTCTGTCTTTTTTCAGATAGCCGGTAATAGTAGCCGTATTTCCCTCAATGGTCATGCTGTAGCTTTCCACATTCTCATCATTTTTCACCAGCTCTTCCAAAGGCTTCATTGATTCATCTATAAAATCCAGCCTTGAACCAGAACGAAATTCCGCTGCAATGGCTACCGTCCCTTCATCTACAGTAGGCATAAGCTCCATATTAGTGTTAGATACCATCACAAAAGAAGGAATCAGAAGCAATATGGAAGCAAGCACTGCCAAAACCCTGTGTCTTAATATTCTGCGGAGATTCCTGTCATACCATCTTTTCACCACATCCAGCACTTTATTGACAGGCAGGGTCTTTTTTTCCTTTGGCTTATACTTGGAAAAGCACAGGGGAACAAGCGTAAGGGCTGAAATCAGCGAAGCTGTCATGGCAAATACAATTGTCATGCCAAGCTGCGCAAACATCTGTCCGGACAAACCGTTCATAACGCTTAAAGGCACATATACTACAATCGTAGTCAATGTGGATGCCTCAATAGAAGCAGTTACAATTCTGGTTCCTTCCATTGCCGCCACCTTAAAGTCCCCATGCTGTTCTTTCAGACGAAAGCAGCTTTCCAGCACTACAATGGAGTTATCCACCATCATGCCTATGGCAATTACCATAGCTCCCATTGTAACGATATTTAAAGAGAACCCTGCCCCATTCATTAAAATCAATGTGGCAAACAAAGAAACCGGCATGGAGCTTCCCACAATAAGGCTTCCTTTCAAATCTCCGAAAAACAAAAAAAGCACAATCATGGAAAACACGATACCAAGGGCAAGCGTTTCTCCTATGCTCTTTAAAGAGCTTACAATCATGCCGCTGGCATCATATATAATCTTTAAATCCACCGCTTCATTTTCAGCCTGGAGCCTTTTCACTGCCTTCTTTATATCATTTGCTGCATTAACAGTACCTTCGCTTTGCTTTTTCTGTATGCCGATACTGATATTTTCATTACCGTTATAGCTGCTGATACTGTCTGCCGCCTTGTTGCTTTCGGTAATGTCCGCTATATCTTCCAAAGTAATCAGGCTTCCTGCCTGAGTCATAATGGGAATCTGCTTTAGCTGGCTCACCGTTTTTGTTTCCGCACTGGAGCTTACGGATATATTCTGGCTGCCCTGCTTCACGCTTCCTGCCGGAATGCTGAAATCCATCGCCGCTATGTACTGTGCCACTGTTGACATGGTAAGACCGTACTGGTTCAATGCCTCTTCCTTTAACCGGACCCGGATATAGGTCTCTTCCCCGCCGTATACATTGACCTGCGCCACGCTCAATATGGTTTCCAGCTCCGGGACGATGCTATCGTTTACATAACTTAATAAATCCACATCTCCCGAAGCAGTTGCCGACAAGGTTATCGTATCGCTGGCATCCATGGCAAGCTCCATAATATAAGGCTCTCCGGCGTCCTCCGGCAGAGATGCGGTCAGACCGTCCAAGGCTGCCCTTAAATCAAAGTAAGCATCATCAATATCAATATCGTAATCATAGGAAAACATGGTAATGGTATAATTATCGCTTACTCTGGAAGTATATGTTTCCACACCGTTCAGGGTAGCTCCCGCCCCTTCGATTTCCTTTGTTACCAGCTCTTCCACGCTGGCTCTGTCCGCTCCCGGATAAGTGGTTACCACCAACAGCATGGGCATTTCCATATCCGGCTGCAGCTCCAGCTTGAATCCAAAAATAGAGCTGATTCCGAATACTATCAGCGCAAGCACTACCAAAGCGGCAGAAACCGGTCTTTTCAAGGATAATTTCGTCAAACTATTCATTGGTGTCTTCCTCTTTCCCGCTGTTTTCTTCCGGTTCTGTTTCTTTTATGACAATTTCCACTCCATCAGAAAGAAGCGGCGACCAGGTGGTGATTACCTTGTCCTCTTTTGTAATACCGGAAGAAACGGATGCATTTGTATCATCAAACAGGCCTATCTCAATCAGCGTTTTTACCGCTTTTCCTTCCTTTGCCACATAAACATAAGCCTGTCCGTCGTCATAATAAACTGCATCATAAGGAATCAGCAGACCTTCTCCGGACTGGTAGGTATCCGCCGTAATCTTCACACTTGTGCCTGTAAGCAGTTCATCCCCTCCTGCCTTTACATTTCCTTTTATGACAAACAATCCGCTCTGTGCATCCACCATCTGACCTATTTCCGTAATGGATGCCTCAAAAACCGTGCCGTTCCTGTCCACCTTGATTTTCTCCCCTGTTTTCAGGGTATTCCGGATGTCCTCGCTTACCCGGAAGGTAACCGTCATGGAATCCTTATTAGAAATTACATATGCAGGAGAGCCTGAGGAAGCAAAGCTGTTTTTCGTTACATTTACCGCTTCCACCACACCGCTTATAGGCGCCTTCAGCCGATACAGCTCCTGCTGGTATTTTGCCGATTCCACCCCTACTGCTGCGGAATTTATCTGGGACTGGTACACGGCTGCCGTTTCATTTGCAATCTCTCCTTTGGAAAGGGCATAGCCGTCCTGGGCATATTTCAGACTGTGCCCAAGAGCATTTGCTGAGCTTTCAAGTTCTTTTTCATTCTGCTCCATAGTATCCATCTGGCTTTTCAAAGCCGGATAATTCTGGTCATAGGCAGATGCTGTAGCTTCATAAATTGCTTTTGTTTTCTCCTGCTCCGCCATTGCTTCCATCAGTGCCTGCTGTGCCTCAGGCTCCATAGCAGCTGCCGCATGCTGCTGTGCAGCTTCCACCCTCTGTTTTGCGTTTTCGTAATCCGCCTTTGCACTCTTTTTGGAATCTTTTAGTTCATCCATCTTTTTTTTCAGCTCTTCTTTTCCATCCATAAGAGCATCATACTTGTTCTGTAAGCTGGCCTGATTATCCTTAATCGTCTGAATATTGGCTTCTGTCTGGATATTGGAAGCCGCTGTCTGTCCGCCTGTAGCCAGGTCCCTGCTTGCCTTTGCGCTGGAAAGGGCTGCGCCTGCACTTTTTACCTGAAGCTCGGCGGCTGTATCATCCAGTTCGCAAAGAAGGTCGCCTTCCTGTACCGCATCCCCCACTGACACATGGGAAGCGATTACTTCTGCATTCACAAGAGGCACTACAAATACTTCTTCCTGAGGAGTAATGCTTCCCATAAATTCATTTTGCAAAGTCAAGGTTCCTTCTTCCGGAAGCCTTGCTTCCACCACAAGCTCTTTTCTAACTGTTTCGCTTTCTTCTTTTTGGCAGCCTGCCAGCCCTAATCCCACTGCCACCATGGCTGCTGCCAGCAAAAAGCCTTTCCTGTTTATCCTTTTCATCTTTTCTTCCTTTCAAATAGAATCTCGCAATTAAGTTTATTTTATTTCATTTTGCATGGGATTGCCATAAAAATTTTATAAACTTTTTCGGTAAACTTTTTTCTTCTACGTAACAGTTCAGCCAGCGATTTTCCCTACAGGTATCGGAATGGACTTCCTGCAGAGAATGTTTCTGCGTCGTCACGCTCCCGCTCCGATAAAAACGCAGCAGTGCTAAGCTCGAAAATACCTCGCTAAGCGCTGGCGTTTTTATAGGGACTCCTTAAGAAATCATTCTCTGCTGGAAGTCCATTCCGATACCTGTAGGGAAAATCACTGGCTGAACTGTTACTCTTCTATAAAATAATTCAGCAATTCCCCATATTCATCTTGTGCGGATAAACAAGTATCTGTCAAATATCCTTTTTCTTTGTCAAATTCTTTTAAGCCTCTATAATAATATAATTTATGCCTTTCATCAATAATAAAGGGAGTTATATTATATTTCAAACATTCCTTAAACATTATCAGGCGCCCTACTCTTCCATTTCCATCTTGAAATGGATGTATTTTTTCGAAATGATAATGAAATTCCACAATATCATGAAAAGTAATACTATCCTTTTGCTGATACTCAAATAAAAGTCTTTGCATTTCTTTTTTTACCTTTCCGGGCGGTGCTGTTTTAGAATCGCCTACCATATTGGGACGTTGCTTATAATCACCAATAGAAAACCATTCTAAACGGCTGTCAGATGTATTAGACTTTAACATAAAATGGATTTTCTTAATTATATTTTCTGTTAATATCTCATCCGCACAATCCAGAATATAATCAAAACATTGAAAATGATTTACTGTTTCTATAATGTCGTCTACCTTAGCAGGCTCCTTTTCAATCCCAACTGTGTTTGTTTCATAAATATATCTTGTTTGTTCTTCCGTTAACCTGCTGCCTTCCATATGATTGGAATTATATGCAAGTTTCACTTGCGTCTGATGATATATTCCACCTTTTAGCCGAATCCTTTTTTCCTCCCTTAGTTGAAACAATAAAGTCGTCTTATCAACTTCTTTTTTCATCTCCATAATATCCCCAGGCTGACAGTCAAGAAATTCACAAATGTCTTCAACTACTTTCATTGCCACCGGTTCATTTTTTGATAATTTTGCAAGGGTTGCCGTGGAAATTTTAATATTTTCCCGCAGCTCTGTTTTTGTTATATTCTTTTGGGACAGTATATTGAATAATTTGTTATAAGAAATTTTCACATTTTTCACATCCTTTTTATTTTATTAGTATATCACAAAAATTTATATTTATAAATATTCAATTTAAAGTGTTTACTTTTCTAAATTAAACATTTATATTACCATTTTGAGACTGTATTCCTGATACTCCCTATAGCAAGCAAGGGCTTTACCACATGTTTAATAAGTTAAGGCACTAAAATAAGCCCGCTATCAGATATATTTCTATAGCTGATAACAGACTTATGGTTATATCTTAATATCTACTTTCACGATATACAGAAAGCTTCTCATTTCCTGTATTTTTAATGAAACGTATGAGCTGTTAATCGTTTCGATTACTCCAAAATAAAAAGTTCTGAAATCACCATTTAAAAGGCTTTCAGAACTTACTTAAGCAGGGGAAGAGGGAATCGAACCCCCGTTAACGGTTTTGGAGACCGCCGCACTACCGCTGTACTATTCCCCTATAATCGGCGCTTATTTTGCCACCAGAATGTATTATAGCATAACCCGTACTGTTTTAGCAAGTAGTTTTTTCCCCTTTTCTCCCTTTTTTCGCAATTGAAATGTTACTATTCACGGCCTAGGAGCCGCTCATAGCAACGATTGGGGGCGATATTCAAAGTTTTGCTTCGCAAAAATCGCCCCTCACTCCTGAATCATGTTCTCACGGAATGCGCAGTTTATGCGCATTCCTGACCCGTGAAAAGTAACATTGAAATTACTGATGCCTCTGTTCCAGGTAGTATTCTAAATCTTCCTCCCACTGCCTTTTCACGTCTTCATCCTTTTCCTGTTCTGCCGGAACATATTCCGCTGCAATTGCACCCAAATGGGAGCTTAACTTTTCCGCACCTTTATAATTTAAATGGGCTCCGTCCAAAAAGCAATCCTTCTCACTGATTCCAATTTGTCCCATAAATGTATTGTAATCATAAAAATCCAGATTATTTTTTTGTGCCAACTCCTCCGTATGGGCATGCTCTAACATTCCCCATTCTATATTGGGCGTTTTTATCAAAACCAGAGTAATATCATTTTCCTTGCACAGCTTATAAATTTCATTAAAATAAAATTCATTTTCCCTGCTAATACTTATCCCTTCATGAATAATGCTTTCCATATTAAAGTCAGGAAGCCCCTCTGCCACTGTTTCGGAATAAGCATAGCCCTTTAAAGGATAATGCTTATCAGAAACAGGATAAAGAAAATCCCGTTCATTTAAGGAAGCCCATCTTGCATGATATCTGGAAAACGGAAACACATAGGAGAAAATATGCCCTTCTTCACCTGCTGCCATTTTCAGGGATTGTATTTTATTGCCGGAAAATTTCATATAATCATATGCCTTCCGGCTTTGTTCCTCTTCTCCACTGCCCTGATAAAACAGGCCCAATGCATCCAATACTACCACCTTGGGCTTCTGTTTCCTTAATGCTTCCTGCAAATAGTAAAAGGATGTAAAAAGCCTTTGTTCGCCGCTTCCAAGCACATAGCCGGTAATTCCCTGCTCTTCATAAACAATCAATGGATTGATATCATAAAAGCTGTTGCTGCTTCCTAAATACAGAACATCTATTGTATTCTTTTTCTCCGCATAAAATCCATCTATAATTTGCGTAGCCGGCTCCCACCGTCCATCCGTTTCCCACTTTGGAGTAAAGACCTGATTCAACACTTTTATCAGTATTCCAAACAATGCCAGAAAAACTACTATTCTTCCTATCTTTTTCACCGGATACCCCTCTGTCTCTCTTTTCCTTATTGTTTCGCTTTATAACCCTTTTATACAAACAAAAGTCCCAAGGCACTGCCTTGAGACTCCTGTTTGTGTAAAAGGGGAATTCTTCCGGAATTGCTAATTAGCAATGTCTAGCTGTGCTAGACATATTTGTATTATATTTCCTTTTCTTATTCTTTTCTACAATTATATTGCTAATGAATAACACTATATTGCTTTATTCTATTCTTTCTTCAAAATTCTTACAGGATTCGGAGCAAATCGTCCGCTTCCCATACAGATTCAGACCAAATCAGCCACCTCTTGCACATTTTCCACGCCAATCAGCTCAATCCCTGTTATTTCTTTTAATGCTGCCATATTGCTTTTGGGCAGCACGCAAGTGGTAAATCCCAGTTTTTTGGCTTCCAGCACCCGTTTTTCTGCCATGGATACTGCCCGGACCTCGCCGCTTAAGCCAATTTCTCCAAACACTACCATCCCGTCCTTTACGGGACGGTTCTTAAAGCTGGAAATAATCGCCATGACTACTCCCAAATCAATAGCAGGTTCTGAAACTTTCATACCTCCTGCCACATTCACATAAGCATCGCTATGGGAAATATGCAGGCACATTCGTTTTTCTATGACTGCCATTAAAAGATGCACCCGGTTATAATCCATGCCGTTTGCCTGTCTTCTTGGAAGGTTAAAGCTGGAATCACATACCAGCGCCTGTATTTCGATGAGGATGGGTCTGGTTCCTTCCATGGAACAGACTACTACAGAACCGCTTGACTGCTTTGGCCTGCCCTCCAATAAAAAGGCGGAGGGATTTTTCACTTCCAAAAGCCCTTCCTTTGCCATTTCAAACACACCGATTTCATTGGTAGAGCCAAAACGGTTTTTTACACTTCGCAGTATCCGGTAAAGGGCATCCTTATCTCCTTCAAAATAGAGCACCGTATCAACCATATGCTCTAAAACCCTTGGTCCCGCCACGGTCCCTTCCTTTGTCACATGGCCTACGATAAATATGGAAATGCCATAAGTCTTTGCAAGCTGCAAAAAAATCCCCGTAGCCTCCCTGACCTGGGACACGCTTCCGGGACCTGCTGAAATCTCCTCGGAATACATGGTCTGAATGGAATCGATAACCGCTACGTGAGGCTTTAGCTCCATCAGCACCTCTCTTATGCTTTCCAGATTGGTTTCACACAAAAGCTGCAAGTCATCGGAAAAGCTTCCAATCCGAAGCGCCCTTATTTTAATCTGCTTTAATGATTCTTCTCCCGAAATATATAATACCTTCTGTCCTTTCCCGGAAAGCTGTCTGCACACCTGAAGCAGAAGGGTGGACTTGCCGATTCCCGGGTCTCCCCCTACTAAAGTCAAAGAACCGGGTACTATGCCTCCGCCCAGTACCTGGTCCAATTCCTCTATTTCTGTCTTCACTTTATCCTCTTTGGAAAGGGAAACCTGTGAAAAGCTTACAGGAACCGGCTTCTTTGCTTTCGCCTTTACCGTTTTGGCTCCGCCCATTCCTTTTGACTCTATGGAAGCCTCTTCCTCCACAAAGGTATTCCATTCCCTGCAGGACGGGCATTGCCCCATCCATTTGGCAGATTCATGACCGCAGCTTTGACAAAAGTACATCATGGTTCTTTTGCCCTTTGCCATCTATGCCTCCACCACCTTAACCGAAACCTGCCCCATATCCGCAAGCTCCACACTTAAATTCAACTTGCCGCCAAGATTGGTGCGCATTTTCCCCGCGCTGTCTCCGGATACAAATACTTCGTATTCTGCATCATCCTTAAGTCCTACTGTAATCTGGGCGTCTTCCTTTCCCTCTACCTGAAAAGAAACCCCTTCTCCTGTCTCCTTCAGATGAAATACGCTGGTGCCCGGAACCGATTCATATAAGAACATTCCGTTTTTCTCCAGCTTCGTCATTGTTTTGTAGGTTTTTACCTTGTACAAATCTCCTTCAAAAGAAAAATCCTCCAGTTTTTCTTTCTGCTCCAGTTGATGATTGCCAAAGCTGATGGTCTTATCATCTTCTGCCCGTAGTAATTCTGCTACAACTGCCATTTCCTATGTCCTCCTAAATACGGCATATCCGCCATAATCTCTCCGTGTGCTTTCATTATAATATACTTTTTTCCATAAATCCAGTAAAAGAATGTAAAAATAAAATTAAAAGTTACAGTTCAGCCTGCGGGTTTTGGATTTGAGGACGTAGGAACTGGCAGAACATATAATAGTCTTCGGGGCACGCTCCCGCTCTGATAAAAACGCAACAGTGCTAAGCTCGAAAATACCTCGCTAAGCGCTGGCGTTTTTATCAGAGTGAAAGCGTGCCCCTAAGACTTCTATCTACCTTGCCCCTCCTGCGTCCTCAAATCCAAAACTTGCAGGCTGAACTGTTACAATTAAAAAGATTCCTTTACCTTAAATGTAAATTCTTTATTGTGGACAGCTACATGCACCTCCTGGCCCGCCTTTACCTTTCCTGCCAGAATTTCCTCCGCCAGCTTATCCTCAATCTCCGTCTGTATGGCACGTTTTAACGGTCTGGCGCCCATTTTTAAATCCATATACTTTTCAATTAGTGCCTCTTTGGCGGATTTGCCGATAACCAGCTTTATGTCCATCTGCTCCATGCAGCGCTCAGACAGCACTTTGGCAAGCAATGTAATAATCTCCTCCATATCTTCCTTTGTAAGCTGATGGAATACGATCATTTCATCGATACGGTTAATGAATTCCGGCTTAAACAGCCGTTTCACCTCATCCATAACGCCGTTTTTCATCTTCTCATAATCCTGCTCTTTTGTGGTTGCCATATTAAAGCCCAGATTTTTGGGGTCCACGATTTTTTGCGCCCCCGCATTGGAGGTCATAATCAGAATCGTATTTTTAAAGCTGACCTTTCTCCCTTTTGAATCCGTAATATGCCCGTCGTCCAGTACCTGAAGCAAAATATTGAATACATCCGGATGAGCTTTTTCTATTTCGTCAAAAAGCACTACAGAATAGGGATTTCTCCGGATTTTCTCGCTAAGCTGTCCGCCGTCGTCATGCCCCACATAGCCCGGAGGAGATCCTATCATTTTGGATACGGAATGAGATTCCATATACTCTGACATATCTACTCTTATCAGTGCGGATTCACTGCCGAACATGGCTTCTGCCAGCGCCTTGCTCAGCTCTGTTTTTCCTACGCCTGTGGGCCCTAAAAACAAGAATGAGCCAATGGGTCTGTTGGGGTCCTTTAAGCCAACCCTTCCTCTTCGCATAGCCCTGGATACGGCATTTACCGCTTCCTTCTGCCCTACTACCCGCTTGTGAAGAATGGATTCCAGTTTTAAAAGCTTCTCACTTTCCTTTTCCGCCAGCTTGGATACCGGAATTTTGGTCCACATGGAAACCACATCTGCAATTTCATTTTCCGTTACCTTAAGGCTTCTGTCCTCCAGCTTTTTCCGGTGGTTCTTCCTTGCGCGGAGATACTTTTTAGAAAGCTCCTCCTGCTTGATTTTTATTTCATGAGCCTGACCGTAAGCGGCAAACTTAAAGGCGCGCTCAATCTGCAAATCCATATGCTTGATTTCTTTTTCCATTTCTTTCAGCTTCTTTGGCATATTCATGCCGTTAAGCTTCAAAGCGGAGGCAGCTTCATCAATTAAATCAATAGCCTTATCCGGCAGGTTCCTGTCATTGATATAGCGCTTTGACAGCTTTACCGCCGCCTCTACCGCCTCATCCGTAATGGTCACCTGATGATGCTCTTCATATTTATGCTTGATTCCCTGCAGAATCAGCACCGTTTCCCCTTCCGTAGGCTCCCCTACGTTTACAGGCTGGAACCTTCTCTCAAGGGCAGCATCCCTCTCCACATATTTGCGGTACTCTTCTATGGTGGTAGCGCCGATTAACTGTATTTCACCTCTGGAAAGGGAAGGCTTCAATATATTGGATGCATCGATGGCTCCTTCCGCCCCTCCTGCTCCAATCAATGTATGAATCTCGTCTAAGAATAACAGTATATTGCCATCGGCAATCACTTCCTTTACAACCTTCTTAATCCGTTCTTCAAATTCTCCCCGGTACTTGCTCCCTGCAACCATACCGGATAAATCCAGCGTGACCACTCGCTTTTTCTGTATGGTATCCGGCACTTCCCCGGCCACGATTCTTGCTGCCAACCCTTCTGCTATGGCAGTCTTTCCCACTCCCGGCTCACCGATGAGGCAGGGGTTGTTTTTCGTCCTTCGGCTGATAATCTGAATCACTCTGGAAATTTCTTCTTCCCTTCCGATAACAGGATCCAGCTTTCCTTCTCTTGCCAATGCCGTTAAATCCCTGCTGTACTGGTCCAGGGTCTTTGTGGTTCCCTTTTTCCTGCCTCTGCCCAAATCCTCCTTTGTAATGGCAGGATCCTGGCCCATAGCCGATAAAAGCTCACTGTAGAGCTTTTGCAGATTCAATCCTGCCGTATGGAGAATCCTTGCCGCCGTATTATCCCCATCCTTTATAATGGCCAGCAAAATATGTTCCGTTCCCACTTCCTTCAGTCCGAACCTGCCCGCCTGTTTTTCACTTTCTTCCAGAATTTCCGTTGCCTTGGGTGAAAAGCCGTCCCTCTCCAGAATGGAAACATTCCCTTTCGGCACAATATATTCTTTTATCAGCTCTAAAAGCTTTTCTTCTCTAAGCCCCTTTTCAAAAAGCAGCTTAGATGCCGCTCCTGTTTCTTCCTTTAATAAACCAAGTAAAAGATGCTCCGTTCCCACATAATTCTGATGAAGCTTCTTTGCCGCCTTTTCCGCCCTGGAAATAGCAGACCTCGCCTTTTTTGTAAAATCCACTTTTACCGTCCTCCATAGTCTCTATATATTTCGTCAATCATTTCATGAATCTCATCTTTTGAAATGCTTTTACAGCTGGCTTTTGCAAGAAGTACCTTTAATTCATCCCGAATTTCCTCCATAGCCCGTATTTTATCTATATCAAGGGCAATGACCGCACCTCTCCTCCTGTCAACCTGTACAAAGCCCTCCTGACGCAAAAGGCTGTATGCCTTGTTTACCGTATGCATATTGATACCTATTACCTCTGCCAACTGCCTGACGCTTGGCAGCACATCCCCTTCTTTTAAAGCAGATGTGGCAATGCCGATTACAATTTGATTTCTAAGCTGCACATAAAATGCTTCATCACTGTTAAAGTCTATTTCTATTAACATTTCATCACTCCTGTTATACCAATTCTATAACAGCAGGAGAACACTGTCAAGAATTGCTTCCCACTATCTGTTTATATCAATGAATTCAAATTCAAAATCATCATCCAGTTCCAGGGAAAGCGCCTGTTCCGGTTCTTGTACCGGCTTTGGCCGGGATTTCTTTCCTTCCGGCTGCTGTACCGGTCTGGACTTTGGCTTTTTTCCTTCCGGCTGCTGTACCGGCTTGGATGAGGACTTCTTTTCTGACGGGCGTTTCTTTTTTTCGGGCTCCTCCGGTTCTTTGGGCGCTTTCTTTTCTGTTCTTACTTTTTGCCCGGGTCTTTCCTTTTCCTCCTCTTCCTCATCATCTTCTTCATCCTCATCATATTCATTTTTTAATTCCCTTATTTTCAAAAATTGATTCAAAAGCACTACAAAAGCCACAATCAGCAAAAATGCCATCACACAGATGACAACCATCCTCTGCTGGGACTTTTTCTTATATACTACATAACTTTCTTCGTCAAAAACGTTCTGATCCGTACTTGTAGTCAAATCCAGATATCTCTGGCATGTCTGCTCAACAGTATCATACAGATACCATCCTTTATTTCCGTTGCTGCTGATACCGAAAAACAGAAAATATTCCTGAAATTCCGGAAGCGTATAAGCAGATTCTTCATTTTCTATTTCCATATCCGTATATTCCTGCTCTTCTTCAAATGCAGATTCAGAAACAAGATAACCGGCAACCGCCTTTCCGGAAAGCTCTACGGAAGCCTCCACGAAATAATTGGGAATGGGAATTCCGGTAGGATACTGTACCGGAAATACTACAAGACCGTTACTGCTTTTTATGGGAACAAATCCAAAAAATTCATTACTTCCGGAATAATAAACATAAAAATCCCCATTGCTTCCGTCTGCCGCCGATGCATAGAGAAGCATAAGCTCCCCTTCATCAAAATAAGCCGCATCTATATAGTTCCCTTTATAAATATATTCCACCTTTGTGCATCCATCCGGAAGGGCTTCTTCCGGGAAATTACTATGGACAACAAAATTCTCCTGTCCCGTTGCAATATAACCTTCTGCCGTGACAGCTTCCGGCGCTTCCACCTGTTCAGCCTCAACTTCTCCCTGATTCCTTGTAATTCTAATCCGATAGGATTTGGTGGCGCCATTTTCCGCCTTTACTGTCAGAACCGCCAGATTTTCCCCTACCTTTAGATTGGAAAATCCAGACATGGCAATTATCTTTGCTTTTTTATCTTCTGCCTTTACATCCAGTCCTACGGAAGCCATATTGTTATCTTCCAGCACAAAAGAATATTCCGTTACATCTGGTGAAAAGGAAGGGGACAGATTGCCCGGATAAAGATTCAGAAGCTTTAAATCTGCATTGGACGACAGGTTTGAAGAATTTTCGTTTTCTTCCTCCTGCCCATTTCCCATTTCCTGTTCACTTTCCTCTTCCTGTCCGCTTACTTCTTCATTTTCTGCCGGAGCTTCCACGCTGTTCTGTTCTTCTGCCGAAGCCTCACCTGCTGTAAAAGAAACCGCCTCTACATTTATCGGAAGGCATGCTGCCAGACCGAAAGCAGCTGCCAGAAAAAATAATTTTAGATTCTGATTTATGAATTTACGCATATAAGTTCCTTTCCATGTTCATTTGTTGAAAATTTAACAGATTACCACATTTAGTATTGGTTACTTTTCCCTTTTTTACTCACTTATCATACTATCCGCCCTTTTTTTCGTCAACCCATATATAGTATCATTAAGAAATTTTTCATTCTTATTTTACAATATATTGTAAAAAGAACCAGGGTAAAAAATCTCTTTTCCACCCTGGCCCTTCTTCTTTAGGCTGTCTTATTGCCTTTCAAAACGCTTTGCGCCTTTGTTGTTCTTTGCATCCGTTCCCATTCCAATTCCTTCCATCTTGATATTCCGGGCAGAACGGTTTCTTTCTTCCAGCTCCTTATTAAATTCCAGTTCACATTTACCGCAAAACCTGCCTGACTGTATCTTCTTGTGGCATCGCTCACAATATAAAGCAATTCTGGAATCCTGTGTTACATCAAACCGCTCTTCCTTTACCATCTGCTGAATTGCTTTTCTGCTCACTCCTGTAGCCGCTTCAATTTGTGATATGTTGGCACCACGGTGCTTTTCCAGATAGATTCTTACTTTTCCATAATCATCATATTCTACTGCCTTGCACATTTCACAGTGGTATTCCCCTACCCCTTTAAAAATCAAATTTCCGCCGCAGTTGTTGCATATGTATGGTCTGTTATAATATCCTGCCTCTAATAACTTTCTCAATTTTCCTTCGCCTCGTCAATCGCTTTTCCAATATCGTTTCGCATATACTTATTTTTAAAATAAATCCATTCCGTGGCCTTATAGGCATTATCCCTTGCTTCCTTCAAATCCGCTCCCTTTGCGGTTACGCCAAGAACCCTGCCTCCATTTGTAACAATGCCTGCTTCTGTCTGCTTCGTTCCCGCATGGAATACATAATAGCCTTCTTTATCCTGAAACGCCCCCAGACCTTCAATCAAAAATCCCTTTTCATAGGAAACCGGATATCCGTCTGACGCTAACACCACACAGACCGCTGCATTATCTTCAAACTGTAAGTCTATCTGGTCCAGCCTGCCGTCAATGCATGCTTCCACCACTTCAATCAGGTCATTTTTCATTCTTGGAAGCACTACCTGCGCCTCCGGATCACCAAATCTGGCATTGTATTCCAATACCCTTGGCCCTTTATCAGTAAGCATCAATCCAAAGAAAATAATTCCTTTAAACTCTCTGCCTTCTGCCGCCATGGCATCCACTGTTGCCTGATAAATATATTTTTGACAAAATTCATCCACTTCCTTTGTGTAAAAAGGACTTGGGGAAAAGGTTCCCATGCCTCCGGTATTCAATCCCCGGTCCCCATCCTTTGCACGTTTATGGTCCTGGGCAGAGGTCATTGTCTTAATTGTCTTACCGTCCACAAAGGAAAGAACAGAAACCTCTCTTCCTACCATAAATTCTTCAATTACCATACGGTTTCCTGCACTTCCAAACTGCTTATCAAGCATAATGGATTTTACTCCGTTCTTCGCTTCCTCAAGAGTATTACAGATAAGCACTCCTTTTCCAAGGGCAAGGCCGTCCGCCTTTAACACAATGGGAAACTGTGCCTTTTCCAGATATGCCAGCGCTTCTTCATAATCATCAAAGTTTTCATAAGCAGCTGTAGGAATATGATACTTTTTCATCAAATCCTTGGAAAATGCCTTGCTTCCTTCCAGAATGGCAGCATTTTTCCGGGGACCAAATGCCCGAAGCCCTGCCGCCTCCAATTCATCAATCAGACCTCCCACTAAAGGATCATCCATGCCTACAATAGTCAGATCCACCTGCTTTTCCTTTGCAAAGGCAACAATCCTGTCAAATTCCATGGCTCCTATAGGGACACATTCTGCAATCTGTCCGATTCCCGCATTGCCCGGCGCACAATAAATCTGCTCCACCTTTTTACTTTTTGCAACGCTTGACGCAATGGCATGTTCTCTGCCTCCACTGCCTACTATTAAAACTTTCATGTCTCTCCTCCTATTATATGACTGTATCTTAATGATATGGAACCTATCGTTTCCCATTCTCACCGATTTCTGTCTATCCTGAAGCAGGCTCCCTATCTAAGCCAAAGTTCTGTAAAAATAATGCCAATATTCCTTCAGATTTTTATCATACATTTGACTAATGATTTATAATACACACCTTGTTTTCTTTCACAGTAACCTTTCCTGCCGCAATCAGATTGATTGCCTGAGGAAGTATTACCCATTCCGCTTCTTCCATAACTCTTTGCTGAAGCTCCTTTGGGGTATCCTGCTGTCGTACTTCCACTGCCTTTTGCAGGATAATGGGTCCGGTATCCGTTCCTTTATCCACAAAGTGTACGGTGGCACCTGTAATCCTGACTCCTCTTTTCAAAGCTCCTTCATGTACCTTTAATCCATAATAGCCCACTCCGCAAAAGGATGGAATTAGAGACGGATGAATATTGATGATGCGGTTTTCATACTTTTCAATCATCTGGTCCGGAATAGCCACCAAAAAGCCCGCCAGAACAATCAGGTCCGGATTCCATTGCTCGATTCTGGCAAGAAATGCCTGATGGAATTGCTCTCTGTCTTCATAATCCTTTGGAGAAATACAGATCCCTTCCACGCCCGCCAGCTTTGCCCGTTCCAGTGCATAGGCATTTTTATTGTTGCTGATGACTCCGACAATTTCTGTATTTTCAATTTTCTTTTCCCGGATACCATCAATAATCGCCTGTAAATTGGTGCCGCCACCGGATACGCATACTACAATTTTTAGCATAAGCTGACTCCTTTTTCTCCGGCTTCTGTTTCGCCAACCACATAACAGGTCTCTCCTGCTGCTTTTATAGCTTCCATGGTCTTTTCCGCATGCTCCTTATCCACTGCCACTATCATGCCAATTCCCATGTTATAGGTGTTGTACATCATTTCTTCCGCTATATTGCCTTCTCTTTGAAGCATCTTAAAAACAGCCGGCACTTCATAGCTGTCTTTTCTCACAACTGCCCTGATGCCTTCTGGCAACATTCTCGGAATATTCTCATAAAAGCCGCCTCCGGTAATATGGCTGCATGCCTTTATGGTTACTCCTGCTTCTTTTATGGATTTCAATGCCTTTACGTAAATTTTCGTAGGCGCTAAAAGCGCCTCTCCCAATGTGGTTCCCAGCTCTTCATGATAGGTGGATAAATTTTCCTTTGTCATTTCAAATACTTTCCGCACCAGGGAAAAACCGTTGCTATGTACGCCGGAGCTGGCAATGCCGATGAGCACGTCCCCCGGCTTTAATTCTTTTCCGTTTATCAAATCCTTTTCATCCACAATCCCTACTGCAAAGCCTGCCAAATCGTATTCATTCTCCGGATAAAAGCCCGGCATTTCCGCTGTTTCTCCTCCAATAAGCGCTGCCCCTGACTGCTTACAGCCCTCTGCCACTCCGGAAACGATGGTTGCAATTTTTTCCGGCACGTTTTTGCCGCATGCAATATAGTCTAAAAAGAACAGAGGCTCCCCGCCTGCACATGCAATATCATTGACGCACATTGCCACGCAGTCGATACCAATGGTATCATGCTTATCCATCAAGAAAGCAAGCTTCAGCTTGGTGCCTACTCCATCTGTACCGGATACCAGCGTTGGTTTTTCCATGGTCTTGAACGCCTCCATGGAAAAGGCGCCCGAAAAGCCTCCGATTCCGCCTAATACTTCCTTTCTCATTGTATCCTGCACATGCTTTTTCATCAACTCCACTGATTTGTATCCTGCTTCGATATCCACGCCTGCTTTTTTGTAATCCATGCTTCTTTTCCTCACCTTTCCCCGACTGTTGTCTTGGAATATTTGTTTTTAGGCTTTTTGTTTAAAAGCCGTTGTATTGTTTTCAGCAATGCCGGGCATGTTTCTTGCGCCGGCTTTTGCCAGAATAAACACTTTATAAGCAATTCTAGTTTACTAGATTTTGGTTTTTCTGTCCAGCATAATTTCAAAAGGGGGGATGGCGGGGGGACGCAGGAGGCGGCAGGGCATATGGAAGTCTTGGGGACACGCTTCCGCTCTGCAAAGACGCAGCGGTACTAATGCGCCAAAGTACGGCGCATAAGGACCGGCGACTTTGCCAAGGTCCCCAAGACTTCCATATGCCCTGCCGCCTCCTGCTGTGTACTGGAATGCCCTTTGTCAAATCCCTCTATTCTTTATCCAAAGCCTCATTCAACCCTTCCGTCCCCTTCAAAACAAATCTGCCCTTTAAAATAACCGGAATTACTTCCCCGTCCTTCGTCACTACGGACAACTCCCCTAACTCATCATAAGGAATGGTAATGTCCGTATGGCATCCAAAATAAGCCTTTTCCATATCTGTCTTTCTAAGAAGGGATATTTCGTTGTCCCTTGCCACGATTTCTTTTCCGTCGGGATTGTATACCGGTACATCTTCTCCATGGGAATAGCAGGTGTCTCCTACTGCAAAATGAGGGCCTGTTTTTTCGCCGATTAAAATGGGAAGCTTATGCCGGATGTGATATTTTCCTGCCATCACATATGCGGCAGTGTTTGTTCCAATGGCAAATTCACCCATGGGAAGGCTTTCGTGGTGGAACAGAATATTGTCTTTTATATATTTTTTATTTTGCTCTTCGGTGGAAAAATTGCTGCAGGAATAATCGGTGACCATGCCGTCTGTAAAGGTAAGGGATAAATCCCTGTATTCCAGTTCTGACAGGTATACCTTTGTCACGTGAAGAATACCTTCTGTCCCTTTTAACACAGGGGAAGTGAACACTTCTCCTACGGGAATATTTACATCTGCCACACAGTTTTCAAAAATGGTTTCCTTATCCGGGTTCTTGAGGGGGTAGAATGCCACCTTTAAATTGGTTCTGTTTTCTCCCATCCCTTTGATGATTGCATATATGCCTTTGTCCAGAGTGTCTATGATGGTCTGCTGTATGCTTTCATAAGTTTTATAATCCAGAGTGTTCAGGGTAATGGTTTCCTGCATGATTGCTTCATAATGACTGCCGATTTCCGGAACCGGAAAGGCAATGATGGTAAAGCTTCTTTCCTCTCCCGGAATATACCGGTTAATCAGCTGGCTGCTCTTTACACGATAAGCAGCTTCCAACTCCTGCTGCTTTTCATCAAAGGCAGGGGCTTCCTTTTTTACTTTGGGCACAAAGGGCTTTTCTCCAAATACCTCTACCCAGGCAGGTCCCCCCTGGACCTTGGCCAGCTCCCTGCATGTTTCATGTGCCTGTTCCACCGCCTCCAGTTTTCTGTTTATCAGCTTTTTGTCCAGAATAAGCGCCATGTCTTCCTTGTGGTCAAAGTCAAACTGCTTATTAGGGCTGTCGGAATAAAAACCGCTGATTCCCATGCCGTTTTTATAAAATATACTGTGGGCAGTGCGCATTATGGAAGGCTTAAGCCCCATGGCTTCAAAGTTAGCAATCGCTAATTCGATCATCTTTTCAAAGCCTATGGGATATACGATATTCACTACTTTCTTTTTGGAGATATCTTTATTTCCTTTTATAAATCCAATCCGGTATCCTTCCGTGTAAGTGTCCGCCATAAGCTTTAAGGTATCTTCATCCAGCCCTGCCAGATACTCTGCCGTTTTTATCTGGTTTTCTGAAATATATTCTCCGTAAGAAAATAAATAAGAGGGATTATCCAGATTGCTGTTTTTTATAATGTTATAAGCAAAATTCTCTGCCGGGTCCAGCTTTTGCTTTGTGCGCTGTTCCCATTCCTCTTCCGAATAGTCGCTGACGAACCAATACAATATTTCCTTCAGACCTTCTATAGTCGGAAGGCTGTCTCCTTCCTCTGCCTCCTGACAAAAGCTGCAATAAACTTCCACAAAAAGCTCCCCCCGGATGAGTATTTCAGACAGGGATTCTTTTTTTCTGTGGAAGCCTTCATGGGCTATAGGAATAAGGGCATACAGCTCCGCATACAATGCGCACAAAATCTGCCCGTATTGTTCTCCCAAAAGCTTTACTGCATTAGCAGGATTTCCATAGCTGTTATGATAATTTTCAGGCAGAATATCCTGATAAAGCTTATGATTGTACTCAAGAAGTTTCTGAAAGTCCTGTTCTGTTCCAAATCCGTTACCTGTATTCTGTTTTTCAGTTGGAATCTTTCCCTGATGCCCATAGCCGTGAAAGCCGGAAATGTTTTCAAAGCACCGGAAAATTTCCATAAGAAAGAGAGCCACCTGTTTAAAATATGAACAGTATGGCTCTGCTATCTGATTTTCCTTTGTAATTTCCTCTATTCTGTTTTTTAAGAGTTCATATCTTTCTTCCATCATACATTATAGACTCCCGCAAATATAATAAATACCGTAAATGCAATTACAAGAAAATTCAACGTAATACCTATGGTTGGAAATATATAAAATTTATCCTTTTCCAAACGGGACAAAATCCCAAGAACCAGCCCGGCAATGGAGAAAAGCAGGGCAAACAATGCAGCCGTTCCAAGCCTTGCATTGCCGGCTCCCCGGTTTTGAAAGCACAGCCAGACTGCAAGGCAAAGGGAAGCCATATCGATTCCCCCAAGAAGGGTGGCTATAATTCCCCGCCTCGGATGGCTTTTATTGGTAAACATATAGCTTGGTTTTCTCATACCAAGGTCCTTTCCTAAAACAAAATCTTTGATTTTTCCGCCAAAAGTCTTGCGCCGCCTATAATCAGCATAACTCCCGCAGTAATACCCGTTACAATGCAGATTACCCCAAAGGTAATGTTCATTGCTCCTGTTCTTGACATTAATTTATATGTTTTTTCTTCCATGGCAATTCCTTTCCAAAGCTTATATTCCGTAAGAAAGCCTGCGCCTTCTGCCTTTAATTTACAGCTCCATACTGTGCATAATAAGAATTCAAAGCCGTCTTAATCGGCTCATCAATATATATCTTTCCCTTATAAGGCTTATTATATAAGTACTCCGTCACCTCAGCCATAGTAACGATGGCGCCGGTTTCAAAGCCGTAAAGGTCTTTGATTTCTTCTAAGGCGCTCTTTTCACCTTTTCCTCTTTCCATACGGTTTAAGGACACCATAAGCCCTACGATTTCCACATCGGCCTGAGCCTTTAAAATGGGGAATGTCTCTTCAATGGACTTGCCGGATGTAGTAACATCTTCTATGATGACCACCCGGTCTCCGTCCTGAATGGGGCTTCCAAGCAAAATCCCTGTATCGCCGTGGTCTTTTACCTCTTTCCGATTAGAACAGTATTTGATTTCTTTTCCATACAATTCACTAAAGGCAATGGTAGCTGCCACTGTAAGGGGAATCCCTTTATATGCCGGACCAAAAAGAATATCAAACTCCTCACCATACTTGTCATGAATGGCCTTTGCATAATATTCCCCTAATTTCTTTAACTGGCTTCCTGTCACATAGGCGCCTGCATTCATAAAAAAGGGGGATTTCCTTCCGCTTTTTAATGTAAATTCTCCAAACTTCAGCACGTTGCTGTCAACCATGAATTCAATAAATTCTTTTTTGTACTGTTCCATCCTGCCAAGTCCTCCTTCATATAAAAAGTATGCTTCTTTTATTTTGTCCCAAGAGCTCCTGCAATATCATCAATCATATCAATCACTGCCTGACGGGAAGCATCTGCAAAATTCTCCGGTGCAAACCGCTCTTTATACTGTTCATTTTTGTATGCTGCAATAATTCCTCTGGAAGAATTCACAATGGCTCCTAAACCATCCTCATTGAAGAAATGTACCAAATCCTTTCCTTTTCCGCCCTGTGCCCCATAGCCCGGCACCAGAATAAAGGACTTAGGCATTATTTTACGAAGCACCTTTCCCATTTCCGGATAAGTGGCTCCCACTACGGCTCCTACATAGCTGTAATCAGTTCCCATGCATTCTTCTCCCCATGCGGCAACCTTTTCCCCTACCAGCTCATAGAGGGGCTTTCCATCGATTAAACGGTCCTGAAATTCACCGCTGCTGGGGTTCGATGTCTTGACTAAAACAAAGATTCCCTTTTTTTCTTCTTTACATACTTCCAGAAAAGGTTTTACCCCATCCGAGCCCAGATAAGGGTTTACCGTTACAAAATCCTCGTCAAAACCATAATAGCTTTTGCCGCCCACCATAACCTTTCCAAGGTGTCCTACCGCATAAGCAGCAGACGTAGAACCAATGTCACCTCTTTTTACATCCCCGATGACTACCAGTCCCTTTTCCTTACAGTAATCAACAGTTCTTTTAAAAGCTGTCATGCCGGGAATTCCAAACTGCTCATACATGGCAATCTGGGGCTTAACTGCCGGAATCAGGTCGCAGGTACTGTCCACAATTGCTTTATTGAACAGCCAGATAGCTTCTGCAGCCCCTTCCAGTGTCTCGCCATGTTCCTTAAAAGCCCTCTTTGTAATATGCTCCGGAATAAAACCCATCATCGGGTCTAAACCCACTACGACAGGCGCATTGGTATGTTTGATTTTTTCTACCAGTTTGTTTATCATTCTGTCCTGTTCCTTTCTGCTTCCTTATTAATCAGGCAATTGCAAAATACCCTGCAGCTACAATTATCTCTTCTTAGAATAGTGATATTTTGCGGCTGTCATAGGGCTGTCCATTATAAAACCGCTTTCTTTAAATCATTTAAAACAAAGCTGTTTTCAATATAAAAAGGAAATTCCTCTCTTGTTATCCATTCAAAACCACCGTATTCTTCAGATATTTCATAACAATCGTCCTCAACTTCTGTAGAGCAAAGATAGGTAATTCCTACACACTGGGTATCCCCTAACATGGTAGACCAGGTATATTCTATTTTCTCAATGGTCCCTTCTACTCCAAGCTGCTCCCTGATATTGCGAAGCATGGCTTCATCCGGCGCCTCTCCATGTTCCGCCTGCCCATCTATAAATTCCCAGACAAAAGGGTCCGGAATCCGGTCATCCATCCATTTTTTCAATACAAGATACCTGTCATTTTTCTTAATGATTCCTTTTACTTTCAAATAAATATCCGACATAAGCCAGCCTCCTATACAACCATTTTACTGTGAGAATCAGCATATTTCTTAATATTGGATGCATTCACATATTTTTGAAAGGCATCTCCGTTTATCTCCACAAGAGTAGGCGCCTGCATAACACCATAACGGTTTGCCAGCTCCATATTCTCTTCCGCATCAATTACTACATACTTTTCATCCTTCAGATATGACTTTGCCAGCTTACAGTTCGGACAGGTATTTGTTACAAACAGATACTTTACCTTGTCCGGAGCTTCTACTGAAACCATCGGCGACTCCTTGGAGCCTGACAAGGTTACAATACTGCTGACAGGCTTTTTCAGGCTGGAAGATGCCACGTCATATTCGGTTCTGTTCTCATATTCCTGCAACTTACCGTCATTCCAGTTCTGAACCGGACGGTAATATCCTGTAATACGGCTGTATATTTCTGTTACAGAGCCGCAATAAGGGCATTTCTTTTCCTCTCCCGGCAGGTATCCATGCTGTTTGCAAATAGAATAGGTAGGAGACAGAGTATAATATGGCAGCCTGTAGTTTTCCGCAATAGTCCGAACCAGATTAGCCGCTGCCTTCCAATCCGGAAGCTTCTCTCCCAAAAAGGCATGAAATACCGTTCCTGATGTATATAATGTCTGCAATTCATCCTGAATATCCAGCGCATCAAAAATATCCGTGGTGTAATCCACCGGAAGATGGGAGGAATTGGTATAGTAAGGCGTATCTCCCATTTTACCTGCAGTTTTAATGGAAGGCCATTTTCTTTTATCATGCTTTGCAAGCCTGTAGGTAGTGCTTTCTGCAGGAGTTGCTTCCAGATTATATAAATCCCCGTACTGCTCCTGATAATCAGACAAACGATTACGCATATGGTTCAACACTTCTTTTGTAAATTCCTGTGTTTTTTTCTCTGTCATATCGGCCCGAAGCCAGTTGGCATTTAATCCAACCTCATTCATGCCGATGAGCCCTATGGTGGAAAAGTGATTGTCAAAGCTTCCCAGATAACGTTTTGTATAAGGATATAAACCTTCATCCAACAGCTTTGAAATAACCCCCCGCTTAATTTTTAAGGAACGGGCCGCAATATCCATCATACGGTTTAACCGTTTGAAGAAATCATCCTTACTGCTTGACAAATATGCAATCCTTGGCATATTGACAGTCACTACCCCTACGCTTCCGGTACTTTCCCCGGAACCAAAGAAGCCGCCGGTCTTCTTGCGCAACTCCCTTAAATCCAGCCTGAGCCTGCAGCACATGCTGCGCACATCTCCCGGCTCCATATCGGAATTGATATAATTAGAAAAATACGGAGTGCCGTATTTAGAGGTCATTTCAAACAACAGCCTGTTGTTTTCCGTATCAGACCAGTCAAAATCCCTTGTTATGGAATAGGTGGGTATGGGGTACTGGAATCCTCTGCCATTGGCATCCCCTTCAATCATGGTCTCTATAAATGCCTTATTGATCATGTCCATTTCTTTTTTGCATTCGCCATAGGTAAAATCCATTTCCTTTCCTGCTACAATGGCAGGAAGGGCTGCCAGATCATCAGGCACGGTCCAGTCTAAGGTAATATTGGAAAAGGGCGCCTGGGTTCCCCAGCGGCTTGGTGTATTCACGCCGTATATAAATGCTTCGATGCATTTCTTCACTTCCTTGTAAGACAGATTATCCACCTTTACAAAGGGAGCCAGATAAGTATCAAAAGAAGAAAATGCCTGTGCGCCTGCCCATTCATTCTGCATGATCCCAAGGAAATTCACCATCTGGTTGCAGAGCACGGATAAATGAGCTGCAGGTGCGGAAGTTATTTTCCCGGTAATGCCTCCCAGCCCTTCCTGTATCAGCTGCTTTAGGCTCCAGCCTGCGCAATACCCTGTGAGCATGGACAAATCATGAATGTGAATATCCGCATTTCTGTGAGCCTCGGAAATTTCTTCGTCATAAATTTCGGAAAGCCAGTAATTAGCTGTCACCGCACCGGAGTTGCTTAAAATCAGGCCTCCAACAGAGTAGGTCACCGTGGAATTTTCTTTTACCCTCCAGTCCTCTATTTTCACATAGCTGTTTACCACATCTTTGTAATCTAAAATAGTAGAGGTCATGGTACGCATTTTTTCCCGCTGCTTCCGATATAAAATATACGCCTTTGCAGCTTCCGTATAACCTGACTGTTCCAATACCTTTTCCACGCTGTCCTGTACATCCTCGATATGAACCTGTCCTTCTTTTACCCTTTCCTGAAAATCAGCAGTTACACGCAATGCCAGTAAATCTACGATATCATTGGTAAATTCCACATCGGTTGCCCGAAATGCCTTCATAATGGCGTCATTAATTCTGGTCAGATTAAAAGCAGCCACCTCTCCGTTTCTTTTAATAACCTGTAACACCTAAACACCCCTTTATCTTCTCATTTGCCCCTGTAAACCTTTGCTGTTTCGTTCTGCTTTGCAGCACAACTGACGCATGATTTTATTTTATCATTGCCCTATAAAAAAGTCAACAAAAAACACTACATATTATGTTAACGCTTTTATGTAAACACAATATATAGTGCCTCTTGTTCTTAACCTATCTTGTCTTTAAAAACTCATATTCCCTTATTGCTGCTCCGTCATCCGGATAAGCCTTTAAATAAGCTTCCATCAGCACTTTTGCTTTCGTAAAATCTCCCAAATATTCATATGCAACAATTTCATTGTATTTCAAATTTTGTGTCAGGCTGTCAGACTCAATCTGCATAGCAGCCTGAAATGCATTTAAAGCTCCCTGATAATCCTTCGCTTCCAGTTTACATAATCCCAACTGATTGCAAATTTCTACATCATTCGGATGCTCTGCCAGATAGCCCTCATATAAAACAGCTGCATAGTTATTATCCCCCAGCTGTTCATAAGTCTGTCCAAGCATATATACAATATTTCCTTCATTGCTTTCTTTATTTTTATTATCCGTCCTTGCCGTTTCCAGATAATTTCTGGCATTTTCATAATCCTTTAAATAATAGGAAATCGTGCCTTTCTCATAATCCGTCATGGTGGCTCCTTTTTCCAGTGCCTTCGTAAGGTATGTGCTTCCTTCCTGCTCCATTCCGTTATCTGCAAACACCTTGTAGGCGTCGATAAGCAGCTCAGTGGAATTGCCGGAAAGCTCCATTGCCTTTTCCAAATCAGCCTTGCCGCCCTCTAAGTCTTTTGCAGCAACTTTTGCACTGCCTCTCAGGAAATAAGCATCACAATTTTTTTTCTGAAGCGCCAGTATACCGTCAAAAACACCGATAGCCCCATTATTATCTCCCATTTTATACTTGGCTGTTGCCAAATAGAAATTAATATCATATTCCAATTCTCCCGGAAACATGCCGCTGCTTTTCAATGCTTTTTCAAAGGAGGCTATGGCTTCCTCATATTGTGTCAGCCCCATGTAGGCAATTCCCTGCCCTCTGTATGCCAGCTCCAGATTCTCTCCGTTTACGATTGCCTTTTCAAAACAGGAAAGCGCCTGGCTGTATTCCAGACCTTCAATTGCCGCCATGCCGGCTTCAATATTTTCAGTTCCTTTCTTTCCGCAGCCGGCACAAGAAAATGCCGTTAAAATCACTAGCATGGCCAAAAGCCATTTTTTTGTCGCTTTCATTTATTTCCTCCAGTTGTGTTGTCGCTCTGCCAAAATTCATAAAGATGTCATTCATCCAGCAGCCGGTACATATTCCGTATAAACTCCTCATTTCTTGCAATCCTGTTTTTGGTGCTGTTTTGGGAATAGGTGCCAAAAAAACCTTTTATCAGGAAAAACAGCAGAACCGGCACGCCTATCATAAAAGCTATCTTAATATTTTCCTGTAACTGAAAATCCGGAAAGTCATATGTGGGAGTCATATCCGTGACCGGATAGGACGCAGGCGCATCCGATTCAGTTGCCCCAAGTCCGGTCCAGTCCTTATTGCTTTTCAGGAAATATTCATAATCCACATTCTTTCCGCCTCCATCGCCCCAGGTGGCGTCCAGATTGTACCAGTAGCCGTCCAAACATACCGTATTCCATGCGTGTTCACTGTTATATGTATATTTGCATGGAATGCCAAGCTCACCCATCACCATATAAAATGCGCTGGCATATCCATTGCTTCTCCTCTGCATGAGCCCTTATAGGCATGTTTATCAGAATCAGCAGAAAAATAATTCCTGTGAGCCATACTTTTTTCCCCACTAATTTACCACTTCCTCTTTTGTACCTGTTCCGCCGCCTAAGTAATCCCTGATTTCTTCAAGGGCTTCTTCATATAAATCCATAACCTTCCGGTGATTTTCCACCATATAATGGACATCTCCTTTTTTGCCTGCCATTTCCAAAAGCCTTGCCTGTTCTGACAGCCTTTCCGCTCCTATCATTTTGGAGGTGCTCTTTAAAGCATGTATAAATATAGTATAATCGGTAAAATCCTGCTTATCAAAGGAACCCTGTATGTCCGCTTTATTTTTATCTGAAGTGTCCCTGAAGGATTCCAAAAGGAACTTAAAGCATTCCACATCTCCCTCAGCCGACTCGATTGCGGTAACGATATCCAGACATTTAAAAGGATATTTGGCATTAATCCTGTCCGCTGTTTCCTGCCACAGGGAACGGAAAACAGACTTTTCGATTTCATCATATTCTACCATTACATATTTATTGGAAGGCAGACATTTCAATATTTTTTCTTCCAGGCGCTTTCCCTGAATTGGCTTTGACATATAGTCCACAAAGCCTTCTTTTAAGTACATTTCCCTTACGCCTGAAATGGCATTTGCTGTTAAAACAATAACCGGCGTATCCGCATTCGGAGAATCACTCATCTGCTTCAGACGCTTCATAGTCTCAATACCATCCATGCGGGGCATCATATGGTCCATTAAGATGACATCATATTTAATTTCTTTGCAAAGCTCCAGGGCTTTTTCGCCGTCAGCCGCTTTGTCCACCTTGATTTCCGTGTTCTTTAACAAACCTTCCGCTACGGACAGATTCATGGCATTATCATCCACTACTAAAATTCTTACATCCGGCGCGACGAACATGGTCCTGTATTTCTTGTCTTTCTCCTTGCTGTAGGAATATTTCTCCCGGAACTTGCCAATAGGCTTTCTATCCTTGATTCCCTGCTTTAACGTAAAGGAGAAGGTAGAACCCACCCCGTATTCGCTTCGTACATTCAAACTGCTGTCCATCAGCTCAAGCAGCTGCTTGGTAATGCTCAGTCCAAGACCATTCCCTTCTATATTCCTGTTACGCTCCTCTTCAATTCTCTCAAAGGAAACAAACAGGCGGTTTATATCTTCTTCCTTAATGCCAATGCCCGTATCCGTTACTGAAATAATCAGCATAATATGGGAATCACCGGCTTCCTTCCAGTCAACCTTTAATACGACGCTTCCTTCATTTGTGTATTTAATTGCATTTGTCAATAAATTGATGATTACCTGCTTGATGCGGATTTCATCACCAAAAAGCAGGTATGGAATATTCTCGGATATAACCGGAATAAACTCCAGATTTTTATTGGCGGCTTTTATTTCCACCATATTGATAACTTCCGTCAGCAAGTTGGCGACTTCATATTCTGCCGGAAGAATTTCCATTTTACCGCATTCAATTTTGGAAAAATCAAGCAGATCATTCACAAGGGACAACAGGGTAGTGGCCGCTTCCCGAATGTTTTCCGCATAGCCTTTTACCGATATCTCCGTTGTTTCCCTTAAAATGATTTCATCCATTCCCAGCACTGTATTGATGGGAGTACGGATTTCATGGCTCATATTGGCAAGAAAATCTGATTTTGCCCGATTGGCAGCATCTGCCATTTCTTTTAACTCTTTCAGCTTTTTATTGGTCTTATAATGTCCTGTTATGTCAACCAGCCAGACGAACCTGCCCCTGACATTGTCCTGCTCCTCTAATGTTTCGGAACGTATTTCGTATATTTTTGACAATTCCTCGGAAACGTATTCCTCTTCATGAAACAGCTTTTTGATTTCGGGAAACTCTGAAATAGATTGTATATTCACAATATTCGGAAACAATTGAGTAAACTCATGATTGTAAAATAATACCTTATTATCATTGGAAACAATCAGAATAGCTCCGATATCTTTATTCAGTATACCTGTGGTCACCGCTTTTACTGAATCATATTCTTCTGCACGGACTACCGGAGCCCCTTCTGCTGACTGTGCGGCAGTCTTCAGTTTCCAGATAACCACCCCCATTCCGATTATTACAGCCCCCATAATCACTGCTAAAAATCCCATACCTTCTCCTTCCCTTTTCACCTGCATGAAACAGAAACTTAATTGTTTTTGTTCTATTATACCAACTAATCCCAAAAGCCACAATGGGATTTTTGCATAAAAAGCAGGTTGTGCTTTGACAGTTTGACCGGCAGTTCCCATGGAGAAAGCAGGACGGGCATGTTGCAGGACATGTTTCTACGTCGCCACGCTCTCGCTCTATAAAAACGCAGCAGTTCTAAGCTCGAAAGAACCTCGCTAAGAACCGGCGATTTTATAAGGGCTCCTTAAGAAATCATGTCCTGCAACATGCCCGTCCTGCTTTCTCCATGGGAACTGCCGGCCAAACTGTCACATTATATCTATATTTATCTACTTGTTAATGTATTTTCCGGCAAGCTCCCGAAGCTCGTCCGGATGCTTTTCATACCACTGCTCATAAACAGGAGTATCTGAAGCTGCAATAGTTTTTCCAAGCTCAACAAGAAATTCCGGTATGTCCACAGCCAGCATGGAGCCTAAGCTTTCTCCGAACCGTTCCTCATTCTTTGCCGCACTTCCTCCTATGAACAGGTTAAATGCCGGCTGGGGCTTGTCGTCTACACGCTTTACAAAGCCGTGGAATCCCATGCTTCCCACCTGATGAGTGCCGCAGGAGGATATGCAGCCGGATATATGCAGCTTAGGCAGTACCCCGTCTGCAAATCCTTCTTTTCTTACTGCCTCCACGATTGCCTTTAAAAGCCCCTGGGAGTCCTGCAGCCCGACCTGGCAGATGGTGCTGCCGATACATGCAATGGAGGATTCCAGCCTGTTTTTTGCACTGTCCTTCGTAATATCCAGAATGGTTTCCGCCTCTTTTCCGTTCAGATTCAGGATATATACGCTTTCATCCGGAGAAAGGGCAAGTTCCACCTGCTCCATGTCTTTTACCGCCTGATACAATGCCTGCAGGGTTTCCGGCGCAATGCAGCCTCCTATCGGATGGTAATGCACGGCACACAGTCCTGCCTGCTTCTGCCTGATGACACGTGCTGTTTTGCTTTCCGGTATGGCATCTTCTTTTCCGGTTTTTGTTATGGCACTCTCTTCTGCCGCAATATCCAGATTTTCCGTTTCAAGGACTTTTTGCAACTTTTCTATATATGCTTTTTTATATTGCTCCGGCCCTCCGAGGGTTTCCTGCATATATCGGGTCCTTGCCTTATTGCGCTGCTGATAATTGCCGTATTCCGTAAAGGTGTCCACCATGGCTTTTATATAATACAGCAACTTTTCCGGTTTTACATCCTGCGCCACAAGAACTCCCATTTTGTAATTATTTCCAAGTCCTCCTGCGCTGTACACGTCAAAGGTATGGTTTTTCCCGGCAACAAAACCTAAATCCCGGAATGTTGCATGCACCAGATTATCCTTCGAATTGGAAAATGCCACCTTCAGCTTTCTCGGCAGCTTTACCGTATTGATAAAGGACAAAAGATAATCCGCTGCTTTTTTTGCATACGGGAGCACGTCAAAGGGTTCTCCTTCCTCCACGCCGGATAAGGGAGATACCATTACATTTCTCGGGAAATCTCCGCCGCCTCCCCTTGTAATGATTCCAACCTCAAATGCCTGCTCCATAATCCGGCAAACTGCCTCTTCATTCAGATTGTGGAGCTGTATGGTCTGACAGGTGGTGAAATGGATTTTGTCTATATGAAATTCTTCTACCGCATCCACAATAAATTTCAGCTGGTCTTTATTGATTCTGCCCCCTGCCAGCCTGAGCCTGAGCATGCTGCTTTTTCCTCCTCTCTGGGCATAGCTGCCAAAGCCTCCGGAAATCCCTTTATATTCCGCAGTGGTTACCTCTCCCTTATAAAATCCAGCCGTTACTTTTTCAAACTGCTTTAAATCCTCTTTAAATTCCTGATATAATTGTTCTTCCATTCAATAGCTTCCTTTCCTTTTTCATACTTTTCTTTCCGCTTCTTCATTCCTAGTATGCTGACCTATTGATAATTAGCATAATCCCTTGTCTATTTTTTCATTGGTCTGCGTTGTCGTCAGTTGACAATGGGTTCACATTGCCGCCTTCCTCCGCCTTGCCAATGAAAAAATATCCTGCGGCCTTATGCTAAATATCAATAGGTCAGCACACTAGTAACAATTTAATCATTAGCCTTCCCACACAAAAATCATAATATAGACAAAATAGCCACAACGGCCTTTCGATACACAGCGGGAACTGGCAGAACATGGGATAGTCTTCCAGGCCTTTACAAAGTCGCCGGCACTTACGCACCGTACTTTGGTGCGTTAGTACCGCTGCGTCTTTGTAGAGCGAAAGCGTGCCCGGAAGACTATCCCATGTTCTGCCAGTTCTCACGTCCCCCCAGCCAAAAGCCCACAAGATCAACTACTACTCTTTTTGAAAAGAATCCAGCAAATAACTTTTACCCCTTGGCTGGTTCTCTTCATATTCCCGACATATGCTTTCATTTGCAAGCCTGATTTCCTCCTGAAGCTCTCTGGCGGAAATCAGGCTGCAGCCCTGACCCCTTATGATAATCTGCTCCAGCCCGTCAGAGGTTGCTACTGTAATCCGGCATTTCCTTCCGTTTTCATGAGCAAATTTCTCTATATACTGGTCAGCAGTTTCCGCTTCTTTCGTATATACCACATGGATATTGTGATAATCCACGATTTCCGTCCGGTGCCCCTGCACCCGGTATGCGTCAAATACTGCAATCAGGTTACACTTTTTAATTGCCTGATAATTGCATAAAATATCCAAAAGCCTTCCCCTTGCCCCGTCAATGCTTGCTTGGGCAAGCTCCTTCAATTCCTCCCATGCAAAAATTACATTATAACCGTCTACAAGCAGGTATTCTTCCTTCGACTCCTGTTTTTTAGACGGGCTGCTTTTTAAAACAACCGCTTCCTTCCTTTTTACCGGTTTTCCTTTCTCCTTTTTGTTGGCATGGTAGGTCCGTTCCAGAATTGCATCGATTTCTTCCGTTCCAATCCATTTTTCTTCCTGACTCTTTTGCCTTTGTGGTTCTGTAATACTTGTGCCCTCTGCTTTTGCTTCCTTTTCAAGCTGGCATTCCACATGCCTGTACTCCTTTACCTTGTCCCATTTTACCAGAATACCTGCACCATGGGCACAAAATATGGAATCTGCAGGATTTTCCGTATCCCTTTCAAAATCATAGTTCATTGCTTCTATGATTTCTTCCGGATTGTGACATGGTTCATATCCTTTTAAGGTACAGCTTAGCCTTCCAAACCCTTTTGTATAAGTATTTACTTCTTTTTGATAACCATTCATGGAAGCTGCCGGAGCAAAACCGGTTAAGACAACCATATCCCCTTCCGTTTGAAAGGGCAGAAAGCTTCCATGCATCCTTTCAATATCCGACATTGCCCTGCCAATGGTTTTTTCAGGTACTTCCAGCCGAAATTCATAAAAAGGCTCCAGCAATACAGACTTCGCTTCCAAAAGCCCCTGTCTTACCGCCCGGTAAGCAGCCTGCCTGAAATCCCCGCCTTCCGTATGCTTTTGATGGGCTCTGCCTCCCACCAGGGTAATTTTTATATCCGTAACGGGAGAACCGGTAAGCACTCCCTTATGCTCTTTTTCCTCCAGATGGGTCATAACAAGCCTCTGCCAGTTTCCCGCAAGTAACTCTTCACTGCACCGGGAGGCAAGCTGCAGACCGCTTCCCGGCTCGCCGGGCTCTAACAAAAGATGGACTTCCGCATAATGCCGCAAAGGTTCATAATGTCCCACCCCCTCTGTCTGGCCGGCTATTGTTTCCTTATAAACAATATTCCCTTTTCCAAATTCCACCTCTACACCAAACCGCTCTAAAATCAGGCTCTTTAATATTTCAGTCTGCACTTCCCCCATAAGCCGTACCTGAATCTCTTTTAACTGCTCATCCCACAGAATATGAAGCTCCGGCTGTTCTTCCTCTAACTGTTCCAGCTTGGAAAGCATAACTGTCTCATCGCATTCCGGCGGCAGCTTCATCTGATAAATAAGCACCGGCTCAAGCACAGGAGCAAAAACAGCTGTTTCCCTTCCAAGCCCGCTTCCGGGTTTCATACCGGAAAGCCCGGTTACCGCACAGACCGTTCCAGCCTCCGCCTCATCTGTTACCGTATATTTTTCTCCGGAATAAATGCGAATCTGCGTTACCTTTTCCTGATTTTCTGCCGGTATGCTTCTTACTTTCAGGCTTCCTCCCGTAATTTTCAGAAAAGTAAGCCTGTTCCCTCTGTCGTCTCTTGCAATCTTAAAGACCCTTGCACCAAATTCCTCCGGATAAGCTGGCTGCTGCATGTAAGCCTCTATGCCCTCAAGCAGCTCCTTTACCCCTTCCAGTTTCAATGCGGAGCCAAAAAAACATGGAAATACCTTTCTTTCCCAAACCAGCTTTTTTATCGTCTCTGTCTTTAGCCCTTCTGTCTCCAGAAACTGCTCAAGAGCCCCTTCATCACACACGGCAATGTCCTCATAAAACGACGCTCCCGTTTTCCTCCCGAAATCCGTACATCCCTCATCCAGCTTTTCCTTTAACTGCTTAAGCAAATGCTCCCTGTCCGTACCTCTCTGGTCCATCTTATTAATAAAAAGAAATACCGGAATCCGGTATCTGCTTAAAAGCTTCCATAAGGTCCGGGTATGGGCCTGTATGCCGTCTGCACCGTTTATTACCAGCAGGGCATAATCCAGCACGCCAAGAGTGCGCTCCATTTCCGCAGAAAAATCCACATGTCCCGGCGTATCTAACAGGGTAATCTGCATATCTTTAAGGGAAAACACTGCCTGCTTGGAAAAAATTGTAATTCCCCTCTCCTTTTCCAAAGCATGGGTATCCAAAAAAGCATCCTTCTTATCCACCCTGCCCATAGTCTGTATGCTTCCGCTTTCATACAGCACAGCCTCCGATAAAGTTGTTTTCCCCGCATCCACATGGGCAAGAATCCCAATTGTCAATCGCTTCATTTTCTACCCTGCATTTCCCGAACTATATTTTAAAAATATTCCTTACTTTCTTTTATGCTTCCCAAAAGCACTTGCACGCATTACTGCATTGGGTAAATTTTACTATATGGGAAAAGGTTTTTCAAGAGTTGGGGATTTGGGGATTTGGCTGGAGGACGTGTGAGCAGGCATGGCATATGGCAGTCTTCCGGGCACGCTCCCGCTCTGCAAAGACGCAGCGGTACTAATGCACCAAAGTACGGTGCATAAGGACCGGCGACTTTGCTAAGGCCCTGAATACTGCCATATGCCATGCCTGCTCACACTGTGCATCGAAATACCCCTAACCTTTGTTTTATATTTATTGACAATTGCAAAAGAAAAACGTCCTGCTGACACAATTTTCCTGTGCAATATAAGCAATATTACAATCAGGACATTTCAAAGCTTCTTATTTGGTTAGCTAATTATTTATATATATCTATATTGAAAGCATATAAAACCTTCAAACGTACCGGCAGAGAAAACCAGCGGCAGAGGGAGGCGGTATGGCTCTATGGGGCGGAGCATTGTTTTGGAGGGAGCTTTTCCTTAACAGGCTGTTCAAAACCCAGGGTAAAATTGCCACGGATGGCAATTTTAGGCATGCCGCGCCACGGACGGCGCTGCATGCCGCCCCGTCCGCTGCCACTACCCCATACCAGCCTGTTTAGGAAAATCTCCCTCCAAAACAATGCTCCCCCCATAGAGCCATACCGCCTCCCTCTGCCGCGTCCTCCCCCTTCTACACAGGCAGCAAAACAAAAACCCTCGTCCCCTTCTCCTCCCCGCTCTCCAGACAAATCTCCCCACCATGCCTCTCCACAATATACTTACAAATCGAAAGCCCCAGTCCCGCTCCCGCTATCTTGGTATTTCTCGACTTTTCCCCCCGATAAAACTTCTCAAATACAAAAGGAATATCCGCCCTGTCTATCCCCTTTCCATTATCGGCAACCTGAATGGAAAGACAATTCTTTACCTGCAGAAGCTCTACCGAAAACAAAATACTCCCTCCCTGTTTTCTTCCATATTTTATACTGTTATCAATCAGATTGGAAAATGCCTGGGAAAGTCTTCTTTCATCATAAGAAAGCACCAGGTCAGGAGCTTGGTTTACATAAGTGAATTCCATCTGATGACTTTCTACAAGCTGCTTAAACTCAAATGCCAATCCGTCAAAAAATTCCCTGATATACTGCTCCTCCCTGTGAACAGTCATCCTGTTCAGCTCTGTCTGAAAATGCTCCAATAAATCCCCTAACATCTTTGTAAGATTTTCTGTTTTTGCAACGATAATAGAAGCAAACTTTTTTACTTTTTCATCATTCCCGCCATCAATTCCATCCCGGATTCCTTCCCCATATGCCTTAATAATGGCAATAGGAGTCTTAAAATCATGGGAAATACAGGTCATAAGCTCCTTCTGGCTTCGTTTCAGCTCTTCCTCCCGCTCTGCCCTTGCCTTCAGCTCATCCCGCATCAATTCAAAATAATAAGACAGCTTTTCAATGTCATTGCCGGAAAGCTTTCCCCCTGCCGCCTTCAGCACCTGTACATGATAATCCCCTTCCGTAATTGCCTTTGTAGCACTTACCATTTCCTTTACCGGACCCAAAACCCTCTTCTTTGTATATATAAGGAAAAATGCCAGTAAGAAAAATACTGCCGCCATGCTTATAAAAACCGGCAAAATCGCAGAAAACAATTCCTTTTGTTCACCATCTTTCCCCAAAAAGGATTTATCCAGCCAAAAAACAGCAAAGCCGCATACTTTTTCCTGTTCTTTTAAAGAAAAAGCAATTTTTACTGTATGCTTCTCCTTTTGAAAAAAGCTTTGGTCCTGCTGGATAATTTCATTTATGTTAACCACTTCGTCAGGTCTGTATTCTTCCTTTAAACTAAAAAGTACTTTTCCCTCCAAATCCACCACTACAACCGGAAATTCCCTATTAATTCCTTTCCAGCTTCCGGACTTCATTCCCTGTTGGCAAAGCTTTACTTCATCTGCCGTCAGCTCCCTTGCCCGGTTATAGTAAATCCCTTCTCTGTTTTTCAACTCCGTCAGCCTCCTGCCGCAAAAAAAAAGCCCCGCCGCCAATATAACAAAAACAGAAAAATAAATAATAGCCTGCATGCTCAATAACGATTGTTTTTTCATAATCCTTTATTCCCCTGCAAAAAATTTGTAGCCCACGCCCCAGACCGTTTTAATATAATCCATGGAATGTGCCCGGAGCTTTTCCCGTATGCGTTTTATGTAAACTGCCACACTGCTAATATCTCCAAATTCATTCATGCCCCATATGCTTTCATAAAGCTGCTCCTTGGAAAACACTTGATTTTCATGTTTTTTTAGGAAATACAACATTTCAAATTCTTTCGTAGTCAGCTCCAGCACCTGTCCGTCCGCATAAGCAGTATAGCTTTCTCTCTTTAAAATAAGGCGTTCTGTATCAGACCCTTCCCCGCTTTTTCCAGCCCGTCTTAAATGAGCCTTTACTCTTGCCACCAGCTCTAAAGGACTGAAAGGCTTTGTTACATAATCATCTGCCCCGATTCCAAGGCAGATTACTTTATCCATTTCCCCGCTTTTTGCAGAAAGCATAATGATTGGAAGCTCATGTTTCTCCCGAATCCGCCTGCAGACTTCCATTCCATCCATTTCTGGAAGCATGATATCCAAAATCACCAGATCCGGCAGATGTCGGGAAAGAAGGGCAAGCCCTTCCTTTCCGTCCGATGCCAGAATCGCTTCATATCCTTCCACCTTCAAATATTCCCCTAAAATTTCCGCCAGCTCTTTTTCATCTTCAATAATCAAAATCTTCTCTGCCATTTTACCAATTCCGTTCTTTTAAAAATTCATACAGCATTCTTTCTCTCGCCTCTTCTTCCTTTTGTCTGTAAGTCCCCTGTTCCAACTCTCCGTCAATTCTTCCGTCTCTTAAGAAAATGACCCGACTGCCCCGGACGGCTGCCTTTAGGTCATGGGTAACCATTACAATGCTCTGCCCGTCCTCATGAAGCTTGGTAAAGGTATCTAAAACTCCTTTTCCTGCATTGGAATTCAGCGCTCCCGTAGGCTCATCTGCAAACAATACCTCCGGTTGATTCATCAGTGCCCTGCAGATGGCCGTTCTTTGCTTCTGTCCGCCTGAAAGCTGGTTTGGAAATTTATTCTTGTGAGCTGACAGTTCCATTTTTTCAATCAGAGCATCTGCTCTTTTTTTCTTGTCTCCTTTTTTTATTTTTGACTGATAAGAAGGGCTTAATACATTTTCCAATAAAGTTAAATCAGGAATTAAGTTCATGTTTTGAAACACAAAGCCTATGGAATCCTTCCTGATATCCGCCATAGCGCTTTCCTTCAATCCGGTAATCTCCTGTTCCTTTAAATATACCTTACCGCTTGTTACTTTGTCCATACCGCTTAGCAAATATAATAAAGTGGATTTTCCGGAACCGGAGCTTCCCATGATTACGGTAAAATCCTCCTGATACAGCTTCATATCCAGATTTTTTATTACATTATTCACTTCTCCATCGCTCACAAAGCTTTTACATATTTTTTCCGTTTCTATAACGCATGTTTTCATTTCTATTTCTCCTTATTTTCTCATGATTTTATTGTTTATTCACTTGTCAGTTCCGAAATCGGATTATCATATAGGGATTTAGAGGCAACAAGTACACTGAGCAAATACACAGCCAAAGTTCCCAGGTTACTTATCGCAACCACTGTTATGTCATAAGAAACCGGATACTCCCGGAATCCCATTACAGAAAAAGCAAGCACCATAGTCTTAGGAAAGGCCGCTATAAAAACCGGTATCGTAATGCACATAGAAAACAATGCAACAAAAAAAACATATGATATATTTGTCTTCAACAAATGCCATGAAGAATATCCAATTGCTTTATAAATGCTTTGGTTTTTCCGATTGTCCATATTTTTTAAATAGACGATTGCAATAATATTCAATCCGCCAAGCAAAATCGCTATTATCATAAAAGGTCTGATAGCCAGCATTGACGGTCCGGATATCATGCTCAGTATATTTCCATACTTTTCTGCCCGAACTATCAACTTCCCGTCCGATTCATATTTCTTTCCATGGTCTTTTAAAAACTTCTCCGGCTCTATTCCCTCCTTTAAATAAACTGAAGCCTCCCCATATTGAAAAGACACACCCTTTTCTTCCAGAGTCTTCCCTAACAGACGGCAGCTTTTCCCCATATCATAAAGGCTTTGATAAGTTCCACATAATAAAAGAGTGACTTTCTGATTTCCGTTAAAGTAAATATCCACATAATCCCCTACCTGCTTGTTCATCTTTTCCGCCATAAGGCTTCCCATTGCAATTTCATCAGAATGGGCGGGATTTCTTCCCTGAATCACAGGCATATCCAGATTTTCATAGGTATCATAAACCATGGTGCTTAAAATTGTGTCTCCCATCCCCTTTTCCCACGGAACGGATACTGCTATTTGTGTGGTTGTTTTAATTACCTTTTCCACCTCGTTCTCTTTTTCCAGCTTTTCCACAGTATTTTCATAAGTTTTTAAATCTGCGGAAGAGAACGAAACATCATGCTTGTCAAAACCAAGCCAATAATAATTCTTCGCTTTAAAATTATCATCTTCCAGTATTCCCATTGAAGTCGCCGCAAAATTTACGCAATAGGTAGCCATAATACAGGTAATCACAAGCATACAGGTATTTTTTTTATCTCTGAAAATCATCCGCATTGCCATATGTATGGGAGAAAAGCCCAGTACTTTTCCAGCATTTTTTTGTTTTTTTCCACTATATGCCCCTTCGTTTCGAAAAACCTCCATAGGCCTGATTTTTCCCACAACTCTTAATAGCAGATATACACAAATCAACGCATAGGCAATGATAATGCCACTACACAGCATTCCGACAGGTATTATGCTGCTGCTGGATGTAACCCCCAGATTCCGAAAAGTGTTCTTAGTAAAGGAATCGGAAATCACCTTTGAAAGGCTGCTTCCCAAAACGGTTCCCACTACTACTAAAAATCCATAGAATTTCAGGTATATGGAAATAATTCTGCTATTTTTATAACCCAGCATCTTATAAATGGCAATTGTTTTCTTTTCAGAAATCAAGGTGCTTTTTATCATGTAGCGAATCATGATACCGCTGATGAGCAAAATCACCACACTGATTCCCAACAGGATTCCTCCAACAATCAGCTCTGTCATCTGATTATTCTGTATTCTTGTTTCCAAAGTGATTGCCTTTCCTTCCAAAATCCCGTCATTTAGCTCCCTATAAGCATCTATCACTTCATCTCCGCTGCTTCCCTCTTTTGCAAAAACATGAACCTGATATTCTAAGTCTTCCGATGGTGGGTTTTCTTTTACAATAATTTCTGAATCAAAAGAAAGATTCATATTATAAGGATCCGCATAAATACCGCTTACCTGATAGGAAATACCGTTTCCCATATTCAATGTATCTCCCGGCTTGATTTCTTCGGAATTAGAAAGAACTGTCGAAATCAGGCATTGCCCCTCCTTTAGCTCCCTACTTCCTTTTAACATACGGATACAGCCGTGGGTTCTGTCATCCCATGGCATTAAATGAAAAAAATAGTCTTCTATGGTTCCTTTCCCATCTATCTGGATTTTCTCAAGTATATAGTAATAAGGAACCACTTCCACCTGTTCTACCATATCCAGCTTCTCCATGTTTTCTTTGATCTGCTCTGCAATGACCGGGTCTTTACTTTGAAACGGATAGATTTTCACTATGGGCGAGCCACATTCCTCTGTCAGTTCCTTATATGGCGTATCGCCTGCTGTCATAATAACCAAAGAACTGGTCATCAGCATGGAGCACACCATTAAAATCAACACAATAAATATGCTTTGTACCTTTTTCTTTCTTATTTTCTTAAACCACATAACATCTTCCTCTCCTGACAGCGCTGCTGCCTTTTTCCTTTTTTATTATTATCAATTAGTATAATAATGTGGGAATTTGAAATAAAAAGAGGGAATTTATGAAAAATTATGAATAGAACTATTCTCTGCGATAAAAAAGGACCTGCTCATATAAGCCGATCCCTTTCCTTTTCCCATATTTCACCAATGTATTTTAAAAATGTTTCCTTTGACTGCTTTAACGGGGCAGAATTGTCAAATTTGTAATCGTAATCATATTGCTCCACGCAGTCGTCGGATTCGTTTCCATAGACCTGCCGGTTCATGGTATTATTATAAATTAAAAGAGTTACACACTTTCCATCAACCGCCTCCACAAATTTCCGGATTTCCTCCCCTTCCCTGATATGTACAAACATAATGCCATCATCACTTTTTAAAAACGCCTGATACTGTTCTAACAAATATCTGGTGGGAAGGTCATTGTAATTGGTAAAGGCTCTCTTTAATTCGGATAAAAAACGTCTGGCCTTTTCATCCTTTTCCCCCTGCCAGCCATATAATTGGGCGATTTCCTTAATAGGGGTAATGGCGGATACATTTAATATCTTGTATTCGGAAGTAATGCTCTCACACAAAGTATCTTTCCCAACGCCGCCTTTTCCGTTTATGACGATAACCAACTTCTCATTTCTTTCCATTTGCTGCTTCCTCGGTTTTATGATGTTATTCTTTGCCTTTTCCAGCCCTTTTAGGGGCTGTGCATGTTTTATCATAACATTCCTTTTGAGATTCGTAAATGACTTTTGAGGAAAATTTTACTGCATATACTTTTCTGCTTCCTGTCTGGTTAATTGATTTTCTTCCATAATTGCCTGAATAATAGTTTCCATGGATACTCCTGACAATAACATTCTTTTTGCAAAGGCTTTCATTCCTTCTATCTTTCCTTCTATCCTTCCTTCTTTTTTCATGTCTGCAAATGCTTTACACATATCATACCCTCCTTCACCTGTTTCATATTTTTCCTTTTCCAGCAGCATGTCCTTCTGTCCTGATAAGCAGCCAAGCAAGTTAAAAGCGTCCTCCCTTAAGGAGCGGTATGCTTCATCTTTTTCCAATAATCTTTTTAAAGCTTCCCTATTCCCATCCTTTTGCAGAAACTGAAAGCATTGTCTGATATCTGTCCTAAAGCAGTCCGCGTTATCATATCTTGCCTCAAATAGATTGATTTTGTAATTATTTATATATGGCATCAGTTCCTTGGAAATCTTATCAATTCGAAACATACCATATAAATCTTTAGCACCATCCCAAGGCCTTTTCCCAAAATAAATAACAGCCGTAATCACCGGAACCAGTTTATCCCCTCTGGAAAATCCTGCTATATATTCTGCTCCTCTTAAATCTTTTCTTTTCAGATGCTCTTTTCGTATTCTGTCTAATTGTTCCTGATAGCTGATTCCATCATAAACAAAATTTCTTGCCGGCATTGCATAATGTACAGCCATCTGATTCTCTATTCCAAAAAGCATGAGCTCTGTTCCCTGATATTGCTTCTTTAAAATATCCCTGTATTTATATCTGTCCGTACCGTTTTTCAATATTCCCCGAATCTCACAGCTTTCCAGATGTTTCGGTAAAATAATCTGCTTTCCCTGAAACACATATCCGTTAAAAAAATCTGCAAACCGTTCATTATCCTGAAAATATTCTGTAATCCCTGTATCTTTTCCCAAATGCTGCCTCTCCTGTCCTTTGCTTATTTATGGGGTCTGCAGGATTCTTGTCTCCTGCTTCAGAAACCTTCAATCAGCTTTGCCTGCATTTGATAAGGTGTGATAAACAGTTATTTTCCTATCATTATTATAATATACAGTCTGCTTTTTTGCAATATAAACGTTAATTTTTCTTTTTATTTCCGTTTACATGATGTAACAGTTATACAGCAGATAAAAGCTTTTTTCCATTCCTTGCCCATTTTTACTTTCTGATGAATATTTGGCGAACTGCCAAGAATCATTGATTGATTTTTACAGCAGTGACTGCTGTATGAAAAGAATACTTTATTTGTAAGAGCTTGTCAATATGTTTTGGGGGGATTGTGCAAGGGGGGCATTAACAATTCAACCTGTAGTTTTTCCATAGGCAGTGCGGCAGGCTTCGGAGAGAATATAATTTCTACGTCGCCACGCTCTCGCTCTGATAAAAACGCAGCAGTGCTAAGCTCGAAAGAACCTCGCTAAGCGCTGGCGTTTTTATAAGGGCTCCTTTAGAAATTATATTCTCTCCGAAGCCTGCCGCACTGCCTATGGAAAAACTACAGGTTGAATTGTTACCTTAAGGAATTGTTACTTCAAAGAATTGTCGGATTAAGGAGTTTCTGTTTTCTCTATCCATGGGCTGCTTGCATATGCCTAGCGTGCTGACCTATTGATATTTAGCATAAGGCCACAGGATATTTTTTCATTGGCAAGGCGGAGGAAGGCGGCAATGTGAACCCATTGTCAACTGACGACAACGCAGACCAATGAAAAAATAGACAAGGGATTATGCTAATTATCAATAGGTCAGTACACTAGGATAACCTCATTTTAAAGTCCTCATACCCGAACTCTTTCACAATCTGGCATGTACCATCCATCTTCCTGACCGCAATAGCCGGAAGCGGCATTCCATTAAAGGTGTTATTTTTTACCATAGAGTAAATAGCCATATCTCCAAAAAACAACCGTTTTCCAATATGCAGCGGTTCGTCAAAGGAATAGTCTCCAATAATGTCCCCGGCCAGGCAGGTAGGTCCTGCCAGGCGATAGGTATAAGGCTTTTCACCAGACTCTGCTGAATCCAAAAGGGGCGGGCGGTAAGGCATTTCCAGCACGTCCGGCATATGGCAGGCGGCAGAGGTGTCCAGTATGGCAATCTGAATCTGATTTTCCACTATTTCCAATACAGTTGTTATTAAATATCCTGCATTTAATGCCACCGCCTCTCCCGGCTCTAAATATACCTGTACCTGATAGGTTTCCTGAATGTGCCTGATACAGTCCTCTAACATGGAAATATCATAATCATTTCTTGTAATATGATGGCCGCCGCCAAAATTAATCCATTTCATCTGTTTCATCCAGGGGCCAAACTTTTCTTCCACTGCCTGAAGGGTTTCCAAAAGCGCATCCGCATTTTGCTCACACAACGTATGAAAATGCAGCCCTTCCACGTCTTCTAACAGCTCCGGTTTAAATTCCGAAATTGGAATTCCCAGCCTTGAGCCTTTGGCACAAGGGTCATAAATCTCATGGCCTTCCTGCGTTGAATGCTCCGGATTGATGCGAATTCCAATACTTGCCCCCTTTTCCCTTACCTGTTTTCCAAACCTTTCAAGCTGAGAAAAGGAATTAAATACCACATGACCGCACAGAGAAGCAATCTGGTCGATTTCCGATTCCTTATATGCCGGGGAAAAAATATGGTTTTCTTTCCCCATATATTCCTTTGCAAGCTTTGCTTCATAAAGCCCGCTGGCAGTGGCGCCGCTTAAATAGCCTCCAATCAAAGGGTACATGGAAAACATGGAAAATGCCTTCTGGGCAAGAAGAATCTTACAGCCTGTCCTGTCCATGACGCCTTTTAATATTTCCAGATTTTTTATTAACTGTCCTTCCTCTATGAGATAACAGGGCGTCGGCAATTTCTCCAGCTTCATCCCATCCGCCTCCTTTTTGCGTTTATGCTTTTTACATTCATGCTAATCCACTAATTCAGGAGCCTCCGAAATCTTCCATGGAAGCCCCCACTTATTCAACGCCTCCATAAAGGGATCCGGATCAAATTCCTCTATATTATAAACACCCGCTTTTTTCCATGTTCCCGTCATAAGCATCATGGCTCCAATCATGGCTGGCACTCCCGTAGTATAAGCTACTGCCTGGGAGCCCACCTCTTTGTAGCATTCTTCATGGTCACAGGTATTGTAAATATAAAGCTTCTTTTCCACCCCGTCCTTTTTTCCCACAAAAATACATCCGATATTGGTCTTTCCCTTAGTGCGGGGACCTAATGAGGATGGGTCCGGCAGCACTGCCTTTAAAAACTGCAGCGGCACAATTTCCTTTCCATCATACATAATAGGCTCAATGGAAGTCATTCCTACATTTTCCAGACACTTTAAATGGTTCAGGTAGCTCTGTCCGAAGGTCATAAAGAAACGGATTCTTTTAATGCCCGGAATATTTAACGCCAGAGACTCGATTTCCTCATGGTGCAATAAATACATGTCCTTTTCCCCGATTTCCGGAAAGTTATACACTCTTTTAATTTCCATAGGCTCAGTTTCCACCCAGTGCCCGTCCTCCCAATAGGAGCCTTTTGCAGACACCTCCCGGATATTGATTTCCGGATTGAAGTTGGTGGCAAAAGGATAGCCATGGTCCCCTGCATTGCAGTCCAAAATATCAATATAATTGATTTCATCAAAATAATGCTTTAAGGCATAAGCGGAAAACACGCTGGTAACCCCCGGGTCAAAGCCGCTGCCAAGCAGGGCGGTAATTCCCGCTTCCTCAAACCGTTCCCTGTATGCCCACTGCCATTTATATTCAAACTTTGCCGTATCCTCAGGCTCATAATTGGCTGTATCCATATAGTGGGTTTTCGTGGCAAGACAGGCATCCATAATAGTAAGATCCTGATAAGGAAGCGCCAGATTCACCACTATATCCGGCTTTTCCTTTTCTATCAGGGCAGTCAGCTCTTCTACGTTATCCGCATCCACTTTTGCGGTAGTAATTTTTGTTTTGGTGGTTCCTTCCAGCTTTGCCTTCAAATCATCACATTTTTGTTTTGTTCTGCTTGCAATGCAGATTTCTTCAAATACATCGCTGTTCTGACAGCATTTGTGGATTGCCACGCTGGCAACGCCGCCGCAGCCTATAATCAGTGCTTTTCCCATGTTTTTTTCCTCCTGAAATATTTCTCTTATTTATAAAATTTAAAAATATTAATAAAAATTTTACCCATCCAATATTAAAAAATTATGCCTTCAAATCCCTGTTATAAATAAATTATAAAATTAGATATATGATTGCATAACCGTTCAATCATGGTATCCAATGTTCCATTACAAAATTCTGTCATTTACAATTTTCACTTTCTTTAAATCACACAAGACTCAACAACAATTCCCTCACCACTTTACATGCCGTAGCAGTCGAAATCCCGCTGGGGTCGTAAGCCGGGCTTAACTCATTCACATCGCAGGCAACTACCCTGCTTTTCCCGCACACCGTAAAAATGGCATGGAGCAACTCCAGAAAAGACACTCCTCCGGCTTCCGGCGTTCCTGTTCCCGGAAAGACAGAAGGGTCCAGCACATCCAAATCAATGGTGAAATAAACAGGCTTTCCCTTTAAGTCTTCCACCACCTGTTCCAAGCCTTCAAAGTCAAACTTCCTTGTAAACACATGCTTACTGCCCCACTGAAATTCTTCTCTGTCTCCGGAACGTATGCCAAACTGAAAAATCCTTCCATCCCCTAAAAGCTCATGGCACCTTCTAAGAACACAGGCATGTGACAGCCCTGTGCCCAGATATTCATCCCGCAAATCTGCATGGGCATCAAAATGTATGATGTGCAAATCCGGATATTTTTCCGCCGCCGCCTTTACCGCCCCTAAAGTCACAAGATGTTCCCCGCCAATCATAAAAGGGAGCTTTCCGTCCTTAAGGATAATGTCCGTCCTTTCCTGAATGGCTTCCAGGGCAAGCCTGCTGTCTCCAAAGCAAAGCTCCAGGTCTCCGCTGTCAAAAAAAGAATAATCCGTTAAATCTTTATCCAGATAAGGGCTGTAGGTTTCCAGCCCATAGGATTCTCCCCGGATTGCCCGGCTTCCAAACCGAGTGCCCGGACGGTTGGAGGTGGTGGAGTCAAAGGGCGCTCCAAACAGCACTACATCAGCATCTTTATATTCACAATCACATCCGATAAAGGTCTCTATATTTTTATTCAACATCTCTTAACATTTCCTCCACATAAGCCGGCAGTGCAAAGCATCCGCCATGAAGCCTTGGCGTATAGTATCTGGTACTGATTCCAAGCATGTTCCATTTGGTAGCATCAAAATCATGCAGGGGATGATACTTTTTGGAAGCAAAGCCAAAAAGCCAGTGCCCGGACGGGTACGTAGGGATATGTACCTGATAAACCCGGCTAATTGGAAAGCTTTCCACAATCCGCTTATGGGCTCGCTGGCAGGCAATGGCATCTTCCGGATAAAAGGGGCTTTCATGCTGGTTTACCATAATTCCATCCTCTTTCAATGCCTTATAGCAGTTGCCGTAAAACTCCTTTGTAAACAGTCCTTCTCCCGGTCCAAAGGGGTCTGTGGAATCCACAATAATCAAATCATACACATTTTCCCTGGAACGGATGAACCGAAGCCCGTCTTCATAATAAATATGAAGCCTTTTATCATCAAAGCGGCATGCGGTCTGGGGAAGATATTTTTTGCATACCTCCACTACAAGGGGGTCGATTTCCACCATATCAATTTCCTTGATGGAAGCATAACGGGTCAGCTCCCTGACTACTCCGCCGTCTCCTGCCCCTATAACAAGCACCTTTTCCACTGCGGGATGAACCGCCATTGGCACATGGGTAATCATCTCATGATAGATGAATTCATCCTTTTCCGTTAACATCATATAACCGTCCAATGTGAGGAACCGCCCGAACTCCTTGGACTCAAACACATCAATCCGCTGGAAATCACTGTGTCCGCTGTATAACTGCCTGTCCACCCGAATGGAAAACTTCACATTCGGGGTATGACGCTCCGTAAACCATAATTCCATTTCCTTACACTCCCTTCAACACATTCAGTCTTTCTATACTGGCATCCTCCGGTCCCGTCATGGAGCAGCCTTTCTTTTTGGCATACTGTATATATTGGATAATCTGCTCCGTAATCCGCTCGCCGGGAGCAATAATGGGAATGCCAGGGGGATAACACATGACAAACTCGCTGCAGATTCTTCCTGCCGCCTCCTGCAGGACTACGGATTCTTTTTCTGCATAAAATGCCTCCTGTGGGGTCACCTCCACCATAGGTTCAATATATTCCTGTGTCAAAAGCCCTGCCTTATCTCTTTTATAACGGCGCTTTACTTCTGCCAGAGCGCTTACAAGCCGTTCCACATCCTGCTTTCTGTCTCCTACGGAAATATAGGCAAGAATATTGCCGAAATCTCCAAATTCAATCTGGATGTCATATTCATCTCTTAAAATATCATAAACCTCAATCCCTGCAAGTCCTATGTCCAGCGTATTAATGGAAAGCTTGGTCACGTCAAAGTCATAAACGCTGCTGCCGTTTATCAGCTCTCTGGAATAAGCATAATAATCCCCAATCTGATTGATTTCCGCTCTGGCATATTCCGCAAGCTCCACCACCCTTGCATATTCTTCCTTTCCCCTAAGGGCAAGGTTTCTTCTGGAAATATCCAGACTGGATAATAACAGATAGGAACCGCTTGTAGTCTGGGTCAGGTTGATAATCTGCCTTGCATAGCCTGCATTGATGTCCGGCCCCGCCAGCAAGAAGGAGCTCTGGGTCAGGCTGCCTCCCGACTTATGCATGCTCACTGCCGCCATGTCCGCTCCTGCCTTCATGGCACAAACAGGAAGATTTTCCCCAAAATACAGATGAGTTCCGTGAGCCTCGTCTGCAAGCACCTTCATGCCATGGCTGTGGGCAAGCTTTACGATAGCGGACAAATCGGAACAGATTCCGTAATAAGTGGGATTATTCACAAGAACCGCCACTGCATCCGAATTCTCTAAAATAGCCTGCTCCACCTGGGCAGTTTCCATTCCAAGGGAAATGCCAAGGCGCTGATTCACCTGCGGGTTTACATAAACCGGTTTTGCCCCGCATAATACCAGCGCGTTGATAACGCTTCTATGGACATTTCTGGGAAGAATGATTTTATCCCCCCGTTTGCATACTGTCAAAACCATGCTTTGGACGGAAGAGGTAGTCCCTCCCACCATAAGAAAGGCTTCCGCCGCTCCAAAGGCTTCTGCCGCCAGCTTTTCCGCTTCCCGTATAACCGAAACAGGATGGCAGAGATTGTCCAAAGGCTTCATGGAATTTACATCAAGGCCTACACATTGTTCACCCAGAAGCCGCACCAGTTCCGGGTTTCCTCTTCCTCTTTTGTGTCCGGGCACGTCAAAAGGCACTACCCTCATTTTGCGAAACCGCTCCAATGCCTCAAAAATCGGGGCATCCTTTTGGGAATATTGTCCCATGCTATCTATCTCCTTCCTGCCGTTGTTCCCCGGTAAAAATCTCCATCATTTCCTTTTGCAGACTCTCTTCGATTTCCCTTTTTGTTTCCGGCGGAATCTCATCCACGTCCGTTTTAAACAAATAATCCTGCAGCTTCCTCTCCTTTAACAGCATTTTCGTATGGAAGATATTTGCCTTTTCCAGATTAATATCCACAATCTCATATTTTTGCAGTATTTCTTCATCTATAAAGTTCTGGATAGAAGATATTTTATGGTCCATAAACAGTTTTTTGCCGGATACATCTCTTGTAAATCCTCTTACTCGGTAATCCATGGTAATGATGTCCGAATCAAAGGAACGAATCAGATAATCCAGCGTGGAAAGCGGGGTGATTTTCCCGCATGTCTCCACATCGATATCCACCCGGAAAGTGGCAAGGCAGTTTTCCGGATGATATTCCGGATATGTATGGACTGTTACATGACTTTTATCTAAATGGGCTACTATCGTATCTCCCATAGGCACCATGGAATCCTCTGCAATAAGAATCGTCACACTTGCCCCCTGTGGGTCATAATCCTGTCTGGAAATATTTAAAATCTTTGCTCCTATCATTTCCACCACGTCAACCAGTATCTTCGTAAGGCGCTCTGAATTGTATTCCTGGTCGATATAAGAAATGTAATCCATCTGTTCTGCAAAGGTCTTTGCATAGCATACATCATATATATTAAAGCTTAGGGACTTGGTCAGATTATTGAAACCGTATAATTTTAATTTACCTTCCATGGGCTCTTCCTTTCTGGCATTTTCCGCAAAGTCAAAGCCCCACAGCAAACAGTGGGACAGCATCCTGAAACTCATAAAGGGACTGGATATTTGACCCTGACAGCATTCGGCAGACAGCTATGCAGGCATGGCTGCTTTCCTCTTTGTCCGCAGAAATAAAAAACGCAGATAAATGGCTTTCACAACCTTTACCTGCGTAACGCTTCATCTGACAATTTTTCAAAATTCATACGGAAATATGACATTTCCTTTAATTCCGTATATAGTATTGAAGTAAAAACAGATTATGACCAGAGTCTATATAGCAAATATATTACTTTTACTACTCTTATTGACCGTTTCACAAGTTTTGTGCACTGTATGTACACGGGTTATGAAGTAACCAACTTATAAAATTTGAGCTTTTAACTCAATCAATAAGGAAACCAATGAACAAAATCTGTTTCCATACGTGTTTTAATATAGCATAGGATGAAGGTTCTGTCAATGAATCTGGAAATTTTCTTTGCTGTATTTCTTTGCTTATCTCTTTGCTTCCCTTTTCAATTGACCGCTTTCAAAAATTCAATCAATTTCCATAAATTGCAACCAATACTATTTACTAATTTTTCTTCATCTCCTTCAAACATTTTTGCTCTATCGGATGCCTGAAAGACATATGGCAGATAATTCTTTTGAAAATGGATATTTCCCTTTCCATGATGTGCTTTATCTGAAACTTCTTTGCTGATGAACGTATGATGTTTTGAAACCTTTTCATTTTTCAGAATTTCATCAAATCGGTCTTTATACTCTTCTTTGACATCCGATAAATGTAATAAAAGCCAGAATTCAAAACAGGGATTGCTAATATAACAATTATACTTATTTTCTTTGCAATGCCTGATACATTCACACATATTTTCTTCCGAATGAGCAGCCATATCCCTATCAATTAAGACCCCAAATTCATCTCCCTCATTTTTATACGTATTCAAATACTTCCTATAATTTATATCATATCCTATCTTCCTCAAATCTGTTACAAACTCATTTCTCTCCTTTTTTGTCAACTTCTCCGGACAATCTATATACTTTTTTATAAAATCTTCCCCATATGATTCAATAAACTCCTCTGGGATTTCATCAATCATCTTTTCATTTCCCAGTTTTCTTAAACGCAAATATTCTTCTAATAATTCCAATACATATTTAGGTGCACTATTTGTATCCCTGCTGCTTCTTTTTAATATTTCAACATCCACTTTTTTGTTAATTCCCAATTGCGCCCTATACCTTGAAAGTCCTTCAAAATATTCTTTTTCCGTTACATTCCCTTCTACAGACAGATAAAATATTTTTTGTGCTTCTATTTTTTCATCCTCTGTTTCTCTTTCATAATTGGCAGAGGTTAATCGAAATCTATTCTTCATCAAATACCTCCATGGGCAGAAAACTCTCATCAAATACAGGAATTGCCCCATATCGTCCAATTAAATATTCCTTTTCTATTTTCTTATCAAACCGCTCCTTATATCTGCTTAAAGAATATAATTCAGAACTATGATCATCTTTACGCTCCACAAACCAGATTTCATCCTGACGCAGAAGTTCCAGGTCAAGCAAATTAGAATCGTGTGTAGTGACAATTAACTGACAGGAGTTGTCTGATAAAGACTGATAAAACATCTTTAGAAATCTTTTAGTCAGATTCGTATGAAGGCTCCTGTCTATTTCATCAATAAAAATCACACTCTTTTTTCTGTTCAAAAATAAAACCGGAATTAAATCAAACAATCTTCTTGTACCATCTGATTCATCCAGATATTCAAATAAATCTTCCTGATTTCCATGATTTAACAACATTTTGTAATACACTATATTGCCGTTTTCTCCTTTTCTCAGCACATATATTTTTTGATTGATACGAAGCATGATTGGTTCATTTTTAATATCATTGGAAATTTCTATTTTTATTTTTTCAGCCTCTTCCCTTGGAACATTTTGAAGCACTTTATCAAAATCCATTTCCTGTTCCTGTCCTTTAATCTCTTCAATCCCTGTATCAAAAAAGGACATAACACTGCCAAAAAACCTCTTTAATTCCTCATCAGAAACAACATCATTCAACGCAGCATATTTTGATGTGGGAAATATGACAACAATATTTTGAAACCACTCATATACTGCCACAATATCTGTGAATATCCTGCTTTTATCATTCACCCTTGCAGCAATATCACTTAATATGGTTTTTTTCTTAAGCGAATCGGATATTCCTTCGCCAAAATCCTCCAGGTAAATATTCATCCTTGCATTTTCATCAGCATTTTCATATTCTATCTCTGTATCAACATGATTGATTCCTTCTTCATCAACTTCTCTGTTAAAAATAAAAACTTCTTCTCCCTTATTATTGATTTTTATCAGCCATTCAGCAAGTATTTCTTTTGTATTATACGAAAGTGCAAATCCATAACAATATTCCGTTTCATTTATTATCATTCTATATTCAAAAACACCTGGTTTGGAATACATTTCCCCGTCAATGCGAAAATATTTCTTATCAACGCTTACGTGATCCAGCCCATTTAAGATAATATTTTTAGAAAAATGTACTGCTTTTACAAAATTGCTCTTTCCTCCGGCATTTGCTCCAAACACCAGCGCACTCTTTAACAATTTTCTTGCTCCTTTAATAGTGACATGCTCCTTGTGTCTGGCTACTTTACTTGCTACCATAGAAAGCTTTTGCTCATTTTTAAATGACTTATAATTACTTACCGAAAATCCTACTAACATATTTGTTATTTTCCTTTTCTATTTTATATTATATTGTTTATAATATTGTGATTTTTCCACTTTGTCAACCTTCACGCTTGTATTATTCCAATTTTCCGCAGTGTCATTTATTTTTTGTTGTGATTTTTTCACTTTTTATTTGACATCACTTTATATTAGTGCTAATATAAATCCAGAAGGATTAGCACTCATCTCATGAGGTTGCTAATAAAAAAGAAAAGGCAGCCATAGAATGACCACCCTTTCAAAATGAATATGCATATCGCAAATTCAAAGTCGCATTTGAATAGTAACACAAAATCTTAGAAAGTGCAATTCATTTTGAAAGTTATATCCTTCTAATCACAAGAAAGGAGGAAATGAATATGAGTTTCGATGGTGCTGTTATCAAGGAGCAAGGTGTTACATTCGCTATTGCAGTTGTAAAACCATATATCCTTCACAGTTCGGACAAAGAAAAGGTTCGCGCCAGCTATGCAAGAGTTTTCGGCAATATGCCAATTATTCTTATGGCACAAAACTCCCATGGTATCCCGACCTATGACGGCAGGCGTGATATTGTAAACTTTCTTGCAGGTATCCATCCTGCAAGAATACCATGGAACCGTTATACTGTATCTTAATATTCCAGAAAGGATGATTTTTTATGGCAGAACAACATGTAGTCCCACACAATAATCAATGGCAGGTAAAAACGGCCGGAGCCGAAAAAGCTACCAAAACTTTGAACACCCAGAAGGAAGCAACTAATTATGCAAGAAAAATTGCCATAAATCAACAAACAGAAGTTGTTATTCATGGCAGAAATGGCAGGATTCGTGACAAGGACAGTTATGGGAATGACCCATGTCCTGCAAAAGACACAAAGTTTTAAACTTAAATTCTTATTTTATTTAAGCGGTCAGTATATATCTGATCGCTTTCTTTTAAAAAAATCTTCAACTCATATGCATAACTCCCCTGCTATCCACACATACTACCCATGAAAGGACGGTGCCCTATGGATTCTAAAAACACAACCAAAACTACCGATTACAAGACCCCCTCAAATTCTTACGATGACGGAAACATCCCCAAAGAAGACCTTCCGGGAAAGAACGTGATTCCTGATGAGGTTCCCAGAAAGGACGGTCCGGGCGGAGAAGGGAAATAATTCCCTTTTCCGCTTTTTTATTTCCTGCGTCCCATACTTTTTTTCATCGCCACACATCCCACCACATCCGCTAACATCCATCCAACGGGAATTGCCCACCAGATTCCATACACTCCGATTTGCGCAACAGGAGCCAGTACATAAGCAAGCAGCACCCTTGTGCCCAGAGAAATCACCGTGAGCACAATGGACATTTCCGGTCTTCCCATCCCCCGGAAATAACCATACAGCAAAAACAGCAAACCAATCCCAAAATAACAGGCTCCTTCAATGCGCAGATATCCAGTTCCTATGGCTATGATTTCCAGTTCCCCTTTTGGAAGAAAGGCGCCCATCAGCCAGGGGGATGTTATGTAAACAAAAACAGATATCAACAGACAAAACATACACGATACGCCAATAGCCCATTTTGTTCCCTGCTTCAGCCTTTCTGTTTTACTGGCGCCGTAATTTTGCGAAATAAACAGGGAATAGGCATTTGCAAATTCCTGGGCAGGCATGTAAGCCAGCGTATCGATTTTCACTGCCGCCGCAAAAGCTGCCATAACTACATTTCCAAAACTGTTTACCAACCCCTGTATCATCAGGATTCCAAAATTCATAACAGACTGCTGGATACAGGCTGCTAACGAAAACCGTACTACTTCCCACAGGGACTTTCTGCTAAGAACTGCCCGCCTGCCTGCCGGTCTTAGCTTTGGATGAAACAGCACCGTATAAAATCCGATTCCCGCACCGGAAAATATCTGCGCCAGCACAGTTGCCATGGCTGCTCCCTTTATGCCCCATGAAAAAACTGCAACGAACAGCAAATCCAGTACAATATTCAGTACTGCTGCCGCCGCCAGAAAATATAAGGGCGTAAGAGAGTCTCCCACTGCCCTTAACAGATAAGCAAAATAATTATATAAAAAAACAAAGAAAATCCCCCATAAAACAAGCCACACATACTCCCGCATCATCCCATAAACCGATTGGGGAACCTTTAACAGCTTTAAAATCACATCAATTCCCACAAATGCCGCTCCGTTTAAAAGCACCGTAATCATGCAGATAAAAAGAAAAGCAGATGTATTTGCCTTCTGAAAGCTTTCTTCCTGATTTTTCCCAAAATAAAAGGAAAACAGAGAACCGCTTCCCATACACAGTCCAATCAGCACAGAGGTCAGAAATGTCATCAATGTATAAGCGGAACCTACTGCCGCCAGCGCATCCGGTCCCAGAAACCGTCCCACAATCAAGCTGTCCGCTATGTTATAGCATTGCTGCAGCAGGTTTCCCAAAATCATGGGAGCTGCAAAAAACAGCATGGTCTTTATCACATTTCCTCTTGTTAAATCCTTTTGCATTGTTTCTTCTCCATATAAAAAGTGAAAGCCCCCGCTGCAGGCAGCTGAGCATCAAACTTGATACGCCCCAGAGGGGGCGGGGTATCCGGTCCTTGCAGCAATCACCAAATGCTTACACGCAATCACCTGACTCGTTGCTTGCGGAAATAAAAAGAATTTGAATTGCGGCTTTAAAAACAAACACTTAAACACCTGATATACTGTACTGACATGCTTATAATCAAACCAACCGCTCCGCCTCCCTCCTCCGCCTTACAGAGTGACGATATATTTTGCACCGTCAGTTGAAAGGCGGACATGTCAATACACTAAAACCAGCTCATTAAAATCCGTCACCGGCTGCCTGCAGGCTCCGTTTTCGCAAAGATAATAGACAGCTCCCTTTTCCGGAAGAGGATAATGCTCCGTAAAAGGCGCGCATTCTGAAAGGACTTTGGCATTTTGAGCAGTTTTCACAAGCACATACAGCTCATTTTGAGGATTTTTCCTTAAATATTCTATAAACTCCGCCGGCACCTTGTCCTTTACCGCACATAGCAGCTCCCTTTTCCCGGAAAAGGCTTTTATCATGGAAAGAAGGGCAAAGCTGTGACCTGCCGGATATTCCTCTGCTTCTCCTGCCAGAAAGGCAAGCTGCTCTTCTGCTGCCCCCTGCCACTTCGTATTCCCTGTCAATGCTGCAAGCTCCCAGAAAACCATTGCCGCCACGGAATTGCTGGAGGGAACTGCCCCGTCATAGGTTTCCTTTGGACGTAAAATCAGCTTCCCGGCATCCTTCGAGGTCATATAATATCCGCCCTTTTCATCCTGAAAAAGCTCTGTGATGCATTCCGCAGCTTTCACTGCCTTTTCCAGATATTCCGCCCGGAAGGTAATGCGGTAAAGCTCCGTCATTGCCAGGGCATACACCCCATAATCCTCCAACTGTGCCGGATGAGCGGCTTCCCCGTCGCAAAAGCGCAGATACAGACGCCCTTTTTCATCCCTCATATGGGCTTCTATAAATTCTTCTGCCTGACACGCCCCGTTTAAATACCTTTCCTCTGAAAGAATCCACCCTGCCCGGGCAAGAGCCAGAATGGTCCATGCATTCCAGGAAAGCAGGCATTTTTTGTCCTTGTGAAGCCTGACCCGGTTCATCCGGTACTCATACAGCTTTGCAAGCCGGAAATCATCCTGCTGCCAGCCCTCTTTTGCCTGCCCAATCCGGTTTGGAATATTTTCCCCCTGAAAGTTTCCTCTTTCCGTAATTCCATAAAGCCGGCAGAATTCCTGTCCATCCTCTTCTCCCAAAACAGACAGCACTTCTTTTTTCGTAAAACTGTAATATTTCCCTTCCACCCCTTCACTGTCCGCATCCTGCCCGCAGTAAAAGCCGCCCTTTTCCTCCGTCAGCTCCCTTAGTATATAATCTGCCGTAGAGCAGACAGACTGCTTATAAACTGCCTTTCCTGTAATCTCAAAGGCTTTTAGATAGGCAAGAATCAAAAGCGCATTATCATAAAGCATTTTCTCAAAATGGGGAATCAGCCATTTTTCATCGGTGGAGTATCGGGAAAAGCCGCCGCCGATATGGTCATGGATTCCGCCCCGTGCCATTGCCTCCAGGGTTTCCTCTGCCATCTCTGCCGCCTCCGGCACATTTTCCAAAAGGGAATACTCCATGAGAAATAACAGATTGTGAGGTGTGGGGAACTTGGGCGCGCCGCCAAAACCGCCCCATTTCCCATCATACTGCCGCCTGAACTGGTCATATGCCTTTTTCAACAGAGCTTTTTCCGGTTCTTTTTTGGCTGTAATCCTTCTTTCACAAACTGCCGCTGCAATTTCGGATCCTGTAATCTGCAGCTCCTCCTTCTCCTTCTTCCATAAATCCGAAACACTTTTTAAAATATCCAAAAGCCCCGGCTGCCCGTACCTGTTCTGTTTTGGGAAATAGGTTCCTGCAAAAAAGGGCTTCTGCTCCGGCGTCATAATAATAGTAAGAGGCCATCCGCCGGAGCCTGTCACCGCCTGACAGACAGACATATAGACCGCATCAATATCCGGGCGTTCCTCCCTGTCCACCTTCACACAGACGAACTCCTGATTCAGAATCCCCGCAATCTCTTCATCCTCAAAAGATTCATGAGCCATCACATGACACCAGTGGCAGGTGGAATAACCAATGCTTAAAAATACCGGCCGCTCCTCCCTTTTTGCTCTTTCAAATGCTTCCTCACACCAGGGGTACCAGTCTACCGGGTTATCCCCATGCTGTAATAAATAAGGGGACTTTTCGTTTTGCAATCTGTTTGACATACATTTCCTCCAAAAAGGTCATTTTTGTATATTGTCTCCCGGTATGCCCCTGATATGCGCTTTCCCTGTTCCTGCCTTTTCTTTGTGATAATTTCCTTATACACAGAAGTTTTTTCGTTTTCCCTCTGTCCCTGCTTATCCAAATATTTCAATATTCCCTGGCAACCTCATCCAATCCATACATTGCCCGAAAGACCTCCAAATCCTTTTCGCCTTTTATCAGCATGACTTCTTCAAATTTTCCGGTATGGATGTTCTTAAAGCCTGCCACCTGCTCTCCCGTACAGATACTGCAATGGATAACCGGCTTTTGATTTTCCGCATCATATTCTTTTCGTTTGACTTTCTTATGAAACATTTTCCCGTCCCCTCTATATTATAGATGAATCATTATAAATGAATCGCACCCTTATATAACAGGTGTTATCCATTTCATCCTGTAGCTTTCTCCATAAAAAATACCCCTCCCCGACACATCCGGCTTCCTGCCGGATGTGTCTGTCTTAGGAGGAGCATATAAATATCAATTTTTAATCCAAAAACTCAACCTGACCGCTTCCGATATGGTAAAAAGCTCCGCATACCTTCAAGCCGTCCTCATCCCCTTCTTTTATGCCAAGACTGTCCTTAATGCAGGATACGCTCCTTTCCACATTTAAGCAGCATGCCTTGTATTCATCCTTTTCCTCTCCCACAGCCTTTAAGATTTCATCTGTTATGTACTTCACATACCCGGATGGCTGACTTGTAATGGCTGCACCTACTGCACCGCAATGCTCATGTCCCAAAACCACCACCAATTTACATCCCAAATGGTCTGCCGCATATTCAACACTTCCCAACTGATGCTTATCCATAACATTGCCCGCCACACGGATTACAAACAATTCACCAATGCCCGCCATAAAAATGCTCTCCGGTATCACCCTGGAATCAGAACAGGTAATAACAATGGCATACGGGCTCTGCCCTTCCTCACAAGTAGTCTTTCTAATCCGGGGAGAAATATCCCCTGAACTGGTATCTGCGGATAAATAACGCTGATTTCCCTCCTTAAGCTTTTCCAATGCTTCTGCTGCGGATAAATTTTCTTTTTGCATGATTTCCTCCTTTTTCTGTCTCCAGATTTCTTCCAATACCCTATCCTGCAGTCATACCAAGCCTGATACAGTATATGTATTGGTTTTCCGGACTTATTTTCTATGGATAGAGTATATCACAAGTTATGAGATATTTCATCTTTTTTTTCACAGCAATTCGTAACAATTTACAGCGCTTTTAACCAAAGTTAAAATGTTTTTTACAATCATTCAGCAAATATTTTATATTAGTAGTTACCTTAGCACCGGAAAACGAAATACACATAGCCGTCCTATAGTCATGCTCCCTCTTTTGCGTCCTCTCCGCCACCACCTTCCACTCACCAAACAATCCACCCCCTGCATGCCCCTTGCCCTAAAGCTCCAACAGAAAAATAGTTATTTACATCCCCCCACCCCAAATAGTATAATATCCACATACGCTATCCCCTCATACCAGACAAGCATAGCCACCCATTCTATACAGGCATTTTACACCACGCCTGCACAATGCTAAAATTAAAAAAACACGTTAAGGAGGTCAGCTCTTTGAACCGTTCACTAGAAGCCGTAAAAGAAGAAATCAAAAAAGTATTAAGAGGAAAGGACGCCGTAATCGACATGGTGCTCTGCACCCTTTTGGCAAAAGGACATATATTGTTGGAGGATATTCCGGGAGTTGGAAAGACCACTCTTGCCGTTGCCCTTTCAAAGACGCTTTCCATGGATTATAAAAGAATGCAGTTTACGCCGGATGTTCTGCCCAGCGACATTCTGGGCTTTCAGATGTATGATAAGAACAGCGGTGAATTTCATTTTATGACAGGCGCTATTTTCTGCAACCTGTTTCTGGCAGATGAAATCAACCGTACCTCTCCCAAAACCCAGTCCGCGCTGTTAGAGGTTATGGAAGAAAGAAAGGTGACCGTGGACGGAAAGACCTCTGACCTTCCCAATCCCTTCTTTGTAATTGCCACCCAGAATCCCATCGGCGCTTCCGGCACCCAGAAGCTTCCGGATTCCCAGCTTGACCGCTTCTTCGTTCGCTTAAGCATCGGCTATCCGGACCGGGCAAGCGCGGCGGAAATACTGATGGGGAAATCCTCGGAGCAGTTAAGCACCGTAAATTCCGTCCTTACCATTGACGAACTGCTCACCATGCAGGAACAGACCGAGCAGGTATTCGTGGATGACAGCCTCTACACCTATATCGTGGATCTTGTGGAGAAAACAAGAAATACCGACTATCTGTCCCAGGGCATCAGTCCCAGAGGAAGCATTGCCATCTTAAAGCTGGCAAAGGCCTACGCCTTTTACAACAACCGGGACTTTCTGGCGCCTGACGACATTTTATCCGTCTTCTACAGCGTTGCCAACCACCGCCTTATGTTAAGCACCAAGGCAAAGGCGGAAGGACTGACCGATTATGATGTAATAGAAAGTCTTTTGGGACAGGTGCCCGTTCCCAAGCTTTCCAGATAAATGATTTTGGGTGATTCTATGAGAAGACTGATACAAAACTGGATTTCCTATATTATGCTGACGGTTGTCACATTGCTTTTCACCGTATACTACAGACAATCTTTTTTTCTTGTGCTGTTTTTGCTGCTCTGCTTCCTTCCTGTCATTTCTTATTTTGCATGCAGCTATGGTTTTAAACATATAAATGTTTCCCTTGCTTCTAAAGCATATATGGCGGATAAGCCTGCCACTCTCCCTCTTTTTGTCACCATTGAAAACGAATCCCACATTCCCTTTACCCACTTTGAGGTGACGCTTCACAGCTTTTGCTGCTTTTATCCAAAACAGCAGCAGGAAAAGCTGGTGCTTCCTGCATATGCCAGAAAGCATTCCGTCAACTCCTTTCCTATTGCCTACAAAAAATCCGGCTGTTATCAGACAAAGCTGGTGGACGTTGCCGCTTACGACTTTCTGCAGTTGTTCCGGTACTACAGGCAATGCAGCGCCCAGACGGAGGTTCAAATCATGCCTGTTGCCACCGGTGAGGTTTCTTATCACAACAGGATTTACGGTGAAGGCTTTGACGAATATGAAGAAACTTCCTTAAAAGGGAATGTATCCTCCAATGTAACGGATGTACGGGAATACCGTCCCGGCGACAGACTGCAGAAAATCCACTGGAAGCTTTCCGCCAAATCGGACAACCTTATGGTAAAGGAAAATGAAGCCACTACCTCCAATCGTTTTTTCCTGCTTACAGAGCTTTATTCTCCCGACCCGCTTTCCTCCTCCGACCCGAAGGATGCGGATTTGTTAGATAAGACTATCGATTATGCGTTTATGCTTGGAACTGAACTACTTGCAGCAGGGGAAAGCTTTTTTCTCAGTTGCTACTCTATTAAAAGAAATGACTTTTCCACCTTTTTCGTCAGAAATAAAGATGAGTTCCTGCTTGCCTTTTCCCGGCTTTTTTATGAAAGCGCCTATCAGGAGGAAAACCTTGGCAGGAGCATTTATGAAAAGTCTCAGTTAAACCAGGGAACCTTATTACATATTACCCATAAAGGAGTCGAAGATGTTCTTTCATAAAACCAGAAAAAACACTATATCCGATGAAACTTTATACGGCTTCTCTTTTCCGGCAGAGCCTGCTTCCTTTACTCCCAATATGGCTGTGCTTTGTACGGTAAAGGCGCTGCTTGTTTTTTGTGCCTCATGGGGAACCATAGGAGGGCTTCTTTCAGCCTTTTCCGTCCAGTATAATTCCGCCCTTGTGATGACAGCGCTTTTGCTGCTTTCCTTTATTCTGGCATTTTTACACTACAATGCAGTGGTATTCAATACAGTATACCCTGTTCTTTTTGTGATATTTACTTATTCCATCATCCAGTGCCGTGTAATTGCCAACAGCGGCTTTCAGTCCTTTATTACTGTCCTGTTTGAAGAATACAGCTCTTATTTCAACTTGTCCTTAAGCAGGGAAGTTACGGTAGGCTTTGGAAACCAGTATCTTGCCGTAACCGTTGCCTCCATATTTGTAGGCTTCTTTCTTGCCCTGCTTTTGAACATTGCCATTTCCACCTATATGAGCCTGTTTCTTACGCTGGCGCTTACATTCCCTTTTTTGCAGCTTGCCATATACATAGAAAAGTATCCGGACATTCCCTTTCTTTTCTTTATACTGTCTTCTTATGTGGTAGTGGGCATACTGGGACGGAGCCGGCACTTCGACCTTCCCTTAAAAAAGAAAAAAAGAGTCTTTTTCCATGTTACGAAAAAGAAAGGAAAGAATTGTCCCTACACACTGCACAATTATAAGGCAAACGGCACTATTCTCTCGGAAACCGCCAGCCGTCTCGGTCTTTTGTGCGCTTTGTTCATAGTGGCTTCCTATTCCCTGTTAACCAACCATGACGCCCAGGAGACCGTCTCCAATGGCTTAAAGGCAAAAACCGATGAATACATTAAAATATTTGTCCAGTCGGGCATATCCGGCTTTTTTGACCGCTATTCTGCCAAAGGTGGCATAAGCGGGGGCAAGCTGGGAGGCGTCAGCGCTGTCCGCCCGGATTATCAGCCTGATTTAAAAGTTACCTTTGCTCCCTACAGCTATGATACTATTTACTTAAAGGCATTTACCGGCGCCGACTATACGGGCAGCGAATGGCTTCCCCCTTCCCATACGGAAAGCTCTGTCCGGGAAATGCTTGGAGACGACTATCCTGATTTTTTAGAATACAGCGCCGGTATTGAAGGAAAAAGGCTGGCATATTTATTTGAGCATTCCGGCAATAATCTTAAGGGAAAAATGAAAATAGAAAATTTAGATGCCGGTGAGGATTATTTATATCTGCCCTATTACACGGACAGCATGTCCGGCCAGTATCAGACGGAGCAGGGGATTTTTTCCGGCTCCCTGCCTGTTGGCAGCACCCTGGAGGTTTCCTATTATCCTCCTGTCAATGCCGGAATTTCAACCGGAAGCCTTAATGAAAACTCAACTTCCGGATTAGCCTACTCCTTTCCTCTGGACAAAGGTGAAAAGGAAGAATCCTACTTAAAAACTTATGATATGAACAGCCGGATTTATTATAAAAGCATTCCTCCCGCTTTAGAACCCTCTTTAGAAAAACTGAAAGAAGAAATCGGAACAGGAAAGCTTTTGGAAGAGCAAATATTATTGATTCAAGATTATTTTAAAGATAATTATACCTATTCCATGAATCCCGGCACCACGCCCAGGAATGAAGACTTTATAGATTACTTCTTAACGCATCAGAAGCAGGGCTATTGCGCCCATTTCGCTTCGGCTGCCACAATGCTCTTTCGCTCCTATGGATATCCTGCCAGATATGTGGAAGGATATGTGGTCAACTTCCAGGATATGGCAAATGCCCAGGCAGTTAATGAAACATACGAAGATTATCTTCAGGGAGAAAATCCCCTTGGCAGGACAGGCGTCATTGAGGCGGATATTACAGATGGAAACGCACATGCGTGGGTAGAGGTTTATAAAGAGGAATTTGGCTGGATTCCCGTAGAGGTAACCCCGCCCTCTTCTGAAGATAACAGCACCTACTCTGATTTTTGGGACGTGTTCTCAGGATTGTTTTCCATATCAGGCGCCCAGAATATCACTACAGACAGTACAGTCACGGAAACGGCACCAAACAGATGGGATTCCTTTTTAAGCAGTACGGATTTAATTGCCGGTCCCATTCTCATACTGGCAGGCTCCATGCTCTTTGTCCCAATACTGGTCTGGATATTTAAAAAACTATTTGAATATTTAAAGGTACAGATTGCTTTTCATAAAGGCTCCTATGTTCCCATGCTATCCTACTGTTACAGAAAGCTTGTCATCCGGCTGAAAAAGAAAAAGCGTCTTAAGGAATGTGAGCCTACACCGGAGCAGTTAAAGGAACTTTTACTCTCCCTGTTCCCTGAAACAGATATGGATACCATACCTTCGCCAAAGGAATATGCGGCTCTTTTGGAAAAAGGCTGTTTTTCAAAAGAAGGCATTTCCAGAAACCAGGTTCTTACATTCCGGGAAATGACAAAGCAGTTTATAAAAAGGATTGGTTAGCTCTCACTAACCAATCCTTTCATCATATAAAGTATTTCCCTGTTTACTGTTTCCTCCGTAATGCCCATTGTCCGGGCACAGACCTTTAATCCCTCCAGCACATACATCATATTCCTTGCAGCGCCTAACGGATCATCACAAATAAATTCTCCGGTATCCACCCCATCCATAATCAGCTGTTGTATAATCCTTACCGCACTGTTAAATTGAATCCGCACCGGATTTTCTTTTTTAGGCACTTTATTGGCAAAGAAGAATTCATAAATGGCAACTGTCAGATTTTCTCCCTGATTCAGAATTTCCTTTTTCTGCTCCTTTAAAAACAACGCCAGAATGTCCGCTCCCGTGCTTTCCTCTGTCATGGCTTCCGAAAAGGTATCATCTGCTTCCTCTCCCTCCAGCCTTAAAACCTCAAGAAAAATTTCTTTTGTGCTTTCAAAATATAAATACAGGCCTCCCCGGCTGATTTGACAGGCATCGATAATATCCTGCATGGTAACGCTCTTAAATCCCTTACCGGCAAAGACGCCTCTTGCCTTTTCCAATATGTATTGCCTTTTTTGTATTGATTTATTGCCCATTTTCCTGCCCTCTTATTCCGCTGCTTCAATCGGTTTATCCCAGAATTCAATGATTTCTTTTGTTTTCTTCAATATCCTGATGAAAATCTCATACTCTACACCATCTCTCCAATAAACAGATTTGGTCATGCCCCCAAGCACATATCTGGACATAATCCCACACAAAACCTCCATGTGCATGATATCAGCCTTTTCAATCGCCTTCCACTCATCCTCAAAGGTCCTTAACCGGTTCCTTGTATATATGTACGGATAATTTTTGTCTATGTAATTCGTCATGGAGACATCATTGACAAAAGACAGCAGCGTACTGTCATATACCGGAATGGAAAAACTCTGTTTTTCCTGCCCTTCTCCTTTATAAGCATGAGCTACGGTTTGCCCTGTCTGCTTTTCAAGCCACGGAATATAGTGGTTCAGATATTCGATAGTGGGCTTAAATTTATCAATAATCTCTTCTCTGCTTTCCTTTATGTTATCCATGTCATTCCCTCCCAAAGCCTTTTAAAAAACATCATATTATAAAACTGACACTACAATCACTTTCTACCTATTTTAGCATAAAATTATAAAAAGTACAGCAAAAACCAATATTATACTCAATATTTTTGAGATTTTTTTTTCGGAGTATGATATACTATATTTGTTCTTTACATACGAACGTGCCAAAGAACAAAACCTACAAGGAATAGAGGAATGATTATGGCTAATATTTCAATTAAAAAAGGGACTATTATTTACAAAGAGGGGGCAGCAGTCACTACTGTAAGCCGAATTGTCAGCGGAGCGGTGAAAATGATATGTGCATGCGGAGAAATCGCTTTGGAAAAGGACGATGTGCTGGGTGCCGTGGACTTACAGAAAATGACCCATAGCTGCACTTATGTTGCAACGGAAGACACGGTTCTCTCCACCCACATCTTTAAATCTCAAATGGAGCTTCCTGCTTTTTTAGCAGAAAATGAAGCGCTGACTACCGCACTTTTAAGAAGCTCTGTAAAGCAAATCTGTTCTGCTTTGGATGAAGAAGTCTTTTTCCAATATGAATGCAATAATATGTATTCCTATTTATCTGAAAGCTATGAAGAATATAAGAAGCTTTGTAATAAATATGCCGTGCCTGTAAAAGCTCTTCCCGGACTTTTAGAGGTGGAAGCTTTCCATGCGGAGGATGATATCCCTGACTGGCTTGGGGTTTATTATGAAGAATCCACAGATATGCTTTCCGGTCCTGCCGCCAATGCCTTTTTTCAATATCCTAATTTGAATACCGGATATCTCCTACGTTTTTGTGAAGATTTCCACAAGGTCTTGAAGGCCTGCAGTGAAATGGTAGAATACCGTTCAGAACTGGCATTTCTTTTAATGAATAAAAACGGAATGGATTTATTTGACTTGTATACAAATCTTTTATTCCGGATTATGCGTGACGGCATCGATACGATTTCCTTATCCGCTGCCATTTCCACAATCCTGATTCATATTGAAAGCATTCCTTCCTTTAATAAGGAGCTTTACCAGAAACGGGTACAGGAATATAAGGAGACCCTTGCCGGCATTGAAGACGAACTGGCATCGGGCGTTACATCCTCTGCCTCCTTAAATGGTTCTTCCCTTGAAAATTCTCTGGATACGATTCTGACATATGCCAAATGCAGCGAAGAAACAAGCCTTTCCTTTAAACGGGCTATTTCCGCTTACAAAAAGCATGTGGATAAAAGCGCAAGTACCGATGAGCTGCGGACACTACGCAGGGAAATCACTTCTCTGTTTTATGAAATATACACTATGGCATTTCAGGCAAGCACCAACGATAAGAACATCCCTACCATATTGAAAATGTTCCTGAAGTTCGGATATGTGGACGAAGAACTGGCTGGTGCTGAAAATGCCGCTTACCTATATTCCATCGCAGATTCTTATACAGGAAACAAGAAATACCATGTATATACTATATTTGACTGGCTCAATGAAATTAAACAGGGCAATAAAGAGCCCCGCCGAAATGAATTCGATGTGGATTATGCCGGCTATGTCCATGAAATGAAAACTTCAGGCAGAATTGATGCTAACAAGGAAAAAGAAATGTTAGCTGATACAAACGAAAAGGTTTTGTTTGAAATAAAAAATATGTTTACACTTGCCAATAAGATGACCTCCGGAAGAATTGCTACCTTTACACCGGTCTTTTCCGAGCATACTGTGCTTTCTTCCTTAGAATCCATTTTGGCAACTCCGGAAAAAATAGCAGCTTCCCTTATACAAATACAGAAATTCGATTATTCTGCCTTTTATCGGGATGCTCTGTTTTATGATGCTTCCCTTCCTATTCCTAAGGAAAATATCAAAAGAAAAATCCTTCCGGACGTTATTTTAATGCCAAACATCGGAAACCGCGGCGTTATGTGGCAGGAATTGGAAGGCAAGTCCAGAAGTACTCCTGCCTGCTATATCCTTCCTACTTTTTGTCAGGAAGAACTGCTGCTGCTTCTTTTACGCATTACCGGAGAATACCGGTGGGAAATCTGCCGCCGCACCCAGGGCGCAAGATGGAACGATTTGTCAGACCCTTCCCTTACCAGCGAGTATTTCGATTATGTACAGTTTTACCGTAAAAACAGCGAATTGTCTCCGGATGCCAAGGAAAAGGTTAAAACTGCCCTTACAAAAGCCCGCAACAGCTTTAAGGAAATGTTTATAAATGACTATCTTATCTGGGTGATTTACGAAGGAAAAGGCTCTCCCCGTATGAATAAGGTGGCAAGGAGAATTTTATTTACTTACTGTCCTTTCCCACAGGCTGTCAGGGAGCAGTTGAAGAGCAATCCTCTATATGGGGAAATTATGGAAAAATGGCAGGTTAAAAGAGCGCAGGAAAACCATCGGCTTTCCAATATTTTAAAGAGACTGGAAAATTCCGGTATTGAAATACCAAAGGAATTGCAGGCTCAGCAGGCTTTTCTGAATATGTGATGGTTATTTGGAAAGGTGTTGGAGGCGGGATGTAGGAGCAGGCATATCCGTACCTGAGGGCAGGGCGGATATGCCTGTTGCTACTTGTCAAGGACGTATTCTTCATTTTTCATCACTTTTTCTTAGTCTGTCCTGTTTCACATGCTCTAAGTCATGGAGGATGACACGCTTTAGCTTATCCTCTACGCTCTGGGTACTGATATCAGAAAAATGCGCTTTGACTTAATAGATCGTTTTATCAATCTTCTTTTGCAAACAGGGCGTTAATCGCCCTGTGGTGTTGGTCTGTTTCTTGCCGATACTGTTACACTCGGCTTGCAAGGACTGTATCTCTGCTTTCCGCTGAACGTAATCCCTCACAACTTCCTCCGCAAGTTCATAACTCCATTCGTTGGGGAGTGACGCTTTTAACATTCTCGCAAGCTGTGATTTTGCTGTGGACTAAATCCTCATGGTATTTGGGACGGTAGATCTGCACTTCAAACTCGCTGACAAGGACGCTCCTGCTGATACAGTAGTAGGGCGCACGATGTCCGGCGGACATCGGCTCTGCGCCGACCGGAGCGGAGACAGTGTAACTTTCCCTGTTGGCTGTCGTAAGCTACAGTGCCTGCAATGCTTTTTCTAAGTTTCTGCTTGTGTCATTTTTGCTTTCAATCATTTTGATACCTCACTCTTTCTTTGTTGTTTTGGTAGTTGCTGAAATAAAAAAGGCAGCTGATTGTCTGTTAAGATAATCGCTACCTAAAGGTAAACAATATTCAGTTTCATATCGTTTTTCTGGCTTGATTTTTCCCGACAAACGGGAAATTATCGTTCCATAGTGAACTTAGTAACTTCAACATTACCGTCCATCTCTTTGCCGGCAATGC